>JAZNUH010000078.1:0-8144 GCA_045592225.1 Clostridia bacterium | reverse complement strand
AGCAAAGATTTTGCCCAGACGTATTACAGGCACATGTGCTATGCACCAGCGTAAGCTGACTCTCGCTATAAAGAGAGCACGTCACGTTGCGCTTCTGCCCTATTCTGCTGAATAGTCTTAAAAAGCATATCTCAAGGTCGGCGACATGTGTTGCCGACCTTGTTTTTTTCTGCTTTTTCCCGGGTTTTTTATACCATATCTTTTTGCTTGACATATATGTACAAAATATGCTAAAATAATATATGTGTATTGAGTTATATTGGGGGCGTATTGGTTGTCAAATTCAAAAAACCTTAAAATGATTAAAAAAATCGTTTTGCACCGCTTCTTTTTTCTGTTTGTAGATGCGTTTATTGTTTTATTTTCCTACATTGCCGCACTCAAGCTTATAAACGATATTCTGCCCTCAGGTTATCCTTCAGGAGAAACAGTGGTTAAATTTGTGGTGCCATCGGCAGTAATCAGCATACTTGTCTTTTTTATCTGCCGTTTTTATTCAAGTTTGTGGGAGTTTTCCAGCACGTCAGAAGTGTATACCCTCATTGGCGGTGTACTTATTTCTGTTGTGCTTATATTTGTTTATGGCAGATTTGTGGTTATGCTCCCGCACAGTAAATTTATGTATCTGACAGCCGCTACCTTCGAGGTGGCTCTGCTTGGACTTTCAAGGATGGGCTATAAATATTTTTATAATCTGCTCTCCTCACCAACAATGCACCGTCGCAAAAATCTGCGCCCTACCATGATAGTAGGTGCCGGTTCAGCAGGTTGTATGATACTGCGTGAAATACGTACAAACAACCGCCTCAACCTTTATCCGGTTGTATTTATCGATGACGATGCTTCAAAGCGTGGCAAACGCATAGGCGCCATTTCGGTGTACGGCGGCAGGGAAACCATTCCCGAAGCGGTAGAAAAATACAAAATCCAGCAAATTATTATTGCCATACCCTCTGCCCCGCCCCACACTATCCGCGAAATTGCCGAGATTTGTACATCGGTTCCTGCAGAAGTAAAAATTATGCCGGAAATAAACAAAATGCTTGTTGAAAATCCGGTTATACTCCGTGACCTTGACATACATGACTTTTTAAGCAGAGAAGAAATAATCCTTGATAATACAAATATAAGCAATATAATTTCGGGTAAGCGTGTGCTCATAACCGGCGGCGGTGGCTCAATCGGCTCTGAAATCTGCCGTCAGATTGCACCCTTTGCGCCTGAAGAGCTTATTATATTTGATATTTATGAAAATAACGCGTACGAGCTTCAGCAGGAGCTCTCACGTACATATAAAGATTTAAACGTAACTGTTCTTATCGGTTCGGTACGTGATAAGAGCAGACTTGACAGTGTATTTGCATCGTACAAGCCTCACGTTGTTTTTCATGCAGCGGCACATAAGCATGTTCCCCTTATGGAGGACAGTCCCGCCGAGGCAGTAAAAAACAATATATTCGGCACATTTAACGTTGCAAAAGCGGCAGATGAACACCAGACCGACACCTTTGTTCTTATTTCTACCGACAAGGCGGTAAACCCCACCAATGTTATGGGTGCTACCAAGCGCGTGGCAGAAATGCTTATACAGTATATGAACACCAAAAGCAACACCCGTTTTGTTGCGGTGCGTTTTGGTAATGTTTTGGGCAGTAACGGCAGTGTTGTTCCCCTGTTCCGCAAACAGATTGAAGCAGGCGGTCCGGTGCTTGTCACCCACCCCGATATTGTAAGATTTTTTATGACCATACCCGAAGCGGCACAGCTGGTTCTCCAGGCAGGAAGTATGGCAAACGGCGGCGAAATATTTATTCTTGATATGGGAAATCCCGTTAAAATTGATGACCTTGCACGTAAAATGATAACCCTCTCGGGCAATATACCCGATGTTGATATTAAAATCGAGTATACCGGTCTTCGACCCGGTGAAAAGCTTTATGAAGAACTGCTTTTATCCGAGGAGGGTATTTCCGCCACAAAGCATAAGAAAATTTACACGGCAAAGCCCGTCACCTTTGACCATTCCTTCATTCAATCTGTAAACAGGCTTTCCGATTTGCTTTGCGACGATGCGGCGGTTATTTCGCAAATCGAAACAATCATAAATCAGAAACTTAAAAAACAACAGTAATACACATTTTGAAAGGACTGAACTATTGTCATGGGTAAAAAATCCGAATCCTTTGATTTATTTAAAATTTTACAGCTGATAAAGGAAAAATGGTATATATGTGTTGTGTTTGCCGTTTTATTTGCATTCCTTACCGGCACCTACTTTGTTTACATCAAGGACGACCAATTTGAGGCGTTTTCGACTATTTTTGTATACAGCGAAAGTTCATCCGAAGCTGCTGAAGGAGCTGTAAACTACAATGATGTACTCACTGCTGAAAAGCTGGCAAAGGACTGCCAGATAATTGCAACCAGCAATGCGGTTTTAAACGAGGTTCGCGCCAATATTCCCGATATTGAAGTGTTCCCCAAAAACATAAATGTTTCACTGGTTACAGGCTCGCGTATACTCGAGCTTTCTGTTATAGACAAAAACCCGCTGAATGCGGCAGAAATTGCAAATAACGTATCGGATGTGCTGGTAAAGGTTGCCCTTGAAAAAATACGTGTTCAGGATATGGAGATAATTGACTACGCCAATGTACCCATGGCACCTGTGGATGACCACATAATTATATTCCTGTGTATTGCCATTATCCTCGGTGTGATTGTCGGAATAGGTCTTATTCTGCTGCTTGCCGTGTTTAACAGGGTAATTCACACTGCAGACGATATTACAGACAATTTTGATGTGGCAGTTTTAGTTTCTATTCCCGAGTTTAACTCTCTTGAAAAGCAGCTGCACACCCAGAGAAAACGAAACAAGTAAGGAGGAGCTTTAGTTATGAGCGACAAGAAAATCAACGACAATACTTCCGACTCACAAAGCCTGTCTTTGTCCGTTCAGGACAGCTCTGCACCCAGCAGCCCTATAATGGAGGCTTACCGCGTACTGCGTACAAACATTGAGTTTTCAAGCAGTATAGATAAAATACAGGTTTTGCTTATCACCAGTTCACTTCAGGGTGAAGGCAAGTCAACAACTGTTGCAAACCTTGCCCGTGCCTTTGCTTATGCAGGTACAAAAACCCTTGTTCTTGACCTTGACCTTCGCCGACCCGTTCAGCACAAGTTCTACTCCCTTGACAATACTGTCGGTGTAAGCGAAATAATAGTTGGCAAAGCCACCTGTGAAGAAGCGATACAGACTACCGATACAGAAAATCTGCATATACTTACAAGCGGATACCGTCCCCCCAACCCTGCGGAATTGCTGGCATCCCCTGCACTTTCCGAGCTTGTGGCAACTCTCCGCAAATCCTATGATATGATTATTATGGACACACCCCCCGTTAACCTGCTGGCAGATGCAGCAATACTCACCAAAGAGGCAGATGCTTCCATTCTGGTGGTTTCAGCAGGCAATGCGGAGCTTGATGACGTAAAGGTATCTTTGGAAACACTCCGCAGATCGGGTACCAAGCTTTTGGGTACCGTGCTTAACAATGTAACCCGTCAGTCAAGCAGCTATAAGTACAGATACTATTATTACGACTATTGATAATAAAGAGGAGCATTCACCGTGTTTTGTGATATACACTCTCATATACTGTGGGAAACCGATGACGGTGCACAATCCCGCGAGCAGTCACTGGCTATGCTCTCAAAAGCCTGTGATGACGGTATAAAGCATATTATTGCCACCCCGCATTTCATCCCAGGCATATATGAACCCTCTGCCCGGGATATTTATGACAGAGTAAATACCTTAAACCTTATGGCGCAAGAGCAGGGCATTGATATTACAGTTCATCCGGGCTGTGAAATGTCTGCCGACAAGGTATGCTTTAACCTTCTTGCAGAAAATAAAATACCCACCCTTTGCGGTTCACGCTATGTTCTGCTTGAGCTTTCCGAGGTATATACAAAGGACAGTATTATCAATATAATTAACGATATTACAGCTATGGGCTACACGCCCGTTATTGCCCACGCCGAAAGAAGCATTTCATACCGCCACGGCACAGGCTTTATAAAAAAACTTATAGACAAAGGTGCACTTATACAGATTAATGCAACCTCGCTTATACTCCCCCATGTTTCTTTGGCGCAACGATTTTTTATGCGTAAAATGATTAAGGGCAATATGGTGTTTGCAGTTGCAACCGACTGCCACTCCGACACGCAACGTCCTCCGGTATTGTCAAGCGCAAAACGAATTTTGCAAAAATACGCAGGGGTTACCGGTGCAGAACAAATGCTCCTGTCAAACCCCATGAAAATAGTTGAATCCACCTTTTCCCTGAAAGGCTGAACCCTATGAAAAAATTTTCGCTTATTCTGGCCCTTATTTTAATTTTGAGCTTTATCCCGCTGCAACCTATGGCAAGCAGTGATTATTCTGCTGTGCCCCAGGTCGCAGTGGGTCTTTTTCATACAGCGGCACTTTCCGCCTATGGCAGGGTATATTCCACAGAAATTGCAGCAACCCATCCGAATGATGAATACGATTACGGTCAGTGTGACACCTATGACTGGGAAAATATTATTCAAATTGCTGCAGGTGAATATTTCACCGTGGGTCTTACCTCGGACGGAAGTGTATTATTCACAGGACTTGACAGCGGAAGCGTTACTCTCCCATCAGGTAAAAGCTGCGAATATACCATTGATGTATCCGACTGGGAAAATATTGTATACATTACAGCCGGCGTTGCATTTGTTGCCGGCATAACTGCTGATGGTGGTGTTGTAGTTACAGGCTGTACTGATTCCATGGAGGTTTCCGACTGGACAGACGTAACCCAAATTGCAGCGGGCGATTTTCATCTCGTAGCCCTTAAAGACGATGCAACCTGTATAGGCACAGGCATTAACTACCTCGGCAACACAAACCTTTCTTCATATATAAACGTAAAGGCGGTTTTTGCGGGCGGAAACTCCACTATGCTTATTTTAAATAATGGTGCTCTCCGTGCTTTGGGTCAGCTGGCACACAGCTTCAATGATGAAGGTGAAACCGTATGGGCAGGTGACAGCTGGAAGAATATTAAATGTATAGCCACAGGCACAGCCCTTACAGGCTATATGCTTGCCGCAGACAGTGAGGGCACACTTTATACAGATGCCCCCGCGCACAACACTGCATTTACCCCCTTTGTAGGTCAGACCAACGTTTTGTGTCTTGATATGGGTTATGCACGCGGCACCCATAACTCCGACCCCTTTGGAGTTATTGTAAAAACCGATGGAACGCTGGTTGCCGGCGGTATCAATTACAAAGGACGCGCCGATGTTTCCTCATGGAATCTGTACGAAAAGCCGCTTACCCCCGTAAGCCACAGACAAACTGATATAGCTGTCGGAATAAATTCAATTTCTGTACTCACAGCAGACCGTATGTTCACCCATACCGGCATTGATAATCCGGCTCTTGATAACTTTGCAAACTATGATATTGTAGATATAGATGCTTTTCCCTATGGCAATCACTTTGCCGCACTAACATCATCCGGCACTGTAATTTCCACCAGTCCTGATTATGACCTTTCAGCATGGAAGGGAATTGTAAAAATAAGCGTTGGTAAATTTCATATTGCCGCCCTGCGTTGGGACGGAACTGTGCTTTCCACCCACTCGTCCGACGGTTCGACATACACCCGAAATATTACCGACATTCACTCGGGCTTTAATATGACTGCCACAGTATCAAAATCGGGCGAGATGCACATATCCTCCTGGGACAGTTCAGCATCACAGCCCTACAAAAACTTTGTTCCGGCTGACTGGAAAAATGCCAGACAGATTTCTGTCGGCAATCAGTTTATAGCAGGTATATCCTCCACCGGTAAAATGCTGTTTACCGGCATAAATACCCACGGCGAGGATAACTTCACCGATGAATGGGATGACGTTGTTGCCCTTTCCTGTGGCTGGCGTCATGTACTTGGAATTAAGGCTGACGGCACACTTGTTGCCACCGGCTCCAACAGTTTTTCACAGACAGAGGTTTCGATGGTAGAGGGTGTCTCCATAGCCGTTGCGGGAAATGTTTTCTCTCTGGCAATGGTAAACGGCCCCGCCCTTGTTCTTGTTACCGACTATGAACATCCCTTTGACCTTGAAGAGCTTATTTTACTCCCCTCGGAGTATGTAAATATAACTGACTGTACAATAAACGGCAGATATGCCGATGTAACTGTTGATGTTTTTTGTAAAACCCCCGGCACATATCGCGTATTTGTTGCCCTCTGCCTTGCAGACGGTTCTCTTGCAACCTATGTTGATACAACACAGGTTACAATCACCGGCGAAGAAACAGAACCTGTTACAATACCCATGTCTGTAAAGCTTTATGGTGATTACAAGTGCATAAAGGCGTTTATGTGGTCAGAAAACGGTGCTCCCATGGTATTAAATACCTTCAGGAATATATAAAGAAAGAACAGGTGATTTTATGAAATGTCCCTTTTGCGGTCATGCCGATAGTAAGGTAGTAGACTCACGTCCCTCTGATGAAGGAATTTCCATTCGTCGCAGACGTGAATGTATCAACTGCGAAAAACGTTTTACAACCTATGAAAGAATTGAAACAGTACCCGTAATGGTAATTAAAAAGGATAAAACTCGCGAGCGCTTTGACCGTGAAAAGCTGCTCGGCGGTCTTTTAAAGGCATGTGAAAAGCGCCCCGTTGAAATCGGTGCGCTTGAAACCACTGTTAACGATATTGAAAACATTCTGCAAAACTCACTGGAGCGCGAGGTTACATCCACACGCATAGGCGAGCTTGTAATGGACAGACTCAAAGACCTTGACGAAATTGCTTATGTACGTTTTGCCTCGGTTTACAGACAGTTTAAGGACATTAACACCTTTATGTCCGAGCTTAACAAGCTTTTAGGCAACAAGAAATAATCAATTACCGTAAAATTGCCTGAACACTGTCACCGCCTGCTCCTTAACATAGGCAGGGTCGGTGCTTTGTCCCAGCGCATTTCTGACTAAAACTGCTGTGTAATCGTTTATCAGGTTGCACAGCATTATGCTGCCTAAAATAAGTGCGCTTGCACACAGCCTTATCCCGAATAAGGCAAGCCGCTTTTTTGCCCGGGAAACAGGCTTGTTTCTTTTTCTTCTTGGTCTGCTCATAGCCCCACCCCCTTTGCGTTTTAGTAAATGTATATTAAAAAAGGACTGATATTATGCACACACCCATTATGGATGCAGTAAAAAAATATGCAGATAAAAACACCCTGCGCTTTCATATGCCGGGTCATAAGGGCAACACAGGTTTCCCCCTCGATGTTACCGAGCTCCCCGATACCGATAACCTTTCTGCACCCGAGGGCGCAATTGCAGAAAGTCTCTCTCTTGCTGTAAAAGCCTTTGGTGCAAAGCGCACCTTCTTTTTAACAGGCGGCTCAACCTCGGGTAATATGGCAATGCTCTCATCTGTTGCAGGTGACGGCGATACCGTGATAATTGACAGAGCCTGTCATATCTCGGTTTTCTCGGCTCTTACCTTGTGCGGAGCATCCCCCGTGTATGTTCAGCCCCACTATAAAAATGGTATTGCAATGCCCCCTACGCCCGAAAAAATAGGGCAGGCACTTGCCCAAAATCCCACGGCAAAATGTGTTTTTATAACCTCGCCCAACGCCTTTGGCTTTACTGCTGATGTAAAAGCAATTGCGGATATATGCCATTCATTTGATGTACCTCTGCTTGTTGACGAGGCACACGGTGCCCACTTTGCATTTTCTCCTCTTCTGCCCCCCACGGCTATGGAGTCGGGTGCAGATATGTGTGTGCAAAGCGCCCACAAAACATTGCCCGCACTTACAGGCAGTGCAATGCTTCATGTTTCAAATCTTAAATATGCCGCACGCATCGACGATGCGGTGCATCTTTACCAGAGCACCTCTCCCTCATATCTTCTTATGGCGAGCATCGACTATGCCCGCGCCTTTATGCAGGAGCAGGGCGAGGAAAAGCTTACACAGCTTATCGAATGGATAAATAAATATAAAACAGAAAATATTCTGGAAACAGATGATATTACAAGAATTGTGGCAACCTGTCCGGACTTTTC
>JAZNUH010000077.1:0-28340 GCA_045592225.1 Clostridia bacterium | reverse complement strand
TATTTGCTCATACATCATAAGTGTTACGTCCTCTCTTTCAGTAATCCGCATATGAGGGTCACTAAAGCTGTTGCCGTAAATATCCTTTGGAACATTGTTATAATAAAAGCCTGTTTCATCGGTGGTGCGGAACATTCTCATTATTGCAACCGGCATATCCGAGCCAAAAATCAAACGTTTTGTGCCCACGGCTTCAATACACGCCTTTATGGCATCATCGCACACGTTGGCAGTAAAGTCAAACATCATATTTTTTTTGTGCTTGAGTGTATCAAATGCATCACCCAAATCCTGCTTTGAATATGCACGTCCAATATGTGCCACTATAAGCTTTATGTTGGGATATTTTTCTTCAATTTCCATAAGCTGTGCAAGATTCACCTCATCACGCAGTCTTTTTGAACGCGGAATATGAAGCATAATAACCCAGCCATTTTTATTTGCCGTTTCAAGCTGCTCGTGTGGCAAAAAGTCATAAATTCTTATCTCGGACGACGGTATATACCTTGGGCAGAAGGTGAGATACGGCTTTAAACCAATAAAGCCTCCTCTTTTTGCAAGCTGCTCAAGCTCATCACCCGTCATACCAAAATCTGTTCTCATCAAAGTTGGGAAGCCATATTTTGCTTTTTCTTCTATAACATATTTATTAGTATCTTCAACCTTTTGCATACAGTCACCAAACACAAGCTGTGTTACATCCTTTTTGGGGAACATTGTATTGTATGCATTAAACATCTGCTCACTTGTCATTTCCCCTGCCACAAGGTCTACCCAACTTGAGCCGCCGTTGTGGTCGCCCGCTACTGTTTTAGCCTTCTTGCTGAGATGCACGTGAAAATCTATAAATTTGTCGGGCAAAAAGCTTTTTAACTCATTTTCATACACATATTTATCATAGTCATTGTATATAAAATTAAACAACCTTCCCACCTCCTATATAACAACAGTTTTTATATCAAGAAGCTTTCCGAAAAACTCTATTTCTTCTGCTGATGCTCCATATATAAAGCTGCTGTGATGTGTGGCTCCGTTTTTGCTCAATTTTTCAAGAAACTCTGCTGTGCTTTCTGTTTGCGGCTGCATCCATCCGCGCATTGACCTCTTAAAGCTGTCATTCTTTACATCAAGCATTATGCATGGTGTAACAAGAAGCTGATAATCGTCTTTTTCACGGCTTATATTCACATACACACCACTGCCGCCTTTCATTCTTGAGTAGCCGGCATAAGGCATTGAGCCCTTTACATATACTGACCCTGTGCGGCATATAAACGGTTTTTCATCACATATGCGGTAGTTCATTTCACCCATATGGCTTAAAAACACATTATTGTTTTTCCAGTCGGGACAGAAAATTTCCACAAAGCTTGTTTCCTGATAGCTCTTAAGAAAAGCACCCGTGAACGCTGCAGTCAGTGCATCACCCTCGCCTGCATATCCTATTCCTCTTTCCATTGCCTTACAACATTCCACAAACGGCATTGTGCCAAGTTCTTCAACATTTAAAAAATTAACCGAAAATGCATCGTATTCCTGTGCATCTATAAGCTTACGCAATGCCAGGCATACAGATGTATATTCTCTGTACTCTTCCCCCACCACGTCTTCACAGAAGTTATATTTTCTTTTATCCTCCGAAATTTCATTATCAATATCCTCGGATGTAACAGCATTTCTAAATTTCGCAAGAGTCTGTGGTGTTATGTCTTCCACACATATTCCAAATTTGTCTTTAAGCTCTGCTGGCTCAACTGCAAAATCACCCATTCCGTTGAAGGCACCGCCAATAAGTGCAACCTTCATTTTGCCAAGTGACGTTGCACTCACCGCCGCACGCACAAATCCGCACACACGGTCAATAACGTCCGATTCAAGATAGTGTCCTGCTGCAATTGCATATGGCTTACCCTTCTGCTTAAGCATACTGCACATATCCATCACACCGTGTATGCCATGATTGTAACCTATGTGAGCAGGGTCCTGCATTGGTGTAAATTCCAAAGTTGGAGTACTGTCCATAACTATTATAGGAAGCTTTGTTTTTGTAAGTGCCTCGAGCGATTCAAGTGACGGCGAATAAGCCATATGTAAGGTAACAATCGCATCTGCACCTTTTCTTTCAAATTCTAAAACTGCATTTTCAAATTCCTCTTTAATACGGCAAAAATCTGCAGTAATAACCTCTATTCCTTTTTTTGAAAATATCTGTGCCACCTCGGCATAGAATTTTTCAAGATATTCCCTTTTTGTTCCAATATCATCGTATAGCTTTATGTATAATGGCAATAATCCTATTTTCATTTTAATTTCCACAGCCTTTCTGCCCACAAATAGTAATTAAAAATACACGCACTTTTCGTGGGCAGATAAGGCGTATAATGGAAATTATGCACGTCGCCGTTTCGCACTATATATGGTGCGAAAATTTCGGCGGTGCAATTAAATCCGCCGGAGGCTGATAACGTGATTTTTCACGTTATCACCCCAATTATTTTTTACTCCCCTGACTTAAAGCCATCGTTCTGTAATTGCCTTCTTTTTTGTTGCGTTCAATCTCCCATAACTGTTTCATATGCTCATAAACGCCATCGTCAATTTCGGGTGTGCCACCCTTACAGGTAGGAAGTAATGAATCTCCCGCAATTTCAGGGAAGGTGCAGGCAACGTCATTTCTCCATTCTTCGCGTACTGCCTTATCCCTGAGGTTAGGAATTGCCTTTGGCACATTTCCTTCCAGTACCGAGCGATGTGCAAATAAACCGGGCAGCCACATATCCACTGCCTCATAAACATCTATTATATCCGCCTCGGGATTGCCAAGAATTTTTTCAACAAAATGATACATTGAGAAAAAGTCGGAACCGCCGTGACCAAAGCCTTTTATTTTGTCACTTTCCGCATACTCGGGTTCATACACCTCGTTTTTAATATCATATTTGCCTGAATACTCATCCGACCTTACACTGATTCGGTTTATGCCTCCGCCAATCTGCTCTACAAAGGCTTCTCTTCCGCTTTCCATACTTCCCTTAGAACCGTATGCGCTGTACCATACATTGTGAGTATAAAGCCCTCCGTGAATACTCTTTACAACTGCACCGTTTTCAAGTGTAACCATCTCCATACCAAAGGATGCAGATTTTGCACCGGTACGCAGTTTTCTTTCGTTGTTTGCTCCTTCATATCCCACAACCGATACAGGGCGCAAACCTGTAATATGAATAATGGGACCAAGTGAGTGGGTGCAGTAAAAATTTGCACTCGCATTGTTTCTCCAGTGGTCTCTTTCTCCATAGGTTATACTGGGCCATATAGCCTCGCAATTGTGGGCATATTCACCTTCGCCGTATTCAAACTCACCTATTTTTCCCTCTCTGTATAATCTGCGCATTTCATAAGGCGCAGACATATAGCAGTAGTTTTCTCCATAAGCATAAATCTTACCCGACTCTTCCACCGCTTCAATAAGCTCAACCGCTTCCTTCATTGTTGCCGCAGGCACAACCTCGGAGAATACGTGCAAGCCACGTTTCATTGCGCGTATAGCAAATGGTGCATGCTCATGTGCATAATTTGCCAGCACCACTGCATCCATATCATGATTTATAAAATCATCAAAATTGTCGTAAAATGTAATATTAAACCCTTCAGCCACTTCTTTCTGTGCCTCTAAAACCTCGGAATTATTATCACAAATTGCTACAACCTCTGCATTATCCGAGCGCTTGCAGTAGTTTATCATGCTTGTACCGCGATAACCGCCGAGTACACCTATTCTTACTTTTTTCATAAAAAACACCTCTCTTTTTTCTGTAGTATAGCATATCGCGTTCACCCGTTCAATGGATTATTTCCACATATTTGTGAAAAAAAGTTTGATTTTTTGCATTTACACGTGTTATAATTGTACTAAAGGCGGTGAACCTAATGATTAAAAATATTTGCCATTTTATACCCGAGCACAACTACCTCCATTTTATACATACCATACACTTTGTACTCGAAACAAAACCTCAGTTTTTTACCGGGTTCAAAACAGAATCGGTATACAAAATGCACTATGTTCGCTCCGGAAAAGGCACTCTTCATACCATGGGACAAGAGCATTCCCTTAAAAAGGGTGATGTATTTTTTACATTCCCCTCTTTCCCATTCTGCATTGAATCGGGAGATGATTTTTCGTATATGTATATAAGCTTTTTGGGTGCACGTGGCAATCAGATTATGGAAAGCCTTAACATATCAAAAAAGAATTACCTGTTTTGCGGCTGCGATGATGTATATCCCGTATGGAATTCGGGTATTTCTATATCCTCACAGATGAGCGACCTTATGAGTGAAAGCATTTTGCTTTATACCTTTTCTTATCTTGGCAACAAAAAAACCGACCACCACAAAAACAACAATACTGCTTTGAATATAAAAAAATATGTTGACGATAACTTTACCGACACAGATTTTTCACTAAAAAAAATTGCTGACAACCTGTCATATAATCAAAAATATATTTCCACCGTTTTTAAAAATGAATTTGGTATAGGCATTTCAGAGTACGTTAATACTCTACGCATACAGCACGCCTGTACCCTTATAAAACAGGGTTTTACCGGCATAAATGATATTGCCTTTTGCTCAGGCTACAACGACCCACAGTATTTTTCGAAGGTATTCAGGCAAAAGAAGAATATGTCGCCAAGTGAATATATAAAAGGCTGAACAGTCAGTTCAGCCTTTTTCATCATTTATATTTAATATCGGTAGTAACAAATCCTATTGTTTTAAAATCATCCGGATTATGCCGTACAATGTAATCTATGTATGAATCAATCATTCTTGCTGTCAGAATATATCCACTCGGGTTCATATGACCATACATAAAAAACTTTTGGGTAAATCGTTCATCATAAACAGGACCATATTTATATAAATCAATTACATATGTATTGTCAAAATATTCAGCCATAGAATACAGGCAGTTTATCATCCCCAGTGTTTTTGCATCTCTTTGCGGAGTGTTTGTATTCGGGAATGTAACAAGAAAAAACTTTGCCCCGGGCGAAATTTGCTTATACCTTTGTATAATTCCCCCGTAGTAACCGGCAAAAGTCGGTTTATTGTTTAAGTAGTTTTCCCTGTCAATATCCAAAACACTTCCTATTTCCATACCCGCATTGTATATATCGTTAACTCCGAGTGCTATAACATATGCCTGACAGGCCTTGTCTGTATCCCACATACCCTTTGATTCAGCAAAGCTCTCCATATATTCTTTTGCGGTCATTCCGCCACGCGAAAAGTTATATGCCTTAAGGCCGTTTTTTCTTGCAATATACTGCCCCCACGAGTATTCATACAAATCGTGATATCCTGCCATGCCCGTGCTGTCGCGTGTTTCAAACTCTCCCGAAGAAAGGCTGTCTCCAACAAATGCCATTGTGCGGAAAACAGATGTATGGCTATATCCGTCAACCAGTCTGTCAAGCGGTTTTTCGTTTTGGTTATAAAGCTCTTTTTCCCAATCCACAGCAATAATCTCCTTTCAAATTCCGTTATCACTTTCAATCTTTTTGAAGTATAGCATATATAGACTTACTTTTCAATGGATTGTTTCTATGCGTTTAGGGAAATAAGTTTGATTTAGCAATATTTACCCGTAACATATTTTTTTATTATTTCCATTAATTAAACTTCGGTATGGAAACGAGTCTGCCGGTATCTTTTAGGCGTCATTCCTATTGAGTCCTTAAAGGTCTTTATAAAGTAGCTGACCGACGAAAAACCGCACTTCCAGGAAATTTGTTCTATACTGTAAGAAGTAGTCAAAAGATAATTTTTTGCAATATTTATTCGTATATCAACTAAATGCTTGTGCAATGATTTCCCCGTTTCTTCTTTTACAATATGATTCAAATGGTATGGATGATAGTTGAACTTTTCCGCTATGTTTGAATTGGTCAGTTCCTGACATTCATGGTTTTCATATATGTAAGCAATTACTTTTTCACACAATCCGGAATGCTTGCCTTTAGGGGAATTGTTACGTACCAGTTCAAGCAGGCATAGCTTAAGAAGTGCAGAAGAGCTCTCACGGTAGAAGCTACCCTTTAATAAAAAATTTTCAGTACACTGTGTAAGCGAAGCACCTATTTGAGGAAGTGTTTTGACTATTGGTTCAGCCAGCACCTCGTGTATAGAATACCTCAACACTTTCTCCGGAGAAAAATTTTCTTCTGTAGCCGTACCAAGAGATGCTTTCAAGTGAGAAAAGTCACTTATCAAATCAAAATCTATAATAACAATTTTAAAGTTTTGGTCGTTTATAAAATTAAAACGGTATTTTGTCTGCGGAGGAAAATAAATCGCAGTTTTGTTTGAAATGTTATATTTATTTCCGTTTGCTATAACGTGACCTTCTGCATTTTCTACAAAAAACAATCTACAATCATAGCACACACTAAATTCACAGCTATTATCCAAGTGCGTATAATGAAGCCTTGCATACCTGATATGGGGATTTAATTCTGCTAAGTCCATATAAACTTCTCTTTTCTTTGTTTTTTTATATTTTTTCTTGCTTTTTTATTACATTTTAGCATCAATATTTGTTATTGTCAATATGAACTCCAAATGAAATGAGGTGCTTGATTTGAAATATTCTGTCGGTTATCAGCTATGTTCCGGAACAGAGTTCTTAGATAAGATAATTGAATACAAATCCCATATATATGAGGTGTATTTTTCATGGGGCGAATTTCCCAACGGAAGAAACAATCAGGTAAAACGCACCGATATGCTCCCCTGGGAAGCCCAGAAAAAGCAGATGGATGATTTGAAAAAGCTTTCAGATGCCGGCGTCGAGCTGAATCTGCTCTTTAATGCAAACTGTTACGGAGCGGACAGTCAATCAAGGGAGTTCTTTAATACAATAGGAGATACCACCAACTATATAAAAAATTGCTACGGTCTGAAATCAGTGACTACAACATCCCCGCTTATTGCTAAATTCATAAAAAACAACTTTGAAAATCTTCATGTCCGAGCATCTGTTAACATGGAAATCGGCAGCATTGAGGGAATGGAATATATTGCAGATTATTTTGACAGTTTCTATATGAAACGTGAGCTTAACCGTGATTTTGGCGCCATTGAAAAACTGCATCTCTGGTGCAAAAAAAACGGTAAGGAGCTGTATCTCCTTGCAAACAGCGGTTGTCTTAACAACTGCAGTGCCCACAATTTTCATGACAATCTGGTTGCTCACGAAAACGAAATTTCAAAAATGGATAATGCATATGATTTTCACGGGATTTGCAAAGAGTTTCTGAAAAAAGAGGAAAATTATATGGCACTTATACAACGCACAAACTTCATCAGACCCGAGGATATCCATAAGTATGAACCATATTTTAAAGCAGCAAAGCTTGCAACACGTGTAAATCCAAGCCCTGTCCGTATTCTTGAAAGCTATATAAAAGGCTCATACAGCGGAAACATATTAGAACTTCTGGAGCCTGCTCACAATATTTATCCCTATATTGTGGAAAACGGCAATCCATTAAAGCTCAGAAAACTTAATACAGACATTGCATTTTTAGAATAAAAAGTAAATCATAGGAGGTTATTGATGTTAAAGAGTGAAATCATAAAAAAAGCAGCGCTCGAAGCCGGTGCCGATGCGTGTGGCATAGCACCAATATCACGTTTTGAGGGAGCGCCCAAGGAAATGGATCCCCGCTATCTTTTTCCGGGGATAAAGAGCATAATCGGGTTTGTTTTCAGAATCCCCCGTGGTGTTCAGCGTGGTATTGAAGAGGGTACACAGTTTTATCAGTACCCGTCAATGGCATACGGCGGCATCAACGAGATATTTGCGCCGGCTGTTCTTCACCACGTAGGAAGAGTTATTGAAGACGAGGGATACGAAGCGTTTGTTTACCGTAATACCGGTGCAAGAGGTATTGTTTCCGACATGGACGGAAGCCCCGGAAACACTCTGTCACCTGAAGAACAGATTGAGGTAAGCCAGAACGCTAAAGCCAAGACTAACCATCACAGAAGTGTTCAGTTCACACGCGAAGTTTCGGAGGGTAAAGTCCCCCCTGACCTGCAGTTTCAGTTCCGCATTGCAGCGGTTGCCTGTGGCCTTGGTGAAATAGGCTGGAGCAAAATGCTCCTTACTCCTGAGTTTGGTCCGCTTCAGCGTGTGGCATTTATCTTCACCGATGCAGAATTCGATGAGTATGACGAAATGTATAACGGTACTCCCCTTTGCAGAAGGTGCGGAGCATGCGTAAGAGAATGTCCCGGCGGTTGTATTCCTGCACTTGATTCCGGTAAGACCGTTACTGTTGATTTAGCAGGCAAAAAGCTTGAGTGGGGCGATATAGATATGTGGAGATGCTATGCATTCTATACCCATGGCGGCAGATACTACAACCCCTTTGTTCCCAAGGAAGTATTTGACAAAAACGAAAACGGTAGTCTTGACCTGCTTGAAGGCGTTACAAACGATGCTAATGAAAAAGAAGTTATGAAGGTTTACACTGCTCTTGAGAAATACTTCCCCAGTTGGGTTGGATATAATATGGCAAAGTGCGGTGGATGCATAAGAGCTTGTGTATCTGTCCTTGAGAAAAAAGGCGGATGTATGGAAGGCAGATTTAAAGAGCCGCTGCGCACAAAAAAAGCTTGGAGGATGGACCGATGACCGAGGTTATAGAGTGTAATCTTAAAGGCTTTAATTCTGTTTTTAAGTCTGACTCCTGGCAAATTGCAACCATTACATACGACAAAGGCTACTCAAAAGAGGGTTTTAATCATATGAAGCGCCATAATACCACGGACGAGGCGTTTACACTTATACGCGGAAATGCAGTTTTGCATACTGTGGAAAAGGAGAAATACGTAGATATAAATATTGAAAAAGGCAAAATCTACTGTGTCCATAAAGGAAGCTGGCATTATCTTGAAATAAGCGAGGACGCTCTCCTGATAGTAATTGAAAATAAGGATTTATTGCCCGAACAATCAGAAAGGATGGAACTTTGATGCTTACGGCAGAAAGAATAAAAGAAAAAGCAAAAGAACTTGGTGCAGTTTTATGTGGCATTGGCGACATAAAGTATTTTGAGAGTGATGATATACAAAGAAATCCCCTGAGCATACTTCCCAACGCAAAATGCATAATAGGCTGCGCACTCCCGGTTCCTAAGGGATTTTACAAAACAATGGAATCAGAAAGTCAGTTTTATACCTATACAAGCCTCGGCATAAAATATATTGACGAAACCTTTGCGGAGATTTTTCTTTTAAAACTCGGTAATATGATAGAGGATGAAGGCTATGATGCCTGTCTGCAAAGAAATGTACTGGGCATGAGAATTAAAGGTGACAAAACCACCAATCCCGAAGTTAAAGGGACATACGAGCTTGCTTTCGCAAGCCCCGTCGGGGAAGGAAAGCCTGTCCCCGATGTTATTATAGACACAAACAAGGCAGCGAGAGTGTGCGGCCTTGGCTCTGTAGGCTTGCACGGAAAGGTAATTACTCCCGAACATGGGACTTATCTTAGATTTGTTTACATAATTACAGATGCTCCCCTCGAATGCGATTCTCCCTTTGAGGGTGAACTTTGCGATGGCTGCAGGGATTGTCTCAAGGCCTGCCCCGGGAATGCGATTTCAAACGACGGTTTAGATTCCTGGCAGTGTAGTGTTTATTACAGGGGTGCGCATAAATCAAACCCCTTTATGCCGGATGACTTCTTAAACGACCATCCCGAGAGGGAGGCAATTTTAAATGGTGAAAAGAAATTTGACAGCGAAAGTGCAAAAGCACTCTATCCTCATCTCCGTTTTCTCCCTGAAACTCATTTCGGCTATGTTCCATGTCTTTGCGGAAAGAAATGCGAAATTGCCTGCAGAAAGCATTTAAAGGGGGAATCAGTATGAAAAACAGAGTTATAGAATGTGCAAAAAAATATGATGCCGACGTTGTTACTTTTACTTGTGTGTCAGCCTTTCCAAAGGAAAGCCCACTGTTTAGGATATTTCCCGAAGCAAAGACTGTTATCGGTCTTGGGTTCCGTGTGCTGCGCGGTATGTACAGAGGTATTGAAGAGGGCACTGTATATTACCAGTACACCACAATGGGGGTTGAAAATTTAGAGGAAACTGTAATGCCCTATGCAATGCTTCAGGTAGCATCAGTTATTGAGAGAGAAGGCTATATTGCTCTTCCCCAAAGAAGGCACCAGACCATTATGAAAGAGGAAAACAGCACGAATCCTGAGGTTGACTATACAGATATATTCAGAGGAATAACAGCTGAAACACAGCTTGACTTTGAAGAAACTGCTGTAATTTGCGGGATAGGTGAAAAAGGTTTAGGGAACAGGATTATTAACAAAGAATACGGTCCGTTTATAAGATATTGTTTTGTACTTACAAACGCTGAAATCGAAGAAACACAGAAGGAAACATATAACCTTTGCGATAACTGTGGCGAGTGTGTAAAAGCTTGCCCCGGCCACGCAATAGGCGAAGACGGAGCGGTTGACCCGTGGAGATGCGCTGTATACTATAACGGCGCAAACGGGCGAAAAAATCCATTTATGCCTCCGGATGCATTCATGAAATTTGAAAACAGACTTGATATTATAAACGGCGATGCGGTATTTGACTGTGAGGAGGCAAAAGAAATACTTGACAACATTTATTTCTATCCGCCGGCAAAACACTTCTACCGCGCATCAATCTGCGGCAGAGCTTGCGACAGAGCATGTTACATTCATCTTGAGGAAAAGGGTCTTCTTTCCAAAAAATTCAGAAAAAAATTCAGAAACGGTGATGATTGGGAATTAGATACCAAGCAGTTTGTAACCTTAAAAAGAGAAAAAGAATGGAACTTTACTAAAAAAAGTAACTAAAAAGGAGGATGTCTTCATGGGTAAAGAAAAAATTAAAATTGCCGTTATTGGCTGCGGTAGATTCAGTCAGTTTTTTGTACCGCTTTTCAAGGCTCATCCTTCTGTTGAAGATGTATATGTTTGCGACTTAAAAAAAGAGCGTGCAGAAGAATTTTCCAAAAGATTCGATGTGAAAATTGTTGATAGTTTTGAAAAAGCCCTTGCTTCCGACAAAATAAATTCAGTTGCTATATTTACACAGCGAACTCTTCACGGCAAAATGGTAATTTCTGCACTTAAAGCGGGAAAGCATGTTTACAGCGCCGTTCCCTGTACAACAGATATTGATGAAATTATCGAAATTAAGGAACTTGTAGAAAAAACGAGACTCACATATTCTATGGGGGAAACAGGCTATTACAGAGCACCCGCCATATTCTGCCGCAGAGAATTCAAAAAAGGTACTTTCGGTAAGTTTACATACGGTGAAGCACATTATAACCATGACATAAGAAATATGGAGCAGAGCTTCCGCAGCAGCGGTGGAGATGACTGGAAAAGATTTGCGGGTGTACCGCCCATGTTCTACCCCACACATTCAACCTCTATGATTCTCAGCACAATGCCGGGAGTATATGCAAAAAAAGTGGTTGCGTTCGGTTTTAAGGAAAGTCCCCGAACTGATATTTACGGCACAGACGGACAGAATAATTACAATAATCCCTTTGCAAACACTACCATGCTTCTTGAACTTTCAAATGGAGGTATAGCAAGAATCAGCGAAAACCGATGTGTTGGTTGGTTCTGCCCGGAAACATACATTTCCCAGTTTTACGGAACAGACGGTGGATATGAATTCTCCGTTGCAAGACATAGCCTTTCTCACTGGGACGAGGAAAATCCCGGTAAGGTTATTATGAAGGACGTTACCGGGGAACTTCAGCCTAAGGTTGTTTATGACCTTCTGAATTCTGATTATGAAAAGGCAATTCATGAAGTTGCTAACGGTCTTGGATTTTTAGAATCCTCACCGATACAACCCCTTCACAGAGTTCCAAAAGAATTTGAAGGAATTGACAACAGACATAATGGTACTCATCATTTTCTTATTGATGATTTCTGCCGTGCATACGACACAGGCAAGCTCTCACCCACTCATATCTGGAATGCTGCAAGATATAACATCCCCGGACTTACAGCACATCAATCTGCGCTTAAAGGCGGACAGGTTATGGATGTAATTGACCTTGGCAATCCTCCTGATGATTGGGAAGTTATAGATGTTGATGAATAAGTATATCCTAAAAACGGTAGTAAAAAACAGACTTCAGTCCAAAAGGACCGAAGTCTGTTAATATTTTTATTCAAAAAACATTCTTCCGAAAAATTCAGGACGATGAAAGTCAGGTTCTTCCCAGTCCACCTCACTCCACATTCCAAAGTGGGGCTTTTCTGTTTCGTCACCGCATTTATAAACATTTGCATAAAGTCCGTCTGCAAGGTCAAACTTGCCATAGTATTTTTCAAGGTATGCAAAGGGGATTTTGTATTCTATCTCCCAGGCATCGCCCTTAAATGCATCCGCATCTTTAACTGTTGTTTTAATATCAAAAATGCTCATATCATCGGGCAGGGTGTCCAGTCTGTCAAATCTGTCCTCGCCAAGTCCCAAAAGCATTGTTCCGATAACCGTTGCCTCGAAATTAAAGTACCTCTTATCCTTTTCGGGACGCAGGAAAAACTCAACACAGCTATCCTCGCAAACAGGGCTGCCGTGAGTTTTGTGTACGGCTCTTACCTTGTCCTCAACAACGCGGAATTTAACATAAATGTTTTCATCATCATATAAAAACCACGCCTTTGCATCTGCCGCATAGCCGTTATCCATCCACTTGTATGTATCAATGGAAAGAGTGTTTGCATTTTCCCATTCAATACCGTTTTTAGCTTTTTTTATAATATATTCTTTCATGCTTCCCCTCTCAGTCTGTCCATAAAACTCTTTTTGTTTTTATAGTTCTTTTCGCCTGATTCTTCAGCAAATTCACGGAGTATATCCTTTTGCTTTTTAGAAAGGTTTCGGGGTACTTCGATAACCATTCTTATAAGCTGATCGCCTCTGCGTGTACTGCCAAGGTGCATTACACCCTTATCTTTAAGACGGAAAACAGCATCGTTTTGTGTTCCCTCGGGAACTGTATATTTTATTTTACCATCAAGCGTCGGTACCTCTATTTCCGCACCCAGTGCCGCTTCAACAAATGTTATAGGAATGTCACATACAACATCGTCACCCTGTCTGCCAAAAATGGGGTCTCTCTGCACTCTTATACCAATAAGAATATCTCCTGCAGGACCTCCCCTGAGTCCGTGGTTACCTTCACCACGCATTGATATCGCCTGGCCGTCATTTATACCGCCGGGGATTTTAACATCAATTTTTCTTGTTTTTCGAACAAGACCGTTACCGTGGCAGGCGTCACAGGGGGTTTTGATTATATGACCTGTTCCGTGACAGTTATCGCAGGTACGGGTTGTGGAGAAAAATCCGCCCATTGTAGTTCTCACCTGACCTCTGCCTCCGCAAGTGGGACAGGTTTCAGGAGATGTGCCCTTTTTAGCACCGCTTCCACCACATTCACTACAATGCTCAAGTCTTACCACATTGATTGTCTTTGTAACACCAAACGCCGCTTCTTTGAAGGTTACAGAAATATTCTGGCGGATATCGTCACCTCTTACCGCCCTTGTTCTGCTGCTTCTACCGCCGCCGAAAAAGCCTTCAAATATATCTTCAACATTAATATCAAAGCCGCCGAAGCCACCACCAAATCCGCCGCCGTAACCGCCGCTTGCTGCAGACGGGCCAACGCCCGCATGACCAAACTGGTCATAGCGGGCTCTCTTGTTACTGTCACTAAGCACTTCATATGCTTCGCTGGCTTCTTTGAATTTTGCCTCGGCTTCGGGATTATCTTTATTTACATCGGGATGATACTTTTTTGCCAATGACCTGTACGCCTTTTTCAACGCCGCATCATCAGCATTTTTGGGTACACCCAAAACCTCGTAATAATCTCTTTTAGTAGCCATAAGTCTTACTTATTCTCCTCATCGTCAACTACCTTGTAGTCAGCATCGTAAGCACCGTCTGCACCCTGCTGTGCGCCGCCTGTGGGATCCTGGCCGGGAGCAGCATTCTGGTAAAGCTTTGAAGATACCTCATACATCTTCTGGCTTACTGCTTCTGTTGCGCTCTTTATAGCTTCTGTATCTGTTCCCTCAAGTGCTGTTTTAAGACTTGCTATAAGACCCTCAAGCGCTGTTTTATCTTCTGCAGGTAATTTGTCACCATTTTCCTTTATAAGCTTTTCTGTCTGGTAAACAACCGCATCACCCTGGTTGCGTGTGTCAACCTCTTCCTTTTTCTTCTTATCGTCTGCTGCGTGCTGTTCTGCTTCCTTAACAGCCTTTTCGATATCCTCGTCGGAAAGGTTGGAGGATGCAGTAATGTCTATCTTCTGCTCGTTGCCTGTTCCCATATCCTTTGCGGAAACGTGAACAATGCCGTTAGCATCAATGTCAAATGTAACCTCAATCTGGGGTACTCCTCTGGGAGCTGCGGGAATGCCTGTCAATGAGAATCTGCCCAGAGTCTTGTTGTACTGTGCCATTTCACGTTCACCCTGCAGTACATGTATTTCAACACTTGTCTGTCCGTCTGCAGCTGTGGAGAATATCTGACTCTTCTTTGTGGGGATTGTTGTATTTCTT
The DNA here is from genome assembly GCA_045592225.1 of Clostridia bacterium. GTDB lineage: Bacteria > Bacillota > Clostridia > UMGS1883 > UMGS1540 > JAZNUH01. Next base: position 13,657 of record JAZNUH010000077.1, on the reverse strand, counting down.
TCGATAAGTCTTGTAAATACTCCGCCCATTGTTTCAATACCCAGCGAAAGGGGTGTAACGTCAAGGAGGAGAAGGTCTTTTACATCACCTGCAAGAACACCTGCCTGAATAGCCGCACCAATAGCAACACATTCATCGGGGTTGATGCCCTTATGGGGTTCTTTGCCTGTAAGTGCCTTAACAGCTTCATATACTGCGGGAATACGGCTGGAACCACCTACCATCAGCACCTTGTCAATTTCGCCTGCAGAAAGACCTGCATCACGCATAGCATTCTTTGTGGGAATTGTTGTTTGTTCAACAAGGTCTGCTGTAAGTGGGTTGAACTTAGCACGTGTAAGTGTCATATCAAGATGACGGGGGCCGCTTGCATCTGCTGTGATAAAGGGCAGGTTGATGTTGGAGGTTGTAACACCTGAAAGTTCAATCTTTGCTTTTTCTGCCGCTTCTTTAAGTCTCTGCATTGCCATTTTGTCACCTGACAGGTCAATGCCCGATTCCTTTTTGAATTCTTCACATACGTACTTTATAATTCTTTCATCAAAGTCATCACCACCAAGCTTGTTGTTACCGCTTGTTGCTAAAACTTCGAATACGCCGTCACCGATTTCAAGGATGGATACATCAAATGTACCGCCGCCCAGGTCATATACCATAATCTTCTGGTCATTATCCTTATCCATACCGTATGCAAGTGCTGCAGCTGTAGGTTCGTTTATTATTCTGAGAACTTCAAGGCCTGCAATTTTACCTGCATCCTTTGTTGCCTGACGCTGTGCATCCGAGAAGTATGCAGGAACTGTGATAACTGCCTGTGTAACTGTTTCGCCGATATAGCTTTCAGCATCTGCCTTGAGCTTCTGCAGTACCATTGCAGAAATTTCCTGAGGTGTGTAGTTTTTGTCATCAATAGCAACCTTTTTGTCGCTACCCATATCTCTCTTTATGGAGATAACTGTTCTGTCAGGGTTTGTTACTGCCTGTCTTTTAGCAACCTGACCTACAAGACGCTCGCCTGTTTTGGTAAAGCCTACAACAGAGGGAGTTGTTCTTGCGCCTTCTGCGTTGGCAATAACAACGCTTTCGCCACCCTCCATAACTGCTACGCAGGAGTTAGTTGTTCCAAGGTCAATTCCGATTATTTTACTCATATTATCCAGTCCTTTCTTTCCGCCTTGCGGAATATCAATAATTTTAATTAGTTTGCTACCTTTACCATACTGTGTCTTATTACTTTTCCCTTCATGATGTAACCCTTCTGGAATTCTTCAACAACAGTATTTGTATCAATGCTTTCATCCTCTATATGCATAACCGCATTGTGAACTTCGGGGTTAAACTCCTCACCCACCGCGGGGATTTCCTCAACCGATATTTTTTTGAGAATGTCTTTAAGCTGTTTAAGTATAAGCTCTATTCCCTTTGACAGACTTTCGTAGTCACCCTCTGCTGCCACACATCTTTCAAGATTGTCGGCAAGGGGTAAAAACTCCGTAGCGCAAGCCGCCATACCGTCATTGTAAAGGGATTCCTTTTCCTTTTGTGTACGCTTTCTGTAATTATCAAATTCTGCCGTCAGTCTCATAAGCTTATCAAGATATTCTTCGCTTTTGTCCTGCTCCGGCTCCGCAGCTTCAACCTCTGCGCTTTCTTCCTGCACCTGTTCCTCCTGCAGAATTTCTTCTTCTGCCTTCTTTTTAGGCATTACCTTCACTCCTCGTCAAAAAACATTTTATAAAGTATTACATTAAGTTTATCACTTACCGCATTAAGATAGGAAATAACCTTTGCATAATCCATTCGCTTGGGACCTATAATTCCTATATTCCCCTTGAGCTTTCCGCCTACGTCATAGTTTGAAACAACTATACTGCAATCTTTAAGCTCCTCGCGGCTGTTTTCATCACCGATTTTAACCTTGATGTGTTCATCATCAGTTATTTCGCTGAATATGCTGTTTACATTATCCCTGCTTCCGATGAAGCTTATAAAGTCTCTCGCCTTGTCAAGGTCCTTGTATTCGGGATGGTTGAATATATTTACCACGCCGCCTGTGTATACCGCTTTCTTTTTGTCCTTGTCAAACACCCTGTACAAAAATTCAAATACACCGTTTATGAGACCGGGACAGGCAGATGTGCACCTTTGAAGTTCTTCAATCTCTTCTGCGCCAAGGTCATAGGGGGTTTTACCTGTAAGGCATTCGGCAAGCTTTTGCGATGCCGCATAAACATATTCATCACTCACACCTGCAGGCACAGTAATACCTGTATTTTTTACATCACCCGCGCTGGTTACAAGCGCAATAATTATTTGCTTTTCGCCTATCGGCAAAAGTCTTACCGATTTTACAACCGCGCTTGTTGATGATGGCAGAGTTGCTATAACCGCATAGTTTGTAAGCCCCGATACAATTTCAGTTGCTTGCGCAACAAGCTCATCCATTTCACGGATTCTGCTCTCCATCATACCCTTAAGGCTTTGCATTTCATCCAGGGTCATCTCATACTTTTGCATAAGACTGTCCACATAAAATCTGTACCCAAGGCTTGACGGCATTCTGCCCGCAGAGGTATGAGGCTTATCCAAAAATCCCATTTCCTCCAAATCCGCCATTTCATTACGAATGGTTGCCGAGCTTATACTCAATCCGTGATTTTTTGAAATTGTACGTGAGCCAACCGGCTCCGCAGTTTTAATATAGTCATCTATAATCGCAGCAAGTATTTTCTTTTTTCTTTCACCAAGTTCCATACTTTCCACCTCTTTGTTAGCACTCACAGCCAATGAGTGCTAATCTGTATATAAGATACCATTTAATTTAAAAAAAGTCAATAGAAAAGTTGAAAATTCATTAAAAATTCATTATTTTTGAAGTTTTGCAGATTTATTCCTTATGATTAGTCATATACATTTACAAATGGGGTGTTATATTGAAAAGAACATTTATAATCACACTGATTCTTTTAGCTATGTTAATCTTTTCCGCTACAGCTGATGACAAGGAATATGAAATTTTTATAGACGCCGAGATGTGCAGAGTTTATCTATTGCAAAATGACAAAGCAATCAAATCCTATCCCTGTGCCGTAGGCAAAAGTTCCTCTCCTTCTCCCATAGGTAGCTGGGAAATAACCCTTAAAGAAAAATGGGGCGAAGGTTTTGGCGGAAGCTTTATGGGGCTTAACTGTCCCTGGGGCAAATTCGGTATACACGGCACAACCCATCCCGAAACAATTGGGCTTTGCGCCTCGGGTGGGTGCATACGAATGTACAACCGTGATGCTGCCGAGCTTTATAATGCCGTTTCCCGTGGCACTCCCGTAACAATTGAAAACGGCTGCTTTGGCGTATTCGGAACAGGGTTTCGCAAAATCACACCCGATATGTACGGCGCCGACCTTATGGCCATTCAAAAAAAACTGGCAGACCTTGGGTTTTATACCGGTGCCATTGATGGCAGGTACGGTGTAACCACAAGGTCTGCTTTGCACAAATACCAAAAAGAGCAGGGACTTGCTGCAGATGACGATATAACTGTTGACATCATAAAAAGTCTTGGCTTTATACAAATGGAATAGTTATATATGTTTTCGTATGTGCATAAGTGCATTTTTTTCAAGGCGGGAAACCTGCGCTTGTGATATGCCTATTTCCTCCGCCACCTCCATTTGTGTTCTTCCCCTGAAAAAACGGAGGTCGAGAATCTTTTTTTCTCTTTCGCCAAGCCGCTTCATCGCCTCACTTATGGAGATATCCTCAATCCAGTTCTCGTCGGTGTTCTTTCTGTCCTTTACCTGATCCATTACAAATACCGCATCTCCGCCGTCATGATATACGGGCTCAAACAAAGATATGGGATCGAGTATGGCATCCAGCGCAAGTACTATTTCTTCCTTTGGCATATTCATTTCCTTTGCTATCTGCTCTATTCCCGGCTCCTCCTGATTCTGACCTGTAAGCTTTTCCTTTACCGCAAGTGCCTTGTAGGCCGTATCACGCAATGAACGGCTTACGCGTATGGAATTATTGTCTCTTAAATACCTTCGTATTTCACCTATAATCATAGGCACGGCATAGGTAGAAAATTTTACCTCCTTACTTACATCAAAGTTGTCTATTGCCTTTATAAGACCTATGCATCCCACCTGAAACAAATCGTCAATGTTTTCTCCCCTATTATTAAACCTTTGTATAACACTAAGCACAAGACGTAAATTTCCTTCTATAAATATATCTCTTGCCGCCTTGTCGCCTGCTTTTATTTTTTTCATAAGTTCCTCTTTTTCCTGATTCTTAAGTACCGGCAGTTTAGATGTGTTTACCCCGCATATTTCCACTTTGTTAATGAGCATATACTTTAACCCTCCGGCAAAATAAGTGTGTATATACATTATTTACACATTCCGTCGTATTTATTCTGCCACATTTTCAAAAAAAATCGTAATATAAACCATTGTCTTAATAATTTTGTTGTGGTATAATTTATTATATATATGAAAAAATGCCCACAGGGTATATAACGGAGGATTATTATGAGTGACAGATATATTTCTGCAAAAGAAAAATTTGCCTCAATAGGAGTTGATACCGACGAGGCTATTAAAAAATTAGCAAGTGCCGCAATTTCAATTCATTGCTGGCAGGGTGATGATGTATGCGGTTTTGAAAACAGTGATGAGCTTTCAGGCGGTATTGCTGTTACAGGTAATTACCCCGGCAAAGCACGTAATCCCGAAGAGCTTATGGCGGATATTGACAAGGTTTTATCACTTATCCCCGGTAAGCACCGTTTAAATCTTCACGCAATATACGCGATTACAGATAAGCCCGTAAGCCGTGATGCAATTTTGCCCGAGCATTTTGATGCATGGCTCGACTTTGCTCAAAAACGCGGAATGCACATTGACTTTAACCCCACTTTCTTCTCTCACGATATGGTAGTGGACGGTCTTACACTTTCAAGTCCTATTGACGAGGTTCGTAATTTCTGGATTCGTCACGCAAAGGCTTGCCGTAAAATCGCGCAGTACATAGGTCAGAAACAGGGTTCCCCCTGTCTTTGCAATATATGGATTCCCGACGGCTACAAAAATATTCCTGCTGATAGACTTGCTCCCCGCCGTCGTCTTAAGGAAAGTCTTGACGAAATATTTGCAGAAAAAATGAATCCCGCACATATTATAGACAGTGTTGAATCCAAGGTGTTTGGTATCGGCTGTGAATCCTTTACAGTAGGTTCAAGTGAATTTTATATGAACTATGCCGCAAAGAACGATATTCTCTGCCTGCTGGATAACGGTCATTACCATCCCACAGAGGTTGTTTCCGACAAGCTTTCATCCATGTACCTGTTCTTTGACAAGGTTGCACTCCATGTAACACACCCTGTAAGATGGGATAGTGATCATGTAGTTCACCTGGATGACGAAACAAAGGAAATTGCAAAGGAAATTGTTGCTTGCGACGCTCTTGACAAAACTCTCATCGGTCTTGACTATTTTGATGCATCAATAAACCGTATTTCCGCATGGGTAGTTGGTATCAGAAACTTCCAGAAAGCATTGCTTTATGCTATTCTCCGCCCTGCAAAGCATTTTGAAGAGCTTCAGCATCAGGGCAGACTCACAGAGCTTATGGTTGAAAGCGAAGAGCTTAAGCTGTTCCCCTTCGGCGATGTATGGGATGAATTCTGTAAGCAGCAGGGTGCTCCCCTTGATGGAGAATGGTACAGCACAGTTGCAGAATACGAAAAGGAAACTGCACTCCGTAAATAATATTGAAATACAAAAAACTCGTATCCGTAACGGATACGAGTTTTTTTATATTTCTGCACCAAATTTAATAAGATGTTCTTTTATTTTGTTCATACTCTGGTCGCTTATATCGTGCTCAATTTTGCAGCTGTCCTCATATGCGGTTTCCTCATCAACACCTAAAGCCATAAGCGCCTTTGCAATTATTCTGTGCCTTTCATACATACGCTTTGCAATTGCAAGACCTCTCTCTGTAAGTTCAAGATGTCCTTCGCCATCTACTATTATGTACCCCTCTTCGCGAAATGCCTTCATAGCCACAGAAACGCTGGGCTTTGAAAAACCTAGATAGGTGGCAACATCAATGCTTCTTGCATAGCCATTTTGATTTTTAAGTATCAGTACCGCCTCAAGATAATTTTCGGCAGATTCGTTAATCTTCATAACACACCTCTTTTTTGTGATGCTATCATTTTACCATATATATGTCTTCTTGTCAAACATATGTATTGCACCTCAAGATGAGGCGCATTTTCATTAAGACTGCTTTTTTTCTTTGAATGTGGCACAGTCCGGCTCGCACTTTAAAAAGCCGCAGGAGCTGACCTGTATACTGCCCGCATTACACTTATTATCAGTTGTGTGATAGGTGCAGTTTTCTGCTTCACAATATATACCGTTTATAATCTTCTTTTCTTTTTCCATAATAACTCTCCTTTATAAGCTACCGCTTTTATGCCTTCGTCTGTTCTAATTTTCGCTTATTTGAGAGTTATTATGCACATTTAAAAATTAAATTTTTTAAGCAGGTTATGAAGTGGTATTCCCAGTCCGTAGCAAGCCACTGCCTGTCCGGCACCTACGCTGAGCATATAAAGCCATACCGGCTGGGATTTATCCACAAACAGAGCAAGATATCCGCCAACAACTATGGCGTTGAATACCACGGGAAAAATCATAGCCACCCACCTGTTCTTTCTTGTCAGATAAGTGCACCACGCCGCAAGAAGTGTAGTCAATGAACCGAATATTATATCAATTATACTGCCTGTGTATATGTTTGCAACAAGACACCCTATAAATAATCCTGGAACAGCCACAGGTGACATTACAGGTAAAATTGTAAGAGCTTCGGACACACGGCACTGTATAAACCCAAAGCTGATTGGTGTTAAAAACAAAGTCAGCGCCGCATAAATTGCAGCTATTACCGCCGCGTATGTCAGTTTTTTCATTGGTGTTTTCATTCACTTTACCCCTTCATTCTCAGTTTGCTTATAATACCGCCGATTTTTCCGCTTTCTTTAGCTGTCAATGCACCCCAGCCGTATTTAGCAATCTTTTCTTCATAGCCAAGCTGACACGCCACTTCCAGTTTAAGTCTTTCAAGCTCAATCTCCTCGGGAGTTTTCTCTCTCTTTTTCAAAAGCCTTCACCTCGGTGCTATTATATACCGATACATGAATTTTATTCCGCTTTTGCAGGGCTTATTGCCTCGACAATCTCTCTGTCGGATGAAACAATAATTGCGCACACTTTTTTGGCTTCACATACTGCTGCTACACTCTCCAGAATATCGTTTTGAGAAAGCTTTTTCAGTTTTTCAATTCCGCTTATAATAAGCACGCGTGAGTCTGCCGCCACTGCACAGGCAATACCAAGCTTCATTCCCGAAAGCATACTAAGTTCTTCTGCCTGTAAATCACTTTTCCCTGCTCCAAGGCCTGAAAGAGTAATAGCATTAAATACTGCCAGACTTCTGTCCGCCTTTTTGCCTGTGCCCGCAAAACAGGACACAACCTCTTTCACACTCTTTCCGCTGGGGAATGAATCGGCAATATTTTCCCAAACTCTGAACACTCCGCGTTCTCTTTTCTTAATTTTGCATATATCCTGACCGTTGCTGCTGATTTCACCGGTAAAAGGCTTTTGATTACCGCAAAGTATTTTTGCCGCAACATTTGTATTGCTGCTGTAAACCGCAGTTATTTCACCGCCGCGCAGCGAAGCATTCATTATGCTTCCGCCTTTTTTCTGCAGGGTAACATTTGTTGCCTGATACAAAACCTCGTCCTCTGCCGCTGTCTTTTTAATTGTAAGCTTACTTTCGTTTTCTTTAAAGCGGTCATATTCCGCCCTGTTTTCCTCCGCCGGTGTAAGCTTGCCGTTATTTAAGAAATAAATTTCTTCACAATACCGTTCAGCAAAATCCGCACTTTCTGTCAGTATAAGCAGCGCTGTGTTTTTTATTTTGCATATTTTTATAACAAGCCTCAAAAGCTCGTCTGTTTCTCCTTCGCTCATTCCATCTTCGGGACCGTACGAAATAAGTACCGCAGGTGATGTTGCAAGCACTGCCGCATAATAAATTGCACGAAGTTCTTTTTTGTTCATGGAGCCTGTGCGTTTTCTCAAAAGGGTATCGGGATTTTTTATCTGCATTATATCCAGCAGTCTTTTAGCATCTATCAGAATCTCCTTTTTACCCTTTGCTATTTTTTCACCAAAGGGAATGGTTATATATGCCTTGCCCGTCATATATTTCGATGCGTCTGCCTTTATTTCCTTCGGCAATACGCCTATACTGAGCATTCTTGCATAACGCATATCGTCCTCGCGCAGAAGCTCGGTTTCCATTCCGTCTACCGTCAGCTTGCCTGTCAGCTTGTATTTGTCACCATACTGACGAAGGAGCATATTTTTAAGATACTCTTTTCCACTGTCCTCCCCGCCGCAAACTGCACATATTGCGCCACGTTCAACAGACATATTAATATCACTGAGTACGGTTCTGTTACCGATTTTTACAGTTACATCTTCAGCAAATATTGCCTTGCTCATTTTACTTCCTCCTTCTGCTTTGTAAGCATACACAATATTTGGATAAGCAAAACAAATATTCCTATTACCGCCAAAGCCGTTCCTGAAATGCTTGTATTCTCGTGTCTTATAAGCCCGCCGAGATTTGTAACACCCATTATGTTCAAAACCTCCAGCATTGTTACCGTATAAAATGCCGACCTGAATATTTCTGCTCCTTTAGCAAAATAGGGCTTTACCGCAAAAGGCAATGTATAATTTTTAAAGTATTTGCCACGGCTGAGCGCAAGCTTGTGCTCATAAAATCTTCTTTCCTTTGCACGGGCAGTATTTTCAGCCACAGATAAAACAGACATAGCAAACAAGGGTATTGCAACTGCAGCAACTATCATATAAAATTCATTGCCCAAGGCAGAAATAATCAGCGCGGATATAAGAAATGGGGCTGCAACAAACAGGCATCCCAAAACACCCGATATAGCATTTACCGTTTTTATCCCTGCTTTTCCAAGCAGAATACCCGGTAAAATAGCCGCTATGTGTGCTACCGTAGCCGCAAGCAATGTAATTGTGAGTGTATACTTAAATCCGTTGCTTACAACAGCATACTCAGCAGGAATTTCAACTCCGTATATTCCGAAGTATGCGGCAAATATAATAAGTGTAACAGCGATAAGTATTATAACCGTCAATATTTTTTTCATACTGTCCTCCTATCGTTCTATCCACAAAGCTACAAGGTTACCTATAAGCGCAACTGCAGCAATTACACAAAGCAGGGCAACCAGCATTTCCACAGGGCAGGTAAAATCCATCCATTTTCCGAGCACTACCGCTTCGCCTGCAAGGTATAATGCAACTGCAAACGACGCTATGCTTCCTGAATTTTCAAAAAACAGGGCATAAGCATTTTTTATAGCTGTTCTGCGTTTTATAACAACAGTTCTTACCCCTCTCTCTTCAAGGCGGTCAACTGTTTTTTTGTGTCCCCGGGCGTTGCTTATGATAAATACAACAGAAATCATCAGTACCGATACAAAAACCGCAATAATTACCGCTGCCTTTTCTCCTATTGCAAATTTAAGTGTGAAAAGTGCAAGTAATGCCGCACCTGCCGATGCAAGACCCGCGAGCAGATAAACAATTCCGCGTATCATCTTACGTTCTGCACTGATAAATGCCCCGAGCGCCGGTGCAAATATAATGCAGCCTGCATAAATTATAAGCAGATGCAAGAAAACATCAGCATTTTGCAAAAACACATCTGTTACATTCTGCAGCCTTACCACACCTGACACAAAAAGCAATGAAATAAGCAGCAATAAAATAATCAGTGAAATAATCTTATGTAGTTTCATATTCTTCTTTCCTTTGCAGTTTATTTTAAACAGTTGATTATATGTAAAAAATCATTTTAAAATTATATCATATTTCTTTCGGTTCGGCAACCGTTACACAAAAAAAAGAATATGTTTTTACCCCGAAAACATATTCTTTTTTCATATTAACCCGAACAACATAAATCCTACCGTATTTATGGCAAAGTTAGCAAACATATGTACCAGCCACGATGGATAGACTGTTTCACTTTTTTCGTTCAGGTAGTTGAATATAAGTCCTCCTGCAAAAAGTCCTGCCATAACTATTATAAACACGCCTATACCAAACCAACCAATCATCATTGCAATATGGTAAACGGCAAACACAGCCGCACTGAATAAATAGGCAAAACCCCTTTCCGCTATACGCCTTAATGTTATAAAGGCAAAACCGCGGAAGAAAAACTCCTCCAGAAGCGAGTTTACAAATGATATGTAAAGTGATACAAATACAAAGTTTGCTCCGGTAACGCCTATATTTTGAGTAAGGGACGTGGTTATTGATGAAAAATCAAAAACATCTTTGAGCAACAAATACCCGCCCAGAATGACTGCATAAACTGATATACCAAGACCGGCAGCAATCTTTATACCCTTTTTGTCAGGAATAAACATCTGTTTAATATTTACATCCCTGTCAAAAACAGAATATACAACGGGCAGCACCAAAAACAGTACAAGCTTTATTATTGATTTAACAAGGTAATTTGCTTTGAGTATTCCGTCTATTACCGCCATCAAAACGCAGAATGCCACTATCAACGAAACCATAAGTATGACTTTTTTTAAATTATTTTTCATAGATTCTCCTTTTGATTTCTTATATCCTCCGAAAATCTTTAAAATTATATGTGCCTTGAAAATACATTACAATAGCGGCTGCCGAATTCAACACATGTTATTTTGCTAAAAGGAATATTAATTGCATCCTCATACCATTCTCCGTCACAACTGAAATCCTTCATTGTAATGCTTTTTGTAGTTGCTTTAATAATCTTTCCAATGGTAAAAGCATATTCCGTATCATAATCTTTTTCACATTTGACTATGATATATCCATCCTGTTTTTGCAAAGATTCAAACACGGTTTTCCAATCAGATAAATTAACATCAGGTACATCGAAATATTTTGATAAGCCTTCTGCTTTTATAATTTCAAAAAGTTTATCTCCATTTGTTCTTACATCAATGGTATCTATATTAGAGATTTTACCAATATGATACCCAGAAAAATCAAAATCTCCTTCTACAGATGATAAAAATAATTTTTCATTTGCTACTAATGGAAACAAGAATTTAAGAAAGTCATTATATTTATACCCAACTCTACATAAATTTTTATTTTCGATAGAATCATTTATTATTTGAATTATTTCGCTTTTTTTCATAGGTGTTGTCTCCTTCCACCAAATTTATCGGGTAGATGAGGATGCCTCCTCCTATTCTTCCTTATTTACATATAATTATTGGTATCTTACCTTTAAAAAGTTCTATTATTTCTTCATCATATATTGTGTAAAAATATGCATCTTCTCTATGATTTGACATGAAGTGCATATTACCCAGATTAAAGTCTGCAAATCTAGTGTCAACTTCCTTCAAGTATATAATCGAATACTTAAAACCTTTATCTCCATTTTTTATATAGCGATAACTATTACTTGTTCTGTATTCTGATTTTAATATCAACAACCCTGCAACATCTTTCACCTCAAGTTGTTTTCGTAAAAATCTTTTAAAAACAATTTTATCATTTTCTATGTACAAACCAAATTTTCTTAATAAAGGGAACAAACCCATAAAAAACAACGGCGAAGCTAACAACACCATAAACAAAGAAATTCTCCAAGCGCCCAAAAGAAAAGGAAACAAAATAATAATAGCTATTAATATCGTGCCAAATGTTCCTATTGTTTCAATTTCTTTATGATTTTGTGGAATGAATTTTTTCATAATACCATCCTTACAACAAAATTCGACATAGTTCATATTAAGTTAGAACTTAAACTTACTGCTTATCAGGAATTTTAACACACCAGTAAACCATACAATAGTATGCAACTATCAATAACCCTTCTCTAATTATTGATGACACAGGACTACAACTATGTATCCTATAAATCAATTCATCAATCCCATACAGCAGAATTGGAACATAATATATTTTTTTAATTATATCTTTACTTTTCTGACTTATTGACACAAGGGAAAGAACGACTATTACACATATCATTATTTCAGCCGGGCTTGCTGCATTAAAAATCCAATAAATACTTAATAGTATTTTGCTGTGTTTAAGCAATGCTACAATTGCAATAATCTCAAATAAATATGAACATATATTCCATAAATGACTCATATTAAATTCATAAAATAAATGAACTGTTCTTGTCCATATATACTCAACATGAAATAATAGTTGTATCGTCAAAATGATTATTGGGACAACAGTAAAAATTTTTAATTTTCTTTCCATTTATATCTCCTTATTCTCGCCAAAATTCGACACTCTTTATATCCTCGTGTTAAGTCAGGATTAAATACTTATGAATCGACAACTTTGTTGTCATGAATTGTATTTCATCCATGAATTCTCGCTTCGCTCCATGAATTGAATTGCCCATATTATGCACGAAGTGCAATTCATGAGCCGCAAGGCTCAATTCATGAAGGCTGTGATTTCAATTCATGCCGAAGGCAATTCATTGCGGTGCTATGCACCGCATTACTCGTGTCAAGTCAGGAGAACAGTGAATAATAGGACCTACTAAATTCACCCGAACATTTTCATCAGAACCCGCAGGAATATCAGATTTTCCTGCCCGATATGTAAATATTTATTATCGGCAAACTATTATATAAAATTTTAAAACTTATTCTTCCTCTTCTACAATGCCATCAATCAAATCAACTACAACTTGATTTAGTTCAGTTGCATTTTTTGAAGTAATAGCCGATTTCCCAGTTTCCGTTTCTAATGCTTGTCTGGCAATTTTAGCAACATTACCTCCACGCTTTGCAACCTTTATATTTTCTGAAAGTCCTTGCGGATGTTCTTCTTTTGAAATATCTGTTGTAGAGGTTTCCGCAAGCATATTAAGGATAAGTTCTGTTGTGCTCATATTATCTCTTAAATTTTCTTTTGTAAGTCCTTTAAGATTTTTATATTTTCTCGTCGTCATTCCAGACCAAGCTTTTGTTATTTCATCGGTAAGAATTGCATATTCCTTACCTTCCTCGACACCATGTTGCTGCCATTGTGCCGTTAGTTCATTACGAACTCTTATAGATAATATTCTTTGATGTATCCATTCTTCATCATATCCTTTTTTTAGATATGTTTCTAAAGCTCTGTCTATCGCAAGTTCAGGATCAATTGTTTCCTCAATACGGTCCTTTCCTACTTCTGCAAGCCACATTTTAAAGGGTTCTGCCTTTGGCGACGGAATTGATTGAATAAGTCTTAACAGATTGGTGGTATCTACAACATCTGTCATACGCTTTTTTCCATCAGGAGCAGTCATCTTCAAACCGTGACAGTTTGTCACGGTTTCATTTCCTTCGGCTTTCAATCGTTGTTTTAGTTTTCTCCAATACGCAGTTGGATCTTTACTATCTGTCAAAACAGACACAACATCAACAACAGAAAAATACCATTCTTCTGTTTCTTCGTTCCAAGCAGTTCTTATTCTTTTATCTTCA
>JAZNUH010000076.1:0-5156 GCA_045592225.1 Clostridia bacterium | reverse complement strand
ATCCGAAGCAACGGTAGATTACGGAACAGAGATAATTGCCCCCACAAATCCCATAAAGGCTGAAACAGCACAGTATTACTATATTTTTGCAGGATGGGAAGGCTTTTATGAGGGAGCAATATTAACTGATAATGTAACCTTTACGGCACAGTACACAACACACATACAGCGATACACATATACCTTTGTAAATGATGGAACAGTTGTATACGAAAACACCGCGGATTACGGCACAATAATTGAAGCACCTGCAAATCCGACAAAAGCGGCAACACAGCAGTATACCTATACCTTTGACTACTGGAACGGATACAGCTCGAATATGATTCTGGACAGAAACCAAACATTCGAGGCGGTATACACAGCTGTGGTAAATCAATATACATGCAGGTTTTACGATGAAGAGGGCAATCTCTTTTCGGAAAGCACCATGGACTACGGAACAGTAATTACACCTCCGGAGATTCCGTATAAAGAGCATACCACATATATGGGATGGGAAGGCTACACCGATGGAATGCAGTTGACAGAGGATGTTACCTTCCAAATGGTTTATAAATTTGAGGAGCACACCATTACAGTGGCAGGAGCTGATGAGACTGTCTCAGCTGAATACAGCAAATATTACTTCATAGAGCCGGTGGCAAAAGACGGCTATGTACTGATGGGATACTTTGATACTCCGGAATTTACAGGACACAAGCTTTTGAGCAGAAACGGTTACAGCTATGAACCCTACCTGTTCACCGAAGATATAACAGTTTATCCGTATTATGTACCTGAGGAATTTATGCCTGGTTTGGGCACAGGCTCGTTTATTAAGTTCGATTATTCAGGGCAGGAGAATATGGAAGGTGTTATAGGAAGTACTAAAAAAATAGTACAGAGCCTTGAATTTGCGGTAGATGAGCCCGGATTAACTACGGTGTACTTTACACTTCGCTTCCCTGACAGTCTCAAACTGGCGGGCGACGGAAAAGTAAAAGCCGCTTATGGATTTGCATTAAGAGGACATGGTGAACCAGTAAAATGTGAGGATGGATACACAGAAATTTCCGTTAAAATGTTGTATACCGGTGGCGAGATATATACCCGCAGATTGAACACACCGACGACATTGGAATTTTTGTTAACAGAGGCCGCACAGGAGGGTATTGCTGACATCAGCGTTAAAGATGTATATTTCACAGACGAGTATTATGGTGGGGATAAGGTTTACTATATAAGAGAATCCTACCCGCAGTATATAAAAATCTGTCATGAGAGCGTGGAAACGGTAGAGAAAATCGAAATAACAGGCGACGACAGAGTGTCTGTTGAAACAGCATACACAATTCAGGCAACGCCCAACTACATAAGTGATCTTGAGGTTTTGGAATGGTCTGTCAGCGATACAACAATAGCCACAATTGACAGGCTTACGGGTGTTCTTACACCCATAAAACCCGGAACAGTTACCGTATATGCACAGGCGGTTGCTGACGGCAAAAGAAGGGGCAAGACAATAGAGATAGTTGAGCCTACCTTCCTTACCTCGTTAAGCAGTGATACCGGAATGTGGGCAGATGTCTTTGAAAGCGGACGTTGCGAATATGACGTATATGTGGATGAAAGTACAAACGTCATTAATTTTACACCTGTATTCGGCGATGAGTGTGTAGTATGTCTAAGTAGCGGAGAGAGTGTGGAAAGCGGCAAGGTTATAACAATTCCGTTGACACAGAAGCTTACAACCGTGACGCTGCAATGCTACCACACCGACGGAGTGCGAGGGAGAAAATACACCATTACAGTTTTAAAAGAAAACGGAATTCATTGTCATTATGAAACTATAAGAAACACACAAACCGAACTGGATGTTATGGTGCCGGGAGCAGCATCCAACTCTGTGGTTATAGTTGCATATATGAAAAAAGGTAATCTGGTTGCTTTTGAAAAGAGACCCTATACCGGAGACACAATGCACTTTGAGAAAAAAATAACCGGCTCAAAAAGCGACCACGATTCGCTGCTGATTTTGGTGTGGAGAAAACTTGAGCGCCCGCAGCCGGTATTCCCTGCATTGCGTGTAAAGTTTAAGTTTGATGATAATTATGACATATTTGATTCAGGAAAACTGTAATTTGTAAAAAAAATAAAAAAATGCTTGACAAGGTCAGGGATTTAGTGTAATATATATCAGGAACAAGCAGAGCTACCGCTCTCACCCTATCATAATGTGCATAGGGTAAATACACAAAAATGCATTTTTTTGCGGTACGTGTTTGTTCGTGCCGCAATTTTTTTCGCGGTAATACTTTTGGGGGTGTTATATATTTCTAAAGAAGCTATGATCAATGAAGAAATCCGCGATAAGGAAGTAAGACTTATCGATAGCGACGGATCACAGCTGGGCGTTGTGTCTTCCAAGGAAGCACAGAAAATAGCCTATGCAAAAAATTTAGACCTGGTAAAGATTGCACCTAAGGCAGAACCGCCTGTGTGCAAGATTATGGACTACGGTAAATACCGTTTCGAACAGGCGAAAAAAGAAAAGGAAGCCAAAAAGAACCAGAAGGTTGTTAACATAAAGGAAGTACGCCTTTCACCTTCTATTGATGAACACGATTTTCAGACTAAAGCAGGTCATGCAATCAAGTTTTTACAGGCAGGTGACAAGGTAAAGGTTACAGTTCGTTTCCGCGGCCGTGAGGTTCACCATTCCGCACTTGGTGCAGAGGTGCTTACAAAGTTTGCAGAAAGAGTAACCGAAGTCGGCAACGTTGACAAAATGCCTAAGCTTGAAGGCAAAAATATGACAATGTTCATAGTACCCAAACAGTAGCTTTGAGGCCATAAGGCTTTAAAATAAAACAATAAGGAGGAACCTATTATGCCCAAAATTAAAACACATAGAGGCGCAGCAAAACGCTTTAGCCTTACAAAATCAGGCAAGGTTAAAAGAGGTAAGGCTTTTAAGAGTCATATACTTACCAAAAAGTCTACAAAGAGAAAGAGAAGACTGCGTAAGATTTCCTACGCGTCAATACCTAACGCGGTTACAATTAAGAAGCTTATACCGTACAAATAATTGAGGAGGGAAAAACATGGCTCGTGTTAAAGGTGCATTGCACACCAGAAAAAGACGTAAGAAGATATTAAAACTTGCTAAAGGATACAGAGGCGCTAAATCAAAGGCATTCAGAGTTGCTAACCAGGCTGTTATGAAGTCCCTGGTTTATGCATACGTTGGAAGAAAGCAGAAAAAGCGTGATTTCAGAAGACTTTGGATTACACGTATCAGCGCTGCTGCAAAAATGAACGGAATGAACTATTCCACATTTATGAACGGTCTTAAGAAGGCAGGCGTTGAAATCAACAGAAAAATGCTGTCCGAAATCGCTATTAACGATGCAGCTGCATTTGCTCAGCTGGTTGAAAAGGCTAAAGCAAGCTTATAATTTCTAAAGTAAAAGCTGTCGCATTGCGGCAGCTTTTTTATCGGGAGAGTATAATGATATATATTAAAAGTGCAGATAACAATACCGTAAAACATATAAACAATTTAAAAAAGCGTTCCTATCGAGAAAAAACAGGCGAATTTTTGCTTGAGGGTGTACGTGCGGTGCACGATTCTGTGCAAAACGGTGCACAGCTTACCTCGGTGCTTGTAAGGGAAGGATACGAGGGCTTTGTACCCGATTGTCCGAAGCAGTACGAAGTGGATGCAAAGCTTTTTGAAAAGCTTTCGGATACCGAAACCTCCCAGGGGATAATTGCCTCTGCCAAAATGAAAAGAACAGAGCTTTCCGACCTTTCGGGCGGGGTGGTAGTAATTTGCGATAATGTGCGCGATCCCGGCAATGTGGGCACAATCATCCGCACCGCACACGCAGTTGATGCGGCAGGTATTGTTTTTATAAAGGGCAGCGCCGACCCCTTTGCTCCCAAAACGGTAAGGGCTACAATGGGCTCTGTATTTAAGGTGCCGATAGCCTTTTGCAATGATGCGGAGGAGCTATGCGTACTTCGTGACAAGGGCTACAAGCTTGCAGCCGGCGCACTTACCCAAAAATCGATAAGTCTTTTTGATGCCGACCTTTCGGGAAACGTTGCAATAGTAGTGGGTAATGAGGGGGACGGTGTGAGCGAAGCTGTGCTTTCGTTGTGTGATACCATAATTAAAATTCCTATGCCCGGCGGCGTGGAATCACTCAATGCATCGGTGGCTTGTTCGCTTATGCTTTATGAATATTTACGAAAGAATAAATAATCGATAAGAGGGAATGTAAAAAAAGTTCGGAATGCAAAAAGGCGATAATAATATAAGATATAGCTGATGCAAAATTATTGAAATATTTTATTTTGTTGAAAAATCTCAACGGTATGAGATTTTTCTTTTTTTGTACCCTTTTTGCTACGAACGAACACAACCGCAGATATACTTAGCGCAAGAATAAATAATCGATAAAATGTCTTGTTTTGAGGCATTTTTTATTTATTTATAATAAATAAAATTAAAAGTTTTCAAATCTATTGACATCCCCGAATGGGGGTGGTAAAATACTGTTAATTTAATATATAATGCACTTTTTATGAGCTGTTTTGACCGTAAAAAGAGCACTAAAAAACAATTTTTATTAATAAATTTATATTTTAAAAGGGGGATGTGCTATGTACAGCAAATCACTTGAAACAAACTTTCTTGAAATGAAGAAAAACAGCGAAATCTTTGACATCAACTGCTGGATGACCTACTACAAGGACGAGCTTTTGGAGGATGTTCATCCCGAGCCCGAACAGTACTTTGCAGAAGGCGTTAACCGTATGGTACTGGCTCACAGCCGTTGTAAGACAGAGGACTATACTCTGGCAAACCAAGCTCTGTTTGCAAAGGTAGCAACCGATGACAGATTTTACGCTTCACCCATTGTTGTTCCCGAGATGAACCTCGCAGGCAACAAAATTTCAAACACAATTGATGAATTTATCGGCAAAAAGGCTGTTATTCTCAGAATTTTCCCCAAGGCACTCAAGCACTCCATGAAAAAATGGCAGATGGGCAATATCTTCTCGGCTATGGAAGAAAGAAGAATTCCTCTTATGGTTTGGCATACACAGATTGAATGGGACACTCTTGCAGAGGTTGCAGAGCAGTACCCCAACCTGCCCATAAT
>JAZNUH010000075.1:0-6941 GCA_045592225.1 Clostridia bacterium | reverse complement strand
GGTGAAAGAGAATACAGCAGTGACATATTTGCAGGAATCTTCGGCGAGATTATCGGCGGTGCATCACTTGGCATAAAGAGTGACAGCAGAGTTTACATTGCAAAGAGAAGCAACGAGGATGCAGAGGTTTACTTTATTGCAAACGATGAAAACAAAATGGTAACTGCAGAGATTGATGCAGTGGCAGGTATGACCATTTACAATACCACAAGCAGAAGTGAAGTGGCTTACCCTGTATCTGGCGGCAGAGTAAATCTTACACTTAACCCCTATGAGCTTATAGCGGTTATTGTAGACAAGGCATCGGATGTGCCCTATGCACCCGAGTGCAAAAAATACGAGCGCACAATGGAATACCCCCTGCCTGACGATTATGCTTTTGAAGCGGTGGGCGGCAACATTTTACCTATCCGCTCCTTCGAAGCCTTTGACAAGCAGACAGGCAAATGGGCAAAGGGTGACTATATGTGCTACCCCGACGGATTTGAGCTTGGTATGAGCGAGGATTACAAAATAAGAGCAGAAGTAAACTTTGAGTACATTCCATCTCACGTTTACTTAAATGCAGAAATATACGAAATAAAGAGCCTGCGCATAAACGGCACAGAAGTAAAGCTTACCAAAAACACAGTACTGTGGAGTGATTATGACTGCAAGTGCGAGGTAACAAAGCTTTTACATGAGGGAATAAACACAGTTGAAATTGACGGTGTGTCCGACGACGCGCCCATATTCAAGGCAAGACCGCCCTTTGTATTCTTCACAGGTAAGTTTGCGGTAAACAGTAAGGATGTAGCCGTAAAACCAGGTGACTATATGTCTGTAGGCGGCTGGGAAAAACAGGGCTACCCATACTTTGTAGGTGACGGTGTTTACAAAAACTCGGTACTTGTTCACGGTATGGAATTTAACAGCAGCGCAAAGGTTTGGGATAAGGCTGTACTCAAGGTAAATACCGACTGTATGGCAGAGGTTTATGTAAACAATAAGTTTGCAGGTAACATAATGTGGGCACCCGGCGAAGTGGATATAACAGATTATCTGCACTTTGCCGATAACGAAATAAAAATAGTTCTTACCTCCACATATGCTAACCTGTTTGACAGAAAGACAGTTAACGGTTTGCTTGAAAATGTAAAAATAGTACTTTATAAATAGGTGTAATTTAAGGAGAAAGAGTATGAATACCACAAAGAAAATGGTAGAAACCTTTAAAAATCCACCCAACGAGTATAATCCCGCGGTTATGTGGTTCTGGAACGGCGATATCAGTGAAGAGGGAATTACCTATCAGCTGGAGAAATACCGCGAGCAGGGACTGTATGATTTCTTTATTCAGCCCTGTGCACAAATGAAGCAGCCATACCTGTCCGACAGGTTTATGGAGCTTATCAAGTACGTTGTAAAAGAGGCAAAGCGCCTTGGCATGAGATACTGGATTTATGACGAATTTGAGTATCCCTCGGGCGTTGTTGGCGGTCAGCTGTTAGAGCAGTACCCCGAGTACCGCCAGAAGGAGCTTGCTTACATTGTAGAGTGGCTAAACCCCGTTGGCATGAGCGTTACAAAGCATGTACGCGGTAAGCTTATAAGTGCAATAAGCATAAAGGAAAAAAACGGACAGTATTTTGTTATTGATATAACCGATAAATGCGATGTAAAAGAGTCGGGCTTCGGCTCGGTTGACATCCACTATCAGAACGATTGCACCGTATTTGAACAGATTGTGTTCTTTATAGAAAAGTACAATGAATCCTATGTACCTTCTGCGGCATGGGCACCCGAAAGCTCGGGCGGATATGGCTATGTAAGCACCATTGACGAAAAGGCAATAGCCAAGTGGATTGAAATGACCCACGAAAAATACAAGGCGGCAATCGGTGACGAGTTTGGCAAAACAGTTATGGGCATGTTTACCGATGAGCCTACAACCATACGCGAATGGCCGCCCAATGTAGCAGGCCCCTGGAGTGACACATTTGCGGAGGAATTTGAAAAGGAACACGGATATTCCATTATTCCTTATTTGTACGCAATCTTTTATAAGCCCTTAAATGCTCACGAAAAAAAGGTAAGGGATGATTACAGAACAACTGTTAAGCACCTTTATCACAAAAGCTTTATCAACCAGTATTCAAAATGGTGCCGTGACAACAATCTTAAATTAACAGGACATTTTGCGGCGGCAGAATGGATGGGCGGAAGTATTGATCAGGGTGATATGCAGATAGAGGCTATGAAGATGGACATCCCCGGTGATGACACAGTATTTTCCGCACAGTGGATAGACCACCACGACTTTAATGTTTCGGCAAAGCTTATATCAAGTGCGGCAAAGCTCGCCCACAAAAACAGAGTTTTTTGCGAAACCTACACTGGCTCGGGCTGGGAGCTTGATATGCCCATAATTAAGAGAGTGGCACACAGACTGGCGATACAGGGTGTTAATATGCTACAGTTTATGGGCGGACATTATACATTGCGTGAGAACAGAAAAATAGAGCCGGGCATACTGCCTTCCTCTCATGGCTATGCAAATAAGCTCTTCCGCCACTACGGCAAATTCAGCGAGTATATGGCAGGTATATCCTCGCTGTCTGCGGCAACCGTGCCCGACGGTAAGGTGCTTGTACTTAACGCTTTGAGAGAAACAATTCAGCACATGGATTATCATTATACACATAAGGTAAATGTGCAATATGAAAAAGAGCAGAAGATATACGAATGTATAGTAAACGGACTTTACTGGTCAGGTATTGAGTTTGATTTATTCTCTGAAGACCTTGTCGGAGATGTAAAGGTAACAGAGGGAAGCGTAGAAGCCTGCGGCTACAAGTATGACTGCGTTATACTGCCAAGCATGGAGCACGTAAACCGTGAAACTGCAGAGCTTGTACAAAAGCTTAAAAAGAATAATGTTAAAACACTGTTTATGTGTAAGGTACCCAAGTATATAGTTGAAACTGAGGAAGAAACAAACTATAGCTATGACTTTAAGGATACAGATAACAAGAGTGTATACAAAGACGGCAACAGCTATCTTATAACACCGGGCGATATGGAATACAGCAGTGAACTGTATGCAGAAATATTCCCCGGAATAATCGGCGGCGTGGCACTTAACATTAAATACAGCGGCAGCAGAGTGTATATTTCAAAACGCGCCAATGACGATACAGAGGTATACCTCATTGCAAATGATGAAGACAAAATGGCAGACGTATCCATTGATGCTCTGCCAGGAATGAAGATTTACAACACCACAAAGAGGGAAGAGGCAGCATATCCCGTAGAAAACGGCAGGGTAAGCATAAACCTTCACCCCTATGAAATGGTTGTGGCAATAGTTGACAAAGCATCAAATGAGCCTTATGCACCCTTGTGCGAAAAGGTTAACAGAGAAATGGTTTACACCTTCTCACCCGATTATGCCTTTGAGGCTATGGGCGGTAACATTTTACCTGTTCGCTCCTTTGAGGCCTTTGATAAGGAGACAGGCACATGGGAAAAGGGAGAGTATATGGAGCTGCCTGAGGGTATGAGCCTTACACCCGGTGAAGAGTACAAAATAAGAGGGGAAGTAAACTTTGAGTACATTCCCACCTATGTTTACTTAAATGCAGAGATTTACAACATAAAAAGCTTAAAGCTCAACGGCAGGGAAGTAAAACTGACAAAGAACACCGTTCTTTGGAGTGAGGCAGACTGCAGGTGTGATGTAACGGCACTTCTCCAAGAGGGTATAAATACTATAGAGGTTGACTGCGTTGCAGACAGTGCACGTCTTTTCATATCAAGACCGCCCTTTATATTCTTCAGCGGTAAGTTTGAAGTAAATGACCACGATGTTGCAGTAAAGCCCAAGGATTATCTGGAGCTTGGCGGCTGGGAAAAGCAGGGCTACCCCTACTTTATAGGCAACGGCGTTTACAGACACTCGCAGTCGGTAACGGGTATGGAATACTCATCCAAGGTGCAGATGTGGAAAAAGGCAGTTATCGAGGTTAAGACAAGCTGTGCGGCAGAGATTTATATAAACAATAAATACGCAGGCTCAATACTTTGGGCACCCTATGAGCTTGATATAACAGAGTTCTTGCATACCTATGATAACGAGATAAGAATAGTGCTTACATCCACCAATGCAAACCTTTTCGGCAAGCACACGGTAAACGGCATTACAGAACCGGTTAAAATAAAACTTTATGACTAATTCCTATATATTTTCAGGAGGTGCTAATTTATGAATAATCAGATAAGCAAACTGATGGAAGGCTTTAAAAATCCCACAACCGAAACCACACCGGCTATGATGTGGTTCTGGAACAGTGACATAAGCGAAGAAGGTATTACATTTCAGCTTGAAAACTTTTACAAGCAGGGTATAGTTAACTTCTTTATCCACCCCGCAGGCGGTATGAGAGTTATGTACCTGTCCGACAGATTTTTTGAACTTATCCGCCACGCAGTAAACGAGGCAAAGCGTATTGGCATGAAGTTCTGGATATACGATGAAAACGACTGGCCCTCGGGTATGGCAGGCGGTCTTTTGCGTGAACAGTATCCCGAATACAGGCAGGACGAGCTTTACGGACAGAAGGAAATTATTCCTATGTGCGGTATGCGTTGCATGCTGGACAGACCCGGCAAATTCCTGCGTGCACAGCGTATAGTTGAAAAGGGCGGCAAATACTACGTAACAGATGTAACAGATTTGTGTGAGGTTATTGAAGGTGATGACTGTGTAAACGTGCAGTATCAGTCACGCACACAGGGGCGTGAAGAGGTTTATTTCTTCTTCTCCCAGCATTCTGACCGTGTTATTTATGCACCCTTAAGCCGCCTAAATTCCAAAGGTGTAAGAGGTTACGTAAACATACTCAAGGAAGAGGTTGTTGCAAAGTGGATTGAAATGACCCACGAAAAATACAAGGAAGCGGTTGGCGACGAATTCGGTAAAACAGTTATGGGCGTATTTACAGATGAACCCACAAGCCTGTACCGTTTTGACGGCCCCCATCCTGCACCCTGGGATGACGAAATGGAAGAAATATTTGAAAAACAGCACGGCTACTCCTTTATGCCTTATATGTACACACTCTTCCTCGAACCCAAAACTCCCGAGGAAGCAAAAGCGCGTGATGACTTCCGTACAACACTTCAGTACCGTTATTTCAAGGCATTTGCATATCAGGTATCAGACTGGTGCCGTAAAAACAATCTGCTGTTTACCGGTCACTTCGGCGGTGAAGAGCACGTGGCGGCAATGATGGCGCAGGGCGATATGATGGAAGAAGCAATGATTATGGATATCCCCGGTATGGACACCATCGGCTGTAAGTATGCCATTGACAATAACGACTACAACGTTGCACCCAAGCTTATTACAAGTGCGGCTAAATTTAACGGCAGCAAAATTGTTCTCAGCGAAACCTACACAACATCGGGCCACGATTACAAGCTGTGGCAGATGAAGCGCCTTGGTAACAGAATACTGGGTATGGGCGTTAACATGATGCAGTATATGGGTGCGCAATATTCATACTTTGGTTCAAGAAAGGGTTGCTTTACTACATATAACTACGAAAACCCTGTTTTTGCTCACTTTAAACTGTATAATGACTATGTGGCAAGAATTCAGCACCTGTCAAGAGCAACAACACCTGTTGCAAATGTACTGGTATTCAACCCCATCCGTCAGATTATACAGAAGTATGATATGCTTGACAAACGCCACTACCGTCACGTTGTTCAGGATATTTACGAGGACATTGTAAACGGCCTTGGACATAACGGCATAGCCTTTGATATGTTCTCTGAAAACCTTACACAGAACATAAAGGTGTTTGACGGGTACGTTGAAGCTTACGGCTACCGTTATGATTGCATCGTATTCCCTGATATGTACTATATAAACGGTGGTACTGCAGAGCTTATCAAAAACCTTAAAAAAGCAGGCGTAAAGATGATATTTGCGCACTCTGTTCCCACACAGATTGCGGAAAAGGCTGAAAAGCTGGACATTGACTTTGATTTTGCTCCTGTTGACAACATGGGTATGGAAGTATTTGCAGACGGCAATACCTATCTGCTTGGACCGGTTGACTGGCCTGTAACAGATGTGCCCTGCGGAGAGGCACTTAAGACAATAATAGGTGATGTTACACTGAACATTGAATCGGAAGGCAGAGTGTATATAAACGAGAGAAGCAATGAATACTGCAAGGTATATTTTATAAACAATGATGAAAACCGCAAGGTTACAGCATACATTGATGAGGTGCCCGGTATGGTTATTTATAACATTACTTCGGGTGAAGAGGTTGCATATCCTGCAGAAAACGGCAGAATTGCAGTAGAGCTTGAGCCTCTCGAAATGGTTGCGGCGGTATGCGATACACAGTCGGCAGAGCCTTACAAGGCAGACAATACACCCAAGGCACAGCCTGCAGAAGTAATTACTGTTGATAAGTTTGACTTTGAAGCGGTTGACGGCAACCAGCTCCCCGTAGCTTATGAAGTATTTGATAAGCAGACAGGCACATGGGAGAAGGGCACAGCACTTTCCATTCCCGGCAGTGTACGCCTTAAGCCCAACGAGGAATTTGACCTCCGCGGCAGTGTGAATTTTGACTACATTCCCGAAAAGGTGTATATAAACCTTGAAATTTACGGAATGAAAAATCTTAAGGTTAACGGCACAGCACTTGAGGTTTCGGTAAATACAAGAAAATACAGTGAATTTGACTGTAGGCTGGATGTTACACATCTCATTAAGAAGGGTGTAAACACAGTTGAGTTTACAACAATGACAGAACCTACACAGCTTTATCTCCAGCCTCCCTTTACATACTTCTCCGGCGACTTCGGCGTTATAAAGGAAGAAGCAAAGGCGGTAGCACCCAACCATACACTCATTCCCGGCGGTTGGGAAGGACAGA
>JAZNUH010000074.1:0-6227 GCA_045592225.1 Clostridia bacterium | reverse complement strand
CATATTGTGCATTCTGAATAATGGCTGTTCATATTAGCCATTTTCATAAGCTGATGGTCGCACTCTGCACTTACAGTAACAGCAAGTGAGAGTACCATTACAAGTGCAAGTACCATTGATAATAATTTTTTCATCTTTTCTACCTCTTTTCTTTATTTTTATGTTTAGTCCAAAATAACTATCATTTCAGGCTTTTTCGGGTAATCCTCTTCAAGTGTCACATCTGCATCGGCAGTAACAATTACATAGACTTCATCGGACACCCTCTTTACGCCGTTTTTGTCGGTTACAATACAACTGAATTTGTAATCGGATGTCAGTTTGGTTTGGTCAACAGCCACCGAAAGAGTGTCTGTGTCATATCCGCCTGCCCAGCTGAAGCCTTCTGTAATTTTAAGCGGTATTTCGTTGTCGGGCGTCTGTATCAGCCACTGATATGTAATGGGGCCGTTTGCACCCTCTGCCTTTATCTTAAACTGTGCGTATCCGGCATGCTTTCCTATTGCATTTTGGGGTTGTTCGGTTATAATAACATTTTCGGGAAGCAGCTTTGCTGTTTCGGAACGCACACTGTATTCTCCCTGTGTTACTTCGCACATATATTCACAGTGGTTTACAAGGTCAGTCTTTTCAACCTGTATTTCAAGCCAGGGAGTTGTGGCACCTTTTGCCCACGAGTCAGTCTCTTCAATTTTCTGCCAGGTTGTTCTGCCGTCATATTTCACATACCACTGATATGTGACTTCAGCGGCTCGTGTGCTGATTCTGAATGTAACCTTATCCCCGGGGTTTGCGTACAAATCATATGGCTGACTTATGATATATGGTTTTCCGCCGGGAACAACATACATATTATTTGCTGTTTTTGTAAAGCCTGTAGCATCGGTTACTATGCACTTATATGTCATACATTTTGAAAACTCGGCTTCATCGACAAGGATTTCCACCTTACCTTCAACTATTTTATGATTGTCATCATTCTTAAGTTCTGTATACTCGCCTGAGTTTTCGCTCTTATACCATTTATATGTGTATGGAGCCTTACCGCCGAAAACGTTGACGTACACATATGATTTATCTCCAATATCTGCGGTGTATCTGCAAGGTGTTATATGCATCCATGCCTTAAAGCCATAATCACCCATATTTACAAGTCGTTCTGCCAGTGTTTCTCCCAGATTTTCAACCACCCATTTGTCATATGGTATTGGCTCCGGCTCTTCTATCAGAATTCCGCAATAATCGTTTTCTTTTACCTCGTCAATGGATTTTTTGAACATTTCAATTTTTGTTGCAGTACCGAAAACCTCAATACCTTGTGACGGCATATGCATTGAAACTGTTTCGCCGACTCTTAAAGCACCTTTTTCAACTCTGCCCGCGAAAATGTAACCTGAATTGGATTTAATGACATCCTCCGGCTTAAAGATGAATACCTTTTCAGGCATTGTCACATAATCCGAAGTCACTTCCTGACCAAGAGCATCGGTAATCTTGCAGCAGAACTGACTTGTTGTGGAATTATCCAGATCAAAAACGAGAGAAAGTGTATTTGTCTTTGTCCCCTTTGCATACTCGCTCTCGCTTATTTCCGCTGTCTGATTATGCCGGGCTCTTGAAACCCACTGATATGTGTATGGTGTTTTGCCACCTGTTGCCTTAACTGTATATGTAAGTGTTTCTCCCTCGTCAGCCGAGTCAATATTTTCGGGCTGCACTACAATTTCAAAAGGCTCATACATATCGGGAGTTTCAACCTTTTCTATAACAGGAGTTTCATCCTTGGCATCGGGAACAGGTTCTGCATTTTCGGGAATTTCAAGCTTGGGCTTATCTTCTTTTTCGTTTTCTTCTTTTTTATTTTCTGCGGATGAAGAACCCATACTGAATTCAATTCTTTCATTTTCGTTCATCATTCTTGTAATGATTGCCGCAACCTCGCATCTTTTGATTGTTGAGCCGGGGTCGCATCTGTGTGCGGCATCAACCCCTGTAAGAATTCCTGCGCGGTAAAGCTTGTATACAGCCTTTGAGTATTCCTCGTATACAGGAACATCGGGTATAGCACCATCGGGAATACTGTTGATTTCCTTAAGTGCCTCATCAGGAAGAGCATTTGCGAATATTTCCATATATCCGGCTCTTGTAGCCTTTTCACCGTAGTTATAATCCTTTGTTATAACTCCTTCATCTTTGCAGTAGTCAACATATCTCTGATACCAGGGGTCGCCGATAGCCACAAGGTAAACGCTTCCTTCTCTGTATAGCTGGTGCATACACGCCGCAAGCTTTATGGCTTCTGCATATGTAAGAAAATCATCGGGCGCAAAGATTGTTTCGCTTTTGCCGTTGATTATTCCAAGTCTTACTGCATTATACACATCATCATAATACCAGCTGTCAGCCTTTACATCTGTAAACTTGCCGTTTTCGGCATAAACAGTTATTGAAAGGCTCAAAATCATTGTTAAACATAAGATAAATGATAAAATTCTTTTCATAATTGCCTCCTGTTTAATTATTGTACTGCACAAACCCTTGTTGCTGTTTTCACCCTGACACCGCAGTGCGGGCAATACCGCATAGACTCTGAAAGGACTGTGCCGCACTTTTTGCAGCTTGCGTGATATGACTTGTACAGGTCATACAAACTTGATTTAGGCAACTTTGAATTGCATCTGCTACAGAACAGTCTGTTGCTGGGCTCTAATGCGTTACACTTGTCACATACTACTGCGTGCTTCATAATGTCTGTTCCAAACCCAAAGCTAAACAAGGATTTTTTTCTGATTGCATTCATTTTTTTCATTTCTGTCTTCACCTCCGTAAAACAATCTGGCACCACATATATGACAAAAATAAGATGGTTCCTGGGTTTTTGCGCCACACTCGGTACAGTATTCGGGATAATCCTCTATCGGCGTGCACTGAACACAGGACAAAACATCGGGATTATACATTGCGCCTGTCACCCATTTACCGCATTTATGGCACCTGTTAAAGTGAGTTTTACCGAATTTGTTCCATGCAAGCACAAGCTCTTCATCAGGGGTTTCCTCTTGCATCGGTTCGCTTGTGCAAACTAGTGCACGCGAAAGACCGCAGTAAAATTCATAGCGGTTTCCGCCTTTTTCTTTTATAATTTTGTAGTCGGCTGTTTTATTCATTTTGTTCAATAGTCTCATCTCCTTTAAAATTTCAGCAAAGATTGACTGAACAGATTTTATATGATACAATTATAAGAAATATATGGGGCG
This sequence comes from Clostridia bacterium, assembly GCA_045592225.1. Classification (GTDB taxonomy): domain Bacteria; phylum Bacillota; class Clostridia; order UMGS1883; family UMGS1540; genus JAZNUH01. The sequence continues at coordinate 2,970 of JAZNUH010000074.1, read as the reverse complement.
AGCTCTGCTTTCGTTGGCGCGTTGACAGAGCTTTTATGTAATTTGCATTACACAAAGGGGTACCCCACATAATAAATCACAGTTTTGCGGCAAGTTATTTATACCATCCTTGCTAACCTTACATTTTAAATTATAATTGTAAGCCAATAAAAAGTCCCCACACTTTTTTAAAATTTTAGTGTGGGAAATCCGTATTTTTTTCTGAAAAGTGTGGGGAAAAGTGTGGGTTTTTACAAAGGGCACAGGCTTTTAACTTAAAAAAGCTGCAGAGGGAGATACTTTATGAAAAAAAATTTCTTGTTTATTTTCGGACTATTACTTATAATGCTTTCGCTCTCGGGTTGCAACTCCATCGGAGACAAGGCAACAAGCATGTCTATTATTTATGTGGCAACAAGCTTTTTATCTTTTTTAATGCTTGTTGGCTATATTGCTTTGATTAAAAAGAAGGAAGTATGGTTTTTCATACTCTTTTCGTCTGTTCTGATAGTAAATATAGGTTATCTGTCATTATCCCTTTCAAAAACACTCGACATGGCTTTGTGGGCAAACCGAATTGCTTACCTCGGTTCTGCTTTTCTGCCTTTATCTATGATTATGATAATCATTAAGGTTTCAAAGCTACATTACCACAAATGGGTGCCCTGTGTTCTTGCCGTCATTTCTGCATTTGTGTTTTTTGTTGCTGCAAGTCCGGGTTTTCTTGACATATACTATAAATCTGTTACACTTGAAAACATAGGCGGTGTTTCGGTTCTTATCAAGGAATACGGTCCCTGGCATCCGCTGTATCTTTTCTACCTGCTCAGTTACTTTGCAATAATGGTGGCAATTATTGTGCACGCTATAGCACAAAAAAAGCTTGAGTCTGTTTCTCATGCAGTTATCCTTATTGTATCTGTGCTTGTAAATATCTTTGTATGGTTACTCGAACAGCTTGTCCGCATTGATTTTGAGTTTTTGTCTGTTTCGTACATAATAACCGAGTTGTTTTTAATCAGCGCTTATCTTATGATTCAGCATCAGGAGTTTCTTATTTCCTCCCTTCAGGCGAAAATAGAAGCCCCTCGCGAAAAGGCTAAAAATGAATTTGCAAATGACTCTCCCGAATTTGCCGAGCACTGCAAATTTTTTACCGAACAGCTTCCGCGCCTTACTCCCTCCGAGCGTGCAATTTATAACCTGTACCTTGAAGGCAAATCCACAAAAGAGGTTCTTGAGGAAATGAACATAGTGGAAAATACTTTGAAATTCCATAATAAAAACCTTTACAGCAAGCTGGGGGTTTCGTCAAGAAAACAACTTATCGCATACGCAAGGGCTATAAATAAGGCTGAATAAATCATAATTTAAAAACTGCAATGTTGATTATCAACATTGCAGTTTTATTTTTTTGCTATTTATCAAGTGGCTTCATTGTGGGGATTTCAATTCCCACAATCGCATAACTTATTATAAGTCTTCATAACCCTTTTGTCAAGCCATTCTTTTCTTCCTGTTCGTTGCGCAAGTCTTCATAACTCTCCATAAAATTTGTTCCACTTGGCGTAAGTTATGGCGTAAATGGCGTAAGGTTTCATTTTATGTCCATGCAAATCTGGTCTCTAATGCATTGACTTCCTCACGCTTTTTCGCTTCGGTTACATGGGTATAAATCTCTAATGTCGTCTTGATTTCTTTATGTCCCATGACATTTTGTATTACTGATAGATTTATATCCGCTTCACATAATCTTGTGGCAAATGTATGCCTGAGGTTATGGCAACTGAAGTTAGGGATTAAAACAGGATTTTCTTCTTTCAACAAAGCTTCGTCATTGTAGTCGCGAACAATTCTGCGAATTGCCTTGTTGACAGTTCCGTAATGTTGAACACTGCCGAAGCGGTTGACAAATATGAAATCTGTGTAGCAATCAATTGTTACCTGACACGTTATACCTGTTTCTTCCTGATTTGCTTTTTCAAGGAGGAATGCTTCCTTTACAAAGTCCATCATCGGAATTTTGCGGTATCCCTTTTTCGTTTTAGGTGTGTTGATTGCGAACTTGCATTTCTTTCCTTTGCCTGTGCTGTAGTAAACGAGAGTGTGATTGATGTCAATAATGCCTTCTTCCAGGTCAATGTCGCACCATCTAAGTCCCGATACTTCACCAATTCGCATACCACTACCAAACATTACAGCGAATAGCGGATACCAATGATTATACTGTGGTGTTCGTTTCAGAAAGCCCAGAAATAATCTTTGCTCATCTGCCGTTAATGCTTTTCGCTCTTTGATTTCGAAAGCATGAGCTTGTTTCAGTTCTTTGAGCATCTTGTCAGTAGGGTTTGAGCGGATGCAGTTATCATCCACTGCTAAATCGAATACCTGATGCAATACATTGTGAATGGTATCGATGGTGGATATAGATAACATTCTTTCGTCTGCGAGGGTGTTATAAAACCTTTTCACATCCGATTTCTTTACATCCGCAATCCTATTCTTGCCGAAACTGTCTCTGACATAATTGTTATACATATAAAGATAGTTTTTAAATGTGTTGTCTTTTAGGCCTCTTTTTAAGTCGCACCAGGTGTCAAACACATTGTTAACCGTCAGCTTCTTTGTTTCGGTTTTGATTCCATCGTGTTCGTCAATCACAATTTCTTTTTCAAGCTCTCTTAATTCTTCGAGAGTAGGTGCATATACAGCATGCCTTACTCCGTCAGGGCCAACCCATCTGTAATCGTATGTTCCGTTCTTTCTCTGCGATTCGCCCTTACGAAGCACTCTTCGGTTACTGTCAAACCGTTTGTTCTTTTTACCTTTCTCTATATTCATAATTAACTCCTTCCTAATGGCTTGCACCGGAAGGAACCTTAACTATCGATATTCATTATACTATATTTTAGCTGTGTAGTCCAGGAATTTCAGTACAAGCCATTGTAAAATTTAATATAATTTTTCATATCGAGTATTGCTCCTCTATGT
>JAZNUH010000073.1:0-11850 GCA_045592225.1 Clostridia bacterium | reverse complement strand
TGTACTTACCACCGGCTTACCTATGTTCTGACACAAATTACTTACCTATGTGCTGGTTTTTCCTTCCACAATTTTGCATTTAGCATTTTGCATTTTGCATTTTTGTGCTCTGGGGCATTTTCACATCCCGTAAGAGGGGTAGGGAAAATTAGTGCAGAATGAACGAAACGAACCCGAAGGGTGAACAACCCCCGATAGTACTAAGTACATCGGGGGTGAGGTTCGTTTATAGTTTGACGGCATAAAAAGAAATCCGCAAAAGCGGATTTCTTCTTTTTTATTAATATTTACGCACTTTTATTTGTTTCGCTCATAGCCTTTTCCCGCCGTCAAACGATCTGTGCAATTTTCACACCCCAAACTTCCTGCGGACACGCATTATCTTTTCTACCATCGGTTCGGATATAAACCACATAAAAACCGCCGTCGCCACCCCATGCATCAAATCAAAGGGCAACCCTGCCGCATATGATGCAATTATCTTCTCCACCGTTGGCGTCTGCCACATTATGACCGATGCAGGGTTCATAATTCCGCCGTAAATAACAAGGGTTATCACAAACCCGTAAACACTTAATACCACACGATTTTTCGGCAAAATTACGCCGCTAAACACCACACCGCTTATAAATCCTATTACACCAAATGCAAACATCTGCCAGGGCGCCCAGCTGCCCTGCCCGAACAGAAAATTTGATACAAATGCCGATACCGCACCTACCAGAAAGCCTGTTTCACCGCCAAAACAAATACCGCTTATAATAATTATGGCAGCCATGGGCTTAAACTGTGGCAGCATGAAAAACGCACCTCTGCCCGCCACCGCAATAGCACATAAAACACTTATCAGCACAATTTCCCTTGCCTTTGGCTTTCTCTTTTCAAACACAAAGGCAAAGGGTATCAGGGTTTCAAAAATTATAAGTAAGCTTATAAACAAATACTTTCTGTCCCCGAAAAAACGTAAGCCTGCATAAATAGTAAAGGGTACAATGAGGGCAATTACCAATAGCGCAAGCACCATACTCTTTGTAATTTTGTTCCCCCGTATTTTCTCTGATTTGTCCGTCTGCTGTTGCTTTGTGCCTGCGGACGGCTTGTCCCCGCCCTTTGGCAGGTCAGGCTTTGGCGGTTCTTCCTCCCTGCCGCCCATCGCCTTTATAACATCTTGGGGCAAAAGCGCTCCCTTTATAATATCCCCTGCCATTTTTGCGGTGGATGTAGTGTAAAAACTGTTGCCGCCAAAAAGCTGACGCGGCGTTCCCTCCGCCGCAATTTTACCGTCAAAAAACAATGCGCATCTGTGAGCATGGCAGGCACAAAATTCAATATCGTGGGAAACCATTATAACACTTGTCCCCTGCCTGCAAAGCCCGCCCAGTATACCTGCAAGCTGTTCTTTAAATGCCGCATCCATACCCTTTGTCGGCCCATCAAGAAGTAAAATCCGCGGTTTTGTCAAAAGCACCTTTGCAAGCGCCGCCCTCTGCTGCTCTCCCCCCGATAAATCAAAGGGATGTGCATATAAAAGCCCCTCAATTTCGCAAAGCCGCGCCACAGAATAAATGCGCTGCTTTTTTTCATCTGCGGATAAGCCTGTCAGCACACTCTCAAGGTCTGCATAAACACTTTTTTCGGTAAAAAGATTTTGCACGTTCTGGGGCAGCAGTGCCGTTTCTTCCTTCTTTATAATAACCTTGCCGCGGTAGGGTTTTTTAAGTCCTGCAAGAAGTGACAGTGCGGTGGATTTGCCTGCACCGTTGCCTCCTAAAATTGCAAGCATTTCCCCCCTGTGCAAGGTAAGGTCAAGTCCGCGTATAACATCGGGCAAATCTCTGCCGTAGCTGAAGTATGCCCCGCGTATTTCAGCGCACACTTCACCGCCCGGAGCATCATTGTCCTCAAAAACAATATTGGTATTTATTCTGCCCTGCTCCGCCATTTTGTGCAGCCACGCCCTGCCCTCACGCAGAGAAACAGGACACTCATCATCTGTGGTTATACTGCCGTGCATACGCATAACGGACGGCATTGCCCGCATCATATCGTGCCCCTTTAAAAAAGCACCAACTCTGCCGGGTGTTTCCTGTGCATATATTGCCCCCTCATCCATTATAATAACTCTGTCAGATAAAGGTAAAACCTCCTCCAGCCTGTGCTCGGACAGAATAACCGTCACCGAAAGCTCCCTGTTTATTTTGTAAAGCATATTCAAAAACTCGCCTGCGGCTATGGGGTCAAGCTGACTGAGTGGCTCGTCTAAAATCAGCACCGAAGGGTGCATTACCATAACCGATGCCAGGTTTAAAAGCTGCTTTTGTCCGCCCGACAGGTCACAGGTGTTTTTGTAAAACCAACTCTCTATACCGAAAAACGCCGCCATTTCCGCTACACGAACCCGTATTTCGTCACTTTTCATTCCAATGCTTTCAAGACCAAAGGCAAGCTCGTGCCACACCTTGTCAGTAACAAGCTGACTGTCGGGGTTTTGCATTACAAAGCCTGTTTTTGCCGCCTGCTCCTTTGCATTTATACCGTCAACAGACACACCGTCAAAAAGTATTTCTCCCTTTTTGTCACCAAAGGGTGCTATCGCAGGCTTGAGAAGACGGAGCAACGTTGTTTTGCCGCAGCCCGACTTACCGCAAATGCAGACAAACTCGCCCCGGGAAATTTCAAGGCTTATATTGTCTATTGCCGCCCTGTGCTCACCGGGATATGTAAAGCTTAAATTTTTGATTTTAATTTCGCCCATCTTCTCACCTCCCATATTTCAATTATAACCGGTATCATGCCAAGCAGCAGATATGCCGCAAAAGCCGTAACCGATAAAGACGTTACCCCCACAGAGCAAATCTGCGGATAAAACTCAAAATTCATATTACCTGTTGCCGCACAAAAAATTATATATGCGCTCAAAAGCAGAATACACAAAAGTGCAGCACCGTCCCTGCCTTCCATGCGGTATATTGAAAAAGCTGTTCTGCCGCGCAAGCCGTAGCCTCTCGCCTTCATACTGTCCGCTTTCTCTATCGAGCCTTCAAGTGCGCGGGTCACCATTACCGATAACACCGAAAGACCGTTTTTTGCGCGGGTTATTATGCCCCCCTCCGACACATCCCTGCCAATGCATTTTTGTGCCTCTGCCACCTCACGGGTCTGCCGTGTAAATTCGGGCACAAAGCGGAGTGTCATTGAAAAAATGAGCGAAAGCGAGGGTACAATTTTGCCAAACAGATATATAAGCTTGTCACTTGTCATAACATGGCTGAAGCATAAAAACCAGCACATAACACTTACAAGCATTACCGCCGCACAAAGCCCGTAAATAACCGACTCTGCGGTAATGGGATTGCCGTCGGGCAGGTATGCCAGAATTGTTACTCCCCCGTGGGAAAACAGGGGGTTTAAAAGGGCGGTAAATACCATAAGCGGCAAAATGTACATAAGTGTTTTACCCACACCGCCCCGAAGTATTCCAAGATACCCGAGAGCACATATTAAAGAAATCAAAAGACATACGGGATGCATAAAAAACACCGAAAAGCCGATTACACACACAAAGTATGTAAGGCTTATAAAGGGATGATATGCCCCAAATCCTCTGTCAGCCATTTTATTTCCTACTTTCCTATATCTCTGCCCATATCGCAGGTGTAAATCCATTCCACCTCGTCACCGTCGGACAATGTACATTCCGAGCAGCCACGTCCCGGAAAATCACCGTTTACTTTAAACATCCAGCCCGAAAGGTCGCCGCAGTCAAACTCGTATATGTTGGCTATGCCTTCAATATAACTGCTGTTGTAAGCAGGTGTATTCACAAACTCAAGGTGAATACCACATCGCTTCATTTCCCTCTCAAGCACGCTGAAAACGCTGTCACCCGGCATAAGCTCCACCCTCTGCTTCGGGAAAACAATTCCGTCTGCAGGTATAATGCCCGTCTTTGCGCTGTCCAGCCTGTCCATATTTAAAAGTATTGTATCACATCTCACCGATAATGTGCAATATGGCTTTTGTTCTGCCCTTTCAGGCGTAGGTGATGTTTCCCCGAGTGCAGATATTATATCTGCATTTGCGGTGGGTAACGGCTCGGGTGTGTGCATTACCAAAGCTGCCGGCTCCCCGCCCGAAAAAAATGCCACTCCAAGTAATAAAGCACATATAACGGCAAATATTATAAAACCCCTGTACTTCACTTTGTTTTCTGCCTTTCCTTTATTATTTTAAGTATCTCATTAAGCTCTTTTATCATCTCTCTGTTTTTGTCGCCCTGTATGTCAAAAAGCGGTGCCTGTCCTTTTTCCTGCCTGTCTGCCGCAACCAGAGCATAAAGACATTGCTCTGTTGCCATAAGGTTTGTGCTGTCAGTGTGCATAAATGCGCCCGACGCATCACGGTAGCTTAAAAGTGCATCCATTACGCTTTTTCCGTTTTTTATAAACCGCGTATCTGAAGTGCTTATTCCGAGGGCGCTTATAGCCACTATCACCTGTGCTGCACTTTCGGAATTTTCGGCGCCGCTGTTTTCGTATCCGCCCGAGGGCAGCTGCATTTTGGACAGTACCTCTATTCCGCGCTCCACCGCCGCCGCAACATCCTCTCTGTCCCTGTACCGTGAAAGAGCAGTAAGTGCCATAGCGGTAATGTCCGCATCGGCTTCAGCCGCGGATAACGCCCAGCCACCTGCCTGTTTCTCTCTGTCTAAAATATAATCTATGTATCTGTCACATATTTCCCTGTTTCCGTATCTGCCGCTACCCAGCGCAATAAGTGCCCACACCGCACCGTTTATCCCCTGCTTTGTGCAGGCGTCAAAATCAAAAAGCGGTGTCAGAAGGTTGTACCCCTCCACATCTGCAGGGTTTTTGCCAATGGCAGAAAGAGTAAGCACCACCCTTGCATATTCGGTGTATTTGCGCGAGTGCAAAATACCGTTTCTTTCTTTGAGATACCCGCACAGTGCCGAATAATATTTTTCATAATATTCTGTACTCCCCACGTTTCCGCGTGCAAGAGCAAGCACTGTCCACTCTCCCCCTGATGCAGAAACCGAGGGCGCGGGTACACTTTGCATTAAATATTCTGCCGTAGCCTTTATAATACCCTCCTGTGCGGATACACCCTGTAAAAGTATTAAAAAAATCAAAAAAACGGCTGTAATTTTTTTCATTCTTTTACCCTTTCGTTTGTTCTGCGGGGCGGCTTGCCGCCCCGCAGTTTGTATATTATTTTACATAAAGCTCAAAAAAACGCATAAGTATGGTTGCCACCTCGGCTCTTGTGCCAAAGTCTGCAGGGTTTAATGTACTTTGTGTTTTTCCCTTTAAAAGTCCGCTTGCAACTGCGTACTCAAACGCATCTGCCGCATAATCGGCAATACTCTCATAATCCTCATAGCCCGTTATGTCTGCCTCTGCCTTTACGTCATATCCGCAGCAGTCGGCATAGCGGTAGATAATCACCGCCATCTGCTCGCGGCTTACCTTCTCGTCGGGCGCAAAGTGTGTGTCACTCACACCCGAAACTATACCCTCCTGCTTTGCCCACATAACCGCATCGGCATACCATGCACCTGCTTTTACATCCTCAAAGGCGGTGCCCGCTACCTTGGGCTGACCTGCCGCGCGGTATAAAACAGTAACAAGCATTGCCCTTGTCATTGTGCTTTGCGGTTCAAAGCCGTTATCTGTCCCCTGCATAAGATTGTTCTCATAAACATATTCTACCGACTCATAAAACCAGTCACTTTTTTTCACATCTTTAAACGTGCCGGCAGTAAATACCGGTTTACTCTCTTCAGGCTTTTGTGTTTCCGCGGGTTTTGATGTCCCTGTACTGCCGTAGCTTCCACCGGTTACCACCTTTTCCTTTTCATCCTCCTCAAGGGTGTAATCGTCGGTGTAATGGAGTACTATTTTGTCACCCTTTTTCACTGTCTGTTCGGCAATTCCCCTGTCAGGGTACTTTCCGTTTAAGGTGTACATCCAGCCCGACCTGTCGCCGTTGTCCATCTCACCCAGACCGCGTATGCTTTCAATGTATTCGCCCGTTGGGTTTTCATAGGGTATACCCTCTGTCGAAAGCACCTTTTTTGCAACATCCAGAACACTGCTGTCACGGTCTATCGAAACTGTTGTCTTTTTTACCCATACCTCAAGATTATCATCCTTCTTTGTGTGCACATCTCCGTCATCGCCATGCTTTGTGTCACCAAGCAAGGTAAAGTAAACAGTAATTTTTGTAGATGCATTTCCACCGCTGTAGCCTGATACGCTGACAGGTGTTTTAACTGTTTCTCCGTTTTCGCCTGTAATGCGTATCTGCGTGTCCTCCTGTGAGAGAGTGCGGTTTGGCTGATAGGTGTAATCTGTGGTTGCCTCTTTCTTTCCGCTGTTGTAAATATAGCTTACAACCATTCCCGTGGGGTCAAAAACCTCGCCCTCTTTGTACTCTGTCTTTGCAGGAGGTGTTGTAACCTCAATACCCACAATTTCAAGGGGAGTAACATCTATTGCTATCTCCTTTGTTAACCCCTTGTAGCTTATGCTTACCTTTTCTGTTGACTTTTCAATCACCTTGGGGGTAACCGTATAATTTTTTGCATCAATCACTCTGCCGTCATCAAAGGTAGCAGTAACGGTCAGCCCCGCTGTGTCAAAGCTGTCCCCTTCGTAGTATGCAGTTTTAACTCCCTCGGTGTTTATACTAAGGTCTGTAATTTCAGCATCTGTTTCAATGGGAATAACAATGTCAGGCAGAGCACCCATCCAGCCAAGACGTGCATCGGCAGTAAGGTTTGGTGCCTTGCCGTCGGTTAAAGTAATACCTCTGTGATTTCCGTATGCATCACCGTAGCCTGCCACATAAAGCATACCTCCCGAAAGAGTAAACACGTCTGTGTCAATGTCTTCGGGCACTGTAAGGTCGCTTTCCTTTTCGTAGGTTATCATGCCCCATACATCTTTTTCACGAAGCACATTTGCAACTGTCTGCGCTCCCTCGTCAGATGCAAAGGAATACTGTGCAGGCAATCCGCCGATAATGCCCTCATAGCCGTAAACATCTGTGTATACAGGCAGGGCGCTCATATTGTAAACCCCTGCCAGCTTGTTTGCAGGGTGGTAAAGCCTGTCAAAAACAATGCTTACCGCATCTCCCGGGTAAACAGGGTCACCGCCGTTTACTGTGTAGCTTATCTGCTTTGCGGTAATCACCTGATAACTGCTTTGACCCTCTGCAGAAACTTCAACTATATTTCTTCCCTCTGTAAGGGGTACCGTAAAGCTTAAGTCCTCATTTTGCGCCACAGGAATAAATCCGCTGAAGGTCATTTTGTCCGAAATGGTTGGGTTTGCCACAGACACTCTGCACCCTTCTGTCGAAGGTGTAAAGGTGTAACTGCCTGCATCGCCCGTAAAGTAAATTACATCGTGTTCCGCGTCCAGCATATCCCCCGAAAGCTTTGTGGTTTCAGGATTTTTACCTTCATTTATTGTCATACCCGTGTCAATGCTACTTTTCTCTCCCACCGTCACCACAAACACGCCTGTGTTTTCAGGCCATATTGCGCCAAAGAAGGGACCGCCCGCACCGTTTTTATAGTTTAAGGCATCGTATGTAACAAGCACAATTGCCGTGCCCTCTCCCACGGCGGTAATAACTCCGTCGGATGAAATTTTTATAACCTTATCACTCTTTTTTCCATTTTTATTAATAACCTCAAAGTTAAAGTCAGGCTCTGTGAAATAGTTGCCCGTTACAGAATCCACCGCCTCCCAGTTTCGCAGAGGTATAAGCTGATAGGTTTCATCCTCGTCAAGGGTAAGATGCCCCTGACTGTTTATGTTTAAATATATGTCCCCCACATTGTAGCCTGCATTTGAATTTACATCCCTGTCTGTGTCCTTTTTGCCTGCACCGCCATCTGCCAGCATGCCCTCTGTAATCTTCAGAACAAAGTCCTCTGTTTTTGTGAATTTACCTGTGTAGGTTACAAAGTCCTTGTGGGTTATGCGGTAATTGTAAACCGCCTCATTTTCAAGTTCAAAGTAATAATGTGTGTATGCGCCGTCGCGCACCCTTTCTGCATATTCTGTTTCTGTAAAGCTTACAAAGTGGGCACCTGTTTTCTGTCCCACATAAAGCTTTGCATCCTTGGGTACTGTTATGCAGGCATCGGGTAAATTGTTTACTGTCACCACACAGACAGGCGCGGTGATTGCAGGAACATTTTCTCCTTCCAGCTCCTTTTCCTTCTGCGCTGAAATAACATATACTCCCTTATCCTCAAAGCAAAGCACCGCCTTGCCATCTGCATTGGTAACAATATCTGTCTGCTCGCCGTTTACAGTTATTACCGCATCCTCGCAGGGCGCATAAACCGTGTTCCACTCCTCGTCATAGCCCGCGGCATATTTAAGCGAAAGCTCAAGCTCCTCATCGGGGCAAACCCACGCCCTGTATCTGTCAAATGCGGCATACCCTTCTGTATCGGGGTAACTGTTTTTGTATATAACCGCATCAATATAATCTCCATCCTCAATCTCGTGTGAAAGACCCATAACCGCCTCGGCGCCACCATTTACCTGATAGCCGAAGTTACCGCTTTTGTCACCCCAAAGCTTTGTTATGTAAAGTCCCCACTCGCCCGTGTCCGACTCATAACCCTTTTTGCCCTTGTAATACTTTTTGTGCGCGGCAGTAAAAAGGTCGTCCAGGGTGTAGCTTTCCTTGCCCGAAAGTTCAACCTCGGCAAGTGCCATACTGTCACCGTTTTTGTCGGTAACAATTTCACCGTAACGGCTTACCGTAAGGTATGCTGTTACATTCTCCGATTTTGCCATAGCAGGCAGACCAAGTCCCATGAGCATCAGCATAACCAGTACCAATGCCGTAATTTTTGTTTTTGTCATATCCATCTTCCTTTCAAAAAAAATAGCTGCGGCAAAATTGCCACAGCAGTATTTCTGTGCATCACAAACCGGGCATACCATGTATGCCGGATAACGCCGCTTCTGTGCAAATGCAGGTACAAAGCGACATCAGAGCAGGTCTTCCGACTTGCACCTTTAAGCTATACCCTGCCTTCTCAGTTTCCCAATGACCGGCTTTCGCCTGCGGATATAACAAAGTGCATACGGCGACTGGTATCGTCGGGGATTCTCACCCCTGTTCCCTTTTCACCGGCTATACCCACACGGCATAGCCGACACTCTGTGTGATTTTCTTAAATTATAGCATATCTGCAGAAAATGTCAACCCGCAAAACAAAAACTCCGCCGGTCCTTTGTCCCGACGGAGCCTTTGGCTTTACATCGTTATTTTTTAATATTCTATTTCTGCTCCAACCTCTGCTGCAAGTGCTTCCATAGCCTTGTTGTATTCGTCAAGCAGTTCAATACCTTCGGTAAGCTTTGCGTTACCATCTTCCATCATTTCAACATCGTTAGCCTCTATTGCATCAAGAATTATTTCAAAGCCTTCCTTGTATGCATTCATAACTGCTACATACTTTTCTTTAAGAGCCTTAACCTCTTCTGTTGCGGGGTTTATAGCATCAAGCTTTGTCAGCGAATCGTTAACCAGGGGAAGAAGTGTATCATTTACACTTTTGATAAGCTCATCTGTATCTTCAACATCTGCCCAGGTTGCCGCTTCTGCTTTAATCTTTTCGTAGTTTGCGTTAACATCTACCATGTCTTCATTTAAGTACTTTTCAAAATCGTCGTATACAGGGTCGCTGCAGCCTGTGAGCATTGCAAGACCCATAACCAGCGCAAGTACCAGTGCTAAAAATCTCTTCATAAAATAATCCTCCCAAATCTTTGATGTAAAGCCGTTTTGTATTTTATTTGTTATCCTGCTCGGTCGCCTTTTTAAGCGCAACCGAAACAAGCTTAACGCCGATAAGAATAATAATAATGGGAATAATCAAATCGGACAGCATTCTGTATGTAACAACACCCTGTTCCGCCAAAAGCAGAGCAACACCCACCAAAATACCAAAAATATTCGCTGCTTTGTCACGGGTTTTTATAACTCCTATAATACAGGGTATAATAATAAGAAGCGTCCACCATCCGTCGAAAAAGATGTCAATGTTTGTAATGCCCAGCGCATTAAGACCAAGCACAATGCCCACCGCTATAATGAGAAAACCAACAATTGCACAGGTTACCTTTTTCATACAAAATCATCTCCTTTTCTTAATTATAGAACTTTTTTCACAAAAATACAACCCAAAAATTATTAAATAAGTACTTTAAAAAATTTTTTTAATGTGATATAATAATTAAATTAAAAAATATACAGCAAAAGAGGTCTTACAAAATGAAAATTGCAGTAACATACGAAACAGGAAATGTTTTTCAGCATTTCGGCCACACACAGCAGTTCAAGCTGTATACCGCACAGGACGGCAAAATAGTTTCCTCCGAGGTTATTGATACTTTGGGCAGCGGTCACGGTGCTCTTGCCGGTCTTTTAAAGGCAGAGGGTGTGGACGTGCTCATCTGCGGCGGCATTGGCGGCGGTGCAAGAACTGCCCTCGGCAGTGCAGGCATTAAAATTTTCGGTGGTGTTTCAGGCAATGCAGATAAAGCAGCAGAAGCCTTTTTGGCAGGCGAGCTTGCCTTTGACCCGAACGCAACCTGCTCCCACCACGGCGAAGGTCACGGCGAGGGTCACACCTGCGGCGACCACGGCTGCGGCAGTCACAGTTGCGGCAGTCACAGTTGTGGCAATCATTAAAGGAGGAATTTAAAATGAGCGAAAATTGTAATCACGACTGTTCATCCTGCAGCTCCAACTGCGGAGAACGTAAAGAACCCCAGAGCTTTCTTGAAAAGCCCCATGAATTATCACGCATAAAAAAGGTAATAGGTGTTGTAAGCGGTAAGGGCGGCGTTGGTAAATCCCTTGTTACCTCCCTTTTAACTGTTGCAATGCAGAAAAAGAATTATAAAACCGCAGTGCTTGATGCGGATATCACAGGCCCCTCCATTCCCAAGGTGTTTGGCATTACCGAGCGCGCACAGGGCTCGGAGGCAGGTCTTTTGCCTGTTACATCAAAGGGCGGCACAGAGATTATGTCTATAAACCTGCTCCTTCAGGACCAGAGTGACCCTGTTGTATGGCGCGGCCCCATTATTGCAGGCACAGTTAAACAGTTCTGGACAGAGGTTATATGGAACGATGTTGACTATATGTTTGTTGATATGCCTCCCGGCACAGGCGATGTTCCCCTCACAGTTTTTCAGTCACTTCCCGTTGACGGTATAGTTATAGTTACATCTCCCCAGGAGCTTGTAAGCATGATAGTCGGCAAGGCTGTTAAAATGGCAGAAATGATGGATATTCCCGTACTTGGTATTGTTGAAAATATGTCCTATTTTATGTGCCCCTCGTGTAACGAAAAGCACTACATCTTCGGCGAAAGCCATGTGGACGAGCTTGCCGCACGCTACGCAATTGACACGGTTGCACAGCTGCCCTTTGACAAGGAGCTTGCAGCTCTTTGCGACAGCGGACGTATAGAGGATTATGAGCAGAACTGGCTGCTTAATATTGCAGAAAAAATTGAGAGGTTATAATATGGCAGTTACACTTAACCCCGACAAAGAGGTTGTTAAAACCATTAAGGAAGGTCTTAAGCAAAAGGGCGGCTACTGCCCCTGCAGACTTGAACGCAAAGAGGAATACAAATGCATTTGTGATGAGTTTCGCGCACAGATAGCCGACCCGGATTTTGAAGGCTACTGCCATTGTATGCTCTATTTCAAATCTAAGGAGAAGTAATATGAATCTCGTGCTGTTAACCGCGCTGGGCGTTGGCGGTGCAACCGT
>JAZNUH010000072.1:0-4038 GCA_045592225.1 Clostridia bacterium | reverse complement strand
ATGCGAAAAGCAGTCAGGCGGAGAATGGTGGGCTATTCGCTGTAAACGGAGGAAGTAATGCCGAGATTTTTTACAAAAAACATAAATGGTAACACCGCGGTTATAGAAGGGGAAGACGTATCTCACATTTCACGTGTTTTGCGCATGGGAGAAGGAGAAGAACTTACCCTTTGCGACGGTGAGGGTGCCGATTATATTTGCAAAATAACAGAAATTACAAAAAAGAACATAACCTGTGAGGTTGTGGAAAAGTGTGAAAATCAAAGTGAGCCTGCCTGCAAGGTAACTTTATTTCAGGCTTTGCCCAAGGGCGCAAAAATGGAATACATAATACAAAAGTGTGTTGAAATAGGGGTTTGTGAAATTGTTCCCATGATGACACGCAGAGTTATCGGTAAACCGTCGGACAAGGGTGAGAGATGGAACAAGGTTTCTGAAGAAGCGGCAAAACAGAGCGGACGCGGAATTATACCAAGGGTATTACCTGCGGTAAGCTTTAGCGAAGCACTCTCTAAAATGAAGGAATGTGACCTTGCGGTTATGCCCTACGAATGTGAGCAGGAAACACACCTTTCCGATGTACTTCGTGGACAATCTCCAAAAACTGTGGGCATTATGATAGGTCCCGAAGGCGGTTTTGCTCCCGAGGAGGTTGAAGCGGTACAGGGCGAGGGTATAAAAACCGTAACCCTTGGTAAACGCATACTTCGCACCGAAACGGCAGGTATGAGTGTTGTATCAAGTATTATGTATGAATATAAATGCTGAGCAGGTGATTTGATGAAAATTGGTCTTATGGGCGGCAGCTTTAATCCTGTGCATACAGCTCACATCAAGGCGGCGATTTATGTAAAGGATGCACTTTTGCTGGATAAGGTTATATTTATTCCGGCGTATGTGTCACCTTTTAAAACTGATAAAAAACAGGTTTTGGGCGAGCACAGATATAATATGCTGTGCCTTGCTGCGGAAGAATACCCTTTTTTTGAAATTTCAGATTTTGAACTAATCAGCGGAGGAGTGAGCTACACTTATATTACTGTCGAGCACTTTGCTGAGAAATATCCCGATGACGAAATTTATTTTATAATGGGCGATGAAGCTTATGCGCAGTTTGATAAATGGAAATATCCGGACAGGATACGCGCGGCGGCACAAATTTGTGTTGTCACAAGAGATGGAAGCAAAACAGACGGACAGGAAATATATATAAGCATTCCGCCCATGGTTGTATCTTCAACCGATATACGAGAGAAAATTGCAAGGGGAGAGGATGTTGGCGGCATTTTACACCCCAATGTTTTAAGCTACATTAAAAAACACAATCTTTATGAAGGGTGAAGACTAAATGACACGAGATGAGATGATCGCAAAGGTTTCAGAGATGGTAGACGCCGAAAGAATGGCGCATTCTATGGGCGTTGCCGAAATGGCTGTAAAGCTTGCAAGGAAATACGGAGCAGACGAGGAAAAAGCGGAGATAGCAGGAATTTTACATGACTGTGCAAAAAATCTTCCTAAGGACGAATCCATTCGTCTGTGTGACGAGGCAGGTATGAAGCTTGACCCCATATGCTACATAGAAAAGGGGCTTGCCCATGCATATGCAGGTGCATATCTTGCAAAAACAGTGTTTGGTGTAGAGGATAAAGAAATTTACGATGCTATTTATTTTCACACAACAGGTCATGCCGATATGCCTCTTCTTACAAAAATTATATACATAGCTGATATGATAGAGCCGGGCAGAACCATTATGGGCGTTGAGCAGATGCGCGAGCTTGCCTTTGAAGACATTGATGAGGCCCTTATGAATATGATGGATGCAACCGTAAGACACATTATTAAAAAGAGATGTATGCTTCATGCAGATACAATTGCGGCACGGAATCATCTTATATGTATGAAAAAATCAAAATAATTTAAAAAAACTGTTGACAAAGATATTTTTTTAATGTACAATGAATGCGAACAAATGTTCGGGAGGCGGTTTTGAAATTATGATGGAAAAGAAAAAAGCACTTGAAATGGCACTTGGCCAGATAGAAAAACAGTTTGGTAAAGGCGCAGTTATGAAGCTGGGTGAAAATGCGCATCTTAATGTTGCGGCAATCCCTACAGGCGCGTTGGGTCTTGACCTGGCACTCGGTATAGGCGGTGTGCCCCGCGGCAGAATTGTCGAAATTTTCGGGCCTGAATCCTCGGGTAAAACCACCGTTGCTCTGCACATTATTGCAGAGGCGCAGAAGATGAACGGTGAGGTTGCATTTATAGATGCCGAGCACGCACTTGACCCTGTTTATGCAAAAAATCTTGGTGTTGATGTGGACAGTCTTATTGTTTCACAGCCTGATACAGGTGAGCAGGCGCTTGAAATTGCCGAGGCACTTGTACGAAGCGGTGCACTTGATGTAATTGTTATTGACTCGGTTGCGGCACTTGTTCCCAAAGCTGAAATTGAAGGCGAGATGGGTGACGCGCACGTAGGTTTGCAGGCACGTCTTATGTCCCAGGCACTGCGCAAGCTTGCGGGTGTTATAAGCAAGTCAAACACCACGGCGATTTTTATAAACCAGCTTCGTGAAAAGGTGGGTATTATGTTCGGCAACCCCGAAACAACTCCCGGCGGACGTGCACTTAAGTTCTATGCATCAGTACGAATGGATGTAAGAAGAATTGAAAGCATTAAAAACGGCAACGAATTTGTTGGTAACAGAGTTAAAATAAAGGTTGTTAAAAATAAGGTTGCACCTCCATTTAAAGAGGCTGAATGTGATATTATCTATGGTAAGGGTATTTCAAAAGAAGGCTGTATTTTAGACCTTGCGGTAAACTATGATATAGTAAATAAGAGCGGCTCGTGGTTCTCCTATGGAGATGCGAGAATAGGTCAGGGCAGGGATAATGTAAAGGTATTCCTTGCCGAAAACCCCGATATTGCTGCTGAAATTGAAATGAAGGTACGTGAGAAGGCAGGACTTTTAGAGACCGACTTTGACCCCGATGCACCCATATTTGACGACGAACACTAAGGTATTGCAACAAGGAAACTGTAATAGGTTTCCTTGTTTTGCTTGAATAAACTTTTTAATCCTAACTTGACAAAAGTCGAATTGTGTCGAAAGATAATGAAAAAGAGGTGTAGTTGTTGATTTTTGAAATTAATAAAATGGTTGTTGATATTGATGTTGAAGCTACCAGAAACTATTATACAGATGTAGATAGGTTAAATGATTGCTCTTGTCCGGGATGTGTAAATTATAGGCAGTATACAAAAGAGTGTAATAATAAAATTATAAATTTTTTCTCTGGTATTGGTATTGATGATATGAATTTTATTACGGAAATAATCCCTTTGGATGTTACTCGTGATGCATATGAACAAGATAATTGTATAGATTATATGGGGTTTTATCATATCAAAGGGGAAATAATCGAAAACAAACAATCGTCATTAGGTCAGCAAGAGAATATACAAGATAAATGGGAAAAAATAGATGAAAATTTTTATGTAACAATACATAATGATATTTCTTTGTTGCCTGATGAATTTCCGACACCATGTTTACAGTTAGAGATATTTGCGCACTTTCCTTGGGTAATTGACGAAGAAAATACATATATTTTTAGTGCTAAAAACAAACCCAAGAAGTTTGGTCTAATCACTAAACTTAAAAATATCTTTTTGGGAATTTTAAAGAAATAAAATATATTGAATTTTACTTGTGTCAAGTCATTACAATTTAAAAGATTAGTTTGCCGATTTTAAATATTTACATATACTATCGGGAGCGAGAAAATTCAGTATTTTCGCGGGTTCTAAGGAAAAGTGTTAAAGGAAAAACAGTTGAAAAATAGGGAAAAGTTAGTAGGTCCTATTATGCCTTGGCATAACAAGGTTCTCCGAAATATAGAAATCTTTGATTTCGTTTTATTTCGTGATGGTTCTTATTATTCACTGTTCTCCTGACTTGAGACAAACTATATAAATATGTCGAAAAAAGCCGAAATTAAAAGCCTCGTCAGATTGTCAAGCCA
>JAZNUH010000071.1:0-4879 GCA_045592225.1 Clostridia bacterium | reverse complement strand
TTATGACAAAATTCCTCTTTTTTTTACATAATACTTGTAAGCAAAGTTATTTTATGGTAGAATAAAAAAGAAATATGACATGCATTTTAATGCTTGTCAAAAAAGAGGAGGAAAGATATGAAATATTGTAGTTCATGTGGTGCGGAAATTAACGAGGGAGCTGCAGTTTGCATCAAGTGCGGATGTGCAGTTCAAAACACGGCAAAGCCTGTAGGTCAGCTGAAAACAAATAAGAGTTTGCTGAAGTACATACTTTTGTCAATTATCACTTTTGGTATTTACGGTCTTGTTGTTATGTCTTCTGTAAGCAACGATGTTAACATTGTTGCCAGCCGCTATGACGGTAAGAAAACAATGCATTATTGCTTGCTGTACTTTATAATCGGACCTATCACACTTGGTATTGCTCATATTGTATGGGCTCACAAAATTTCCAACAGAATAGGAAATGAACTTAAAAGAAGAAATATCGACTACAGTTTTTCCTGTGCGGATTACTGGCTGTGGAACGTGCTCGGTGCTTTAATACTGGTTGGCCCCTTTATTTACTATCATAAGCTCTTCAAAGCAACAAATCTCATGTGTGCAGATTATAATCTCAGAGGTTAATTTAAGAGCAGTATGCTTAAAAAACGGTCTGAAAAAATCTGCGTTTTGCTTTTGATTACAGTTTATCTTGCACTGTCGTATATGTGGCTTGACTACCGCGGTATATCATGCGTTTTTCTTGATAGATTCGGAGTTGTATGCCCGGGGTGCGGGATGACACGGGCGTTCCTGTCGGTTTTAAAGCTGGATTTTTACCGGGCGGCAAAATACAATGTGGTTATATTTTTTATGCCATATGTGTTTGCTTATGTATTTTTTGATTTTAAGCATAAAGTACATAAATATTTATTAGGTATGATTGGATTTATAGCCATTATTAACTGGCTGATTAAAATATTTATTTAAGAGGTGAAAAATATGTATTGTAAGAATTGTGGAAATGAAATTAATGAAAACGCATTTGCATGCATGAGTTGTGGGTTTGCAAAGGGTGACGGAAACAAGTACTGTGCAAACTGCGGAACAGAAATCAACCCCGGTGCTGTAATTTGCACAAGCTGCGGTGCTGCTGTACAGGCTGCAAAAACAACCGTTGGCGGAGAACAGAAATCAAAATGGGTGGCTGTACTGCTTTGCTTCTTCCTGGGCGGCTTTGGTATTCACGATTTTTATCTTGGATACAACAAGTACGGCATTATCAAAATTGTTTTGACATGTTGTACAGGTGTTGGCGGCAGTATATGGGCACTTGTTGACTTTATCAGATTACTGGTTGATTCCATAAATGCTGATGCAAACGGTGTTCCCCTTAAAAATACATTCTAATATAAGAAAGAACCTCTCATGAGGTTCTTTCTTTGTATTCTGAAGGGGTTACGCCGTAAAATTTTTTAAACATTTTGGAAAAGGTAAATATATCGCTGTAGCCAACCGAATACGCAGTTACCGACACGCTCATTCCCCTGTCGGCAAGAAGGGATGCCGCCATATTCATTTTATAGCGCAAAATATACTGCTTTGGTGAAACACCTGTTTTGTTTTTAAAAAGGGTGGAAAAATAACTGCGGTCAAGATTTAAGCGGCGGGCAAGTCCGCCGGCATCAAGCCCGGTCATATACTCTGAGTGTATGCAATCAAGGGCTTTTTTTATTACATCCTCCTGTTTTGTGCTTTGCCCTTCCGAAAGCAGGGCAAACAAATCCCACAGGCGCGCGGCAAGAAAAGCGCTGCGCCCTGAAGAAAACTGCTCGCACTTTTTCATTTCGTTAAAAATGCCGAGAGCGGCAGGGCATGTTATTTTGTGCTGCATGGGTACGGGCAATTCGTGGTCGGCAGTAAAGCCTATCCAAATATAGCTCCACGGCTTTTGGGTATCTGCCTGATAAAAGGTTTCAGCAAAAGGGTGGATGACAAACATATCACCGGGACCCAGTTTATATTCTTTGTCACCAACAATGTATTTGCCAAAGCCGGACACAACAAAATGAATAAGTCGGTATTCACGCACCGCGGGCCCGTAGCTGTGCCCCGGGTTACAGTCCTCATAGCCGAAAAGCACCGGGTTTAAACCGTTATATCCTTTGTCTGTAACAATAACACAGGTTGACATTTTTTACACCTCCGCTAAAAATAAAAACAACAAAATGACAAATAACAGCATCATTATACCATTTACTGTGGCGGTGGGTCAATATATAATGGATGAAAAGGAGGCTGGTGAAAATGAAAATAACCTTTATGGGTGCGGGAAGTACCGTGTTTGCAAGAGGAATAATTGGTGACTGCATGTGCGTTGAGTCACTCAAGGAAAGTGTTTTTGCTCTGTATGACATTGACCCTGTGCGTTTGGAGGAGAGCAGAACAATTATAGAAGCAGTGCGCGCGGCAAAGGGCGGATGCGGCAGAATTGAATGCTACTGCGGTGTTGAAAACCGCAAGGAGGCACTCCGCGGTGCAAGCTTTGTTATAAACGCTATTCAGGTGGGCGGCTATGACCCATGCACAATAATTGACTTTGAAGTACCTAAAAAATTCGGTCTGCGCCAGACAATAGCCGATACATTGGGTATTGGCGGTATTATGCGTGCTCTTCGCACCATCCCTGTTCTGGAAGGCTTTGCCCGTGATATGGAGGAGGTTTGCCCTGATGCGTTGCTTATAAATTACTCCAACCCCATGGCAATGCTTACAGGCTATGTTCAGAGATATACATCCATAAAAACAGTGGGTCTTTGCCACAGCGTACAAAGATGTGCATGGGATATTTTAAAGGGCACAGGGCTTGAGGATAAATTTGAAGGTCACAGGGAGCTTATTGCCGGCATAAACCATATGGCGTGGCTTTTGGAGATTGAGGACAGAGAGGGCAACGACCTGTACCCACACATCAGGAAAAAAGCTGCCGAGCTTTTTGCTGACCCTGAAAAGGGTGACAAGGTACGCCTTGAATATATTCTTCGCCTTGGCTACTATTGTACCGAGTCCAGCGAGCACAATGCCGAGTACACACCCTTTTATATTAAAAACCACCATCCCGAGCTGATAGACAAATACAAGGTGCCGCTGGATGAGTACCCCCGCCGCTGTATAAACCAGATAGAAGGCTGGAAAAAGGAATACGAGCAGTTGCTTAAAGATGGTGTAAAGGAACACAAGCGTGGTATTGAATATGCGGCGGAAATTATGAAAACCATTACAGAATCCACAATATGCAAGATAAACGGAAATGTTTTAAACACGGGACATCTCATAACCAACCTGCCCGAGGAGGCTTGTGTTGAAGTGCCCTGTCTTGTAGACGGAGCAGGTATTCATCCCTGCCACGTGGGGGCGTTGCCGGTACAGTGTGCGGCAATGAATATGACAAACATAAATGTTCAGCTTTTAACCATAGAAGCGGCAAGAACACGCAAGAAGGAGCACATCTACCACGCGGCTATGCTTGACCCGCACACAGCGGCAGAGCTGCCTGTTGATACCATTTGTGAAATGGTGGATGCGCTTATTGAGGCGCATGGGGATTATCTGCCCAAGTTTAATTAATTAAAGCACTAAAAAAGCCGAAGGTTTATGCCTTCGGTTTTTTCTTTTTACTGTATTTGTATATAGTAAGAGGTTTGAACCATGCGCGGATATTCAGCCATATAAGTACAATTGGGTTTATAATAAAGCGTAATTTATACAAGCGGTAGTCTTTACGCGTTGCAATGACAAACCGGCATATTTCACCGCAGTTCTCACAAACTACAAAATTCTTTGAAAGAGCATACTGTGATTCTTTATAATTTAAATCCATTAGGTGATTCATACACTTAGCACAAAGCCTGGACATATTTTCACTCCCTAAAAGCTGATTTGCACTTATATAGGTGCAATTATAACACATAATAAGTATATAATCAAGAAAAATATACTTATATAGGTGCAAATGGAGAAATTATGGATATAAATTATGAAAAAAGGCTTGGGGAAAATATACGGCAAGTCAGAAAAAGAAATAAGCTTACACAGGAACAACTGGCGGCAAGGTTGCAGGTTCTGGGGTGTGATATAACAAGAAGTGCTCTTGCCAAGATAGAGGTGGGACAGCGCCATATTTATCCCGACGAATTAAAGGCGTTAAAGCAGATATTAAATATTTCGTATGATGAACTGTTAATATAAACGAGGGTTTGAAATTTAGATCAAGCCCTCGTTTTTTAATAATGTAATTTACACCTCATCGGTCACCTGACGGTGACAGCTTCCTTTGGAATCCTCCCACCGTCTACGACGGTCCCCCCTCCTTTAGGCAAGGAGGGCAAATTGGGGAAGCCTTGATAAGTGCGTGGTATGACGGACTTTTTTCACAGAGCTCCCGAGCGATAGGGAAAAATGATTGGAATGAATCAAGCGAACCCGCAGGGCGGAGCCGCCGATTATACGAGGTATATCGGCGGTGAGATTGGTTCATAGCAAAAAGAAAAACAAAAAAACAAACCCGTCAAAACGGGTTTGTTCTTCTAAAAGTAGTTGCACTTAATTTTTGCGCGTGCATTTATTTGAAGAATGGATTTCAAAATCAAATACTTCTTTTTGCGTTCCGGACTTTTTTCACAGAGCATACAAGCGATAGGGAAAAATGTTTGGAATACACGAACTGAACCTGAAAGGTGAAGCCCGAAGCTCGTCAAAACAAAGTCCGTTCACAGGTTTTCCGCTATCGCAGAAAACCATTATCACTCCCTTGTTTCTCCTCTTCCCCACAAAGCCTGAGGACTTTGCGGGGTCCCCAAAAGTCGCAAGACTTTTAGGGGGTAAGGAGCAAACTAGCTAAAC
Organism: Clostridia bacterium; assembly: GCA_045592225.1. GTDB lineage: Bacteria > Bacillota > Clostridia > UMGS1883 > UMGS1540 > JAZNUH01. The sequence continues at coordinate 13 of JAZNUH010000071.1, read as the reverse complement.
CGTTTAAGTTTTT
>JAZNUH010000070.1:0-17971 GCA_045592225.1 Clostridia bacterium | reverse complement strand
GGAACGCATTTTTAAGAAGAATACACAAGGTTTTGGAATATCACAAGGATGGCAGCATTACGGAAAGAGGTGCAAAGGTATGAACAGACAAGATAAATACATTTTGGAACGAAATACAAGATTAAAATATCAGTTTTTAAGATTAAAGACGGGCTTTTATGAAGTAACGCATAAAAAATCATACGCAATAATTTCGGTAACATACATTCTTGTTGCTTTGCTAATATGGGGTATATCAAGAATAAGTGTGAGTATGGAAATGGCAGATATATTTCAGGCATTTAACCGCATTGTATTTCATCTATTATATCCGCTTTATGCAGTTGCCGGATTTATTATTATGCTGATTATGATAGGAACTCCCAAAGGTGCAAAATCCATAAATGAAAATCTGTGGAGAATCGGTCTGACAAATCACGCAACAGAATCTCCCCTTTTACTTCGCAAGTATAAAGAAAACAATGAATTTGATATTACCATTATGGAATTTGAGCCTAACGGCATATCACTTTCAGAATGGCAGGACAAACAGGAACGGATTGAAACTGCATTAAATGTGCATATCATAAAATTTGAGCAAGGCACAAGTAAAAGACGGATTTTATTATACACTGTATCAGGCAATGAGGGTTTACCAAAAACTGTTTACTGGAAAGAGAAATATTTAAGCGATGAAGATTTTACACTTATTTTTGGTTACAGTATGACAGGACAGGTTAAAATCAACCTTGCAAAAATCCCCCATATACTGCTTGGTGGTTCGACAGGTTCGGGTAAAAGTGTACTGCTCAAATTACTCATTATGCAATGTATCAAAAAGGATGCGGAAGTATTTATTGCAGATTTCAAGGGCGGTGTTGATTTTCTTCCCGAATGGCACAAAATGTCATATATCATAACAGAAGAAAATACCCTGCTTGAAGTTTTAACAGAGCTTGTAAATGAATTAGAAAACAGAAAACAGGTGTTAAGAAAATACGGTTGTGCAAACATTGGCGAATACAACAATATATATGCAAACAAGATGAAAAGAGTTGTTTTTGCCTGTGATGAGGTTGCAGAGGTTTTGGATAAAACAGGTCTTTCAAAGGATGCAAAGGAGCTTGTAACACAAATTGAGGGTAAGCTCTCTATAATTGCAAGACAAGGCAGAGCATTTGGAATACATTTGATTTTAGCAACACAAAGACCGGATGCAAACATCTTGACAGGACAAATACGAAACAACATTGATTTCAGAGTGTGCGGAAGAGCCGACAATGTGTTATCTCAAATCATACTTGATAATACAGAGGCAGCAGACAAAATTCCAAAGGAATCACAAGGTTTGTTTATCACGCATGACGGAGTTGTGTTTCAGGGTTATTTGTTTGATGAAAAGGCTGTTTTCGTGGAATAAAGGATGTGGCGAATGTGGCTTTTGAAATTCAAAATGTGCCGATACATCTTAAAATGACATTGACCGTTAAAGAAGCTGCTGAATATAGTAAAATAGGAATAAATAAAATTGTCAGTATGCTTCGTTCACCAAATTGCCCATTTGTGTTGTATGTTGGTACAAAAAAATTAGTAAAACGTAGAGAATTTGAACAATTTATCAGCCAGAAAATTACAATTTAGAACATTTCTATTGATAAATTAAAGCCAATGTGATATAATGTTTTATGTTGCATTGGCTTTTTTCTCAACACGAGAAAGGAGCTGAAGTATATGGGCAAAAACCTTAAAGGCAAAGAATGCGGAAAAGGTATCTATCAAAGAAAAGATGGACTCTTTAGCGCAAGATTTGTTAATACACAGGGTAAACGACAGGAAAGGTGTTTTTCCACAGTTCAGGAAGCCCGTAATTGGTTAGAAAAAGCAAAATATGAAGATAAACATAGCAATGTGTTTGTTCCTGCTGATATGACAGTAGATGAATGGTTTGAATATTGGATAAATCATATCGTTTGCGATTTAGCACCTAATACAAGGCGAAATTACAGGGAAAGATATAAGCGAAATATTCAGCCGGTCATCGGTGGCATGAAACTCTCTGATGTAAAACCTTTACACTGTAAAATGGTTTTGAATAATATGGATGAGGATTATGCAGGCTCGACCATAAGACAGACATTTATTGCAATGGGAACTCTTTTCAAATCGGCATTGATGAACGATTTAATTGCTAAACATCCTATGGATGGTGTAAGATACACAAAACCAATTCGTGCGGTCAATGACATCAAGTTTTTAACGGTGGAAGAACAACAAAAGTTTTTAGATGCTGCAAAACGGTCACACAATTATAATCAATATGCTTTGATTTTGCAGACAGGACTCCGAACAGGCGAAATGATTGGTCTGACTTGGGATGCGATTGACTTTGAAAAACGGACACTAACCGTCAATAAAACATTGGAATACAGACACAAACAAGGTTATTGGCGAGCAGGTCCACCGAAAACACAACAAAGTTACAGAACTATTCCACTTACAATTCAAGCCTATGAGATTCTAAAAGAAATTGAATCCAAAAAGGGAGAACGGAAAGAATCTGAAAGTCTGTCACAAACACTTGAATATATTGACAGACGAACAGGGCAAAAGAAAACTCTTGTGATGAAAGACCTTGTATTTATCAACTGGCGAACAGGAGAACCTGCAAAAAACAGTTCATACGATACCCATTTGTATAAACTTTGCGATGAGGCAAATATTAAAAGATTTTGTATGCACGCACTTCGTCATACATACGCAACCCGTGCTATCGAAAGCGGGATGCAACCAAAACTATTGCAGCAATTACTCGGTCACGCAAGCATAAAAACAACTATGGACAGATATGTTCATGTGACAGAGGACTCACTTGCAAATGCAGTAAGGCAATTTGAAAACCATTTTTCGTAAAAATGGCGAAGAAATGGCGAAGTAACTACATATTAAACGCTGAAAATACTGATAAATCAAGGAGATGTGATATATAATGAAACTTGGTATAGTAGGTCTTCCCAATGTAGGAAAAAGTACACTTTTTAATGCTATAACAAAGGCGGGTGCGCAAAGTGCGAACTATCCTTTTTGTACAATAGAGCCCAATGTAGGCGTTGTTGCGGTGCCGGACAAGCGTCTGGACGTGCTGGCAGAAATGCACAATCCTGAAAAATACACACCTGCATACATTGAATTTGTTGATATTGCAGGCCTTGTTAAGGGCGCATCCCGCGGCGAAGGACTGGGCAACAAGTTCCTTTCGCATATAAGAGAGGTTGATGCGGTAATTCACGTTGTACGTTGCTTTGACGATACTGAAATAGTACACGTTGACGGTTCGGTTGACCCTTCAAGAGATATGGAAACCATTAATATGGAGCTTATTTTTGCCGATATGGAAACAGTATCAAAGAGATACGAAAAGGCGGCAAAGCTTGTTAAAACAGGTGACAAAAAGTATGCGGCAGAAGCTAACCTTCTTAAAAGAATTAACGATACGCTGGAAAGCGGCCTGCCTGCAAAGACTCTTGAGTTTACCGATGAGGAGCAGGATTTATTAAAAGGCTTTTCTCTGCTCACTTTAAAACCGGTTATATATGCGGCAAATATGAGTGAAACAGATTTTGCGGCAGGAATTGAAAATAACAAATACTATTCCGCACTTTGCGAAATAGCTGAAAAGGAAGGTGCACAGGTGCTTCCCATTTCGGCAAGAATTGAAGAAGAAATTGCACAGCTTGACGATGAAGAAAAAGAAATGTTTTTAGGCGAGTTGGGTCTTTCCTCCTCGGGTCTTGACCGACTTATTGCAAAAAGCTACGAGCTTTTGGGTCTTATAAGCTTTTTAACAGCAGGACCTCAGGAGGTTCGCGCGTGGACAATAACCCGCGGAACAAAGGCGCCCGGTGCGGCAGGTAAAATTCACAGCGATTTTGAACGTGGCTTTATCCGTGCAGAAGTAGTTGCATACGATGACCTTATTGCCTGCGGCTCACACGCAGCGGCAAGAGATAAGGGTCTTGTAAGAAGTGAAGGCAAGGAATATGTAATGCAGGACGGCGATGTTGTTCTGTTCAGATTTAATGTATAAGGAATGATATAATGTATATCAAAGATTTATTTAGCAGTAAGGAAACAGTAATCTCTCTTGAAATTTTCCCGCCCAAAAAGGACGTACCGCCAGACGGGGTTATTTGTGCTGCCCGCGAGCTTAAAAAAACAGAGCCTGATTTTGTCAGCATAACCTACGGTGCAGGCGGCGGCAATACAGATAACAGTATGGAAATTTCCTCCTTTGTTCAGAATGAACTGGGGCTTACAGCAATGGCGCACCTTACCTGTGTAGGAGCATCAAAGGAGAGAATACACCAAATACTTACAGAACTGCGTAATAATAATATAAGGAACATTCTCGCTTTGCGCGGAGATTATCCCGAAGGATATGACAAGGAAAATGCAGAATACACCTACGCATATCAGCTTGCAAGGGATATAAAGGATTTCGGCGGCTTTTGTGTGGGCGGTGCCTGCTACCCTGAGGCACATCCCGACAGTCCGGGCAAGGACTTTGATATTGAAAAGCTTAAGCAGAAAATAGATTCGGGCGTGGATTTTCTTACAACACAGTTTTTCTTTGATAACAATGTACTTTATAACTTCCTCTACCGTGCGGCGTCCAAAGGGATAACCGTACCGGTGACGGCAGGGATTATGCCTGTTACCAATGCGGCAAGTGTGAAAAAAATGTGCAAAATGTCTGGCGCGGCAATAACACCAAAGCTACAGGCAATTATTGAAAAGTACGGTGACAAGCCTCTGTCCATGAAGCAGGCAGGTATTGCTTATGCAACCGAGCAGATTATTGACCTTATGGCAAACGGTGTGAATGGAATACATATTTATACAATGAACAAGCCCGAAATAGCAAAAGGTATTTTGAATAATATTTCGGACATCCGGAAGGGATTATAATGAAGAAAATAAGTTTTGATAACTTAATATTTGTAGACGGTGCAATGGGCACAATGCTCAGTCACCCCAATCCTGTGCTTTTAAACAGGGAAAACCCCGAAGCGGTGCTGGCGGTGCATAAAGCCTATGCCGATGCGGGTGCTGATATAATTTTGGCAAATACCTTCGGTGCAAACCCCATAAAAATGGCAGGGCTTGATTATTCTGCCGAGCAGGCAGTTACCGATGGCATTAAAAACGCAAAAAAAGCAGGCAAGCTTACAGCTTTGGATATGGGCCCTACAGGCAAGCTTTTAAAGCCTCTTGGTGACCTTGAGTTTGAAGATGCATACAATGCCTTTGCGGTAAGTGCAAAAGCAGGTGAAGCGGCAGGCGCTGACCTTGTATTTGTTGAAACCATGACCGACCTTTATGAGCTTAAGGCGGCGGTGCTTGCGGCAAAGGAGAATACATCACTGCCGGTTTTTGCAACAGTAAGCATTGACAGTACAGGCAAGCTTTTAACAGGCGGCGATATTTTTACGGCTGTGACAATGCTTGAAGGACTTGGTGTAGATGCGCTGGGATTAAACTGCGGACTGGGTCCTGCACAGTTTAAAGAATTTTTACCCATGTTTTTAAAGTATTCGTCTACTCCCGTAATACTTATGCCCAACGCAGGGTTACCTGCGGTGCGCGATGGAAAAACTGTTTATGATACAACCCCTGCACAGTTTGCTGAGTATATGAAAGAGTTTGCAAAGTCGGGTGTTGGTGTTTTAGGCGGCTGTTGTGGTACAAGTCCCGAGCATATTAGTCTTATGGTAAAGGCATGCAAGGGAATTACTCCTACACCTGCTTTAAAGAAAAATATAACTGCAGTGTGCTCATATTCCAAAACAGTAATAATAGGAGAAAAGCCTGTTATAATAGGTGAGCGCATAAACCCCACAGGTAAAAAGAAATTTAAAGAAGCACTCCGGTGCAACGATATAAACTATATATTAGATGAAGCTTTTGCCCAGACAGAGGCGGGAGCAGATATACTTGATGTAAACGTGGGTCTGCCCGAAATTGACGAAAAGACTATGATGACTTCGGCAGTAGCCGCTTTGCAGGAGCTGTCCCCCACCCCGCTGCAGATAGACAGCAGTGACCCTGCGGTGCTTGAGGCGGCAATGAGAATATACAACGGCAAGCCCCTTGTAAATTCGGTAAACGGAAAACAGGAGGTTATGGACGCGGTATTCCCGCTGGTGAAAAAATACGGCGGCGTGGTTGTTGCATTAACTCTTGACGAGGACGGAATACCTTCCACCGCGGAGGGCAGAATAGAAATAGCAAAAAAAATAATCAGCCGTGCCGCAGATTACGGCATTGACAAAAAGGATATAATTATAGACCCGCTGACACTTACAATAAGCTCAAATCAGAGCGAGGCGGGAGAAACACTTCGTGCCTTGTCCATACTCCGCAATATGGGTATGAATACGGTGCTTGGTGTTTCAAACATTTCCTTCGGTCTTCCGCAGAGAGAGCGCATTAATTCGACATTTTTTGCTATGGCGCTTTATTCGGGACTCAAGGCGGCAATTATAAACCCCATGTCCGACGGCATGATGAGTGTGTACAGAAGCTATAATGCCCTTTCGGGATATGATGCCGAGTGTGGCGGGTACTCCCATTTCTACGGAGGGGAAGCCGAGGTAAAAACAGGACCGCTTACCCTTTACGAAATGGTGATAAACGGACTTAAAGACCAGTCCTATGCAAAGACTACGGAAATGCTTTCTGAAAAAGAGCCGCTTTCTATTATAAACGAAATTTTAATACCTGCCCTTGACGAAGTGGGCAAAGGTTTTGAAAAGGGAACTGTTTTTCTTCCTAAATTATTGTCCTGTGCACAGACGGCAAAAAATGCCTTTGAGGCTATAAAGGAAAAGGCGGAAAATAAACAGTCTGCAGGTCATAAAATTTTAGTTGCAACTGTAGAGGGTGACATACACGATATAGGAAAAAACATTGTTGTACTTCTTTTGCAAAATTACGGATATGACGTAATTGACCTTGGCAAGGATGTGCCAAGCGATGTAATAGTAAAGGAAGTTACAGAGAAAAATATAAAGCTTGTAGGTTTAAGTGCGCTTATGACCACAACGGTTACAAGTATGGAGGAAACCATAAAAGCACTTCGTGCATCGGGTGCCGATTGCAAAATAATGGTAGGCGGAGCGGTGCTCACAGAGGAGTATGCAGCAATGATAGGCGCGGACTATTATGCAAAGGATGCTTTGTGTTCGGTAAACTATGCGAAGAAAATTTTTGGAGAATAAAAGCTATAAAAGCGGTGCTGTGCACCGCTTTTATGAAAAAAACATATTAAATTGAAAAAAGCCTTGACAAAAGTTTTTTTCTTGTGTATAATCTACCGTATGAAAACAGATGTTTTCCTACGGGGGACAAATTAATGAATAAAAAGAATTTGATTTTAGTGGATGCTTCCGCCCTTCCCGAGGTGTTCGAAAAGGTGCTGGAAGCAAAAAAAATGCTTCGTCGCGGAGAGGCCGCAACAGTTAATGACGCAGCAAAAAAAGCAGGGCTTTCCCGCAGTGCTTTTTATAAATATAAGGATAGCGTTTTTCCATTTAACGAAATGCAGGGAATATTCACACTCTTTTTCGAGGTTATGGATATACCCGGGGTGCTGTCCGATATTTTAAAGGTGCTTGCCGAGGCAGGCTGCAGTGTACTGACAATTAATCAGAACATACCGGTGCACGATATGGCAAACATTACAATTTCAATACGTGCGACAGAGCTTGCGCACGATGTTGATACATTTATGGCAATACTTAAAGAAATAAATGGTGTAAACACTATTCAAATACTGTCTAAGGAGGCATAACAAGTGGCAAAAGTAGCAATACTGGGTTTCGGAACAGTAGGTTCCGGCGTTTACGAGGTAATAAAAAACACCCCCTCGATTACAGCACGCACAGGCGAGAGTGTGGAGGTAAAGTATATTCTTGATATACGCGATTTTTCCGACCATCCTGATGCGAAGCTTTTCACAAAGAATTTTGATGATATACTTGCAGACGGCGAGGTATCGGTTGTTGCTGAGGTTATAGGCGGTGTAAATCCCGCGTATAATTTTACAAAGAGCGCGCTTATGGCAGGCAAAAGCGTTGTAACCTCCAATAAGGAGCTTGTTGCAACTCACGGTGCCGAGCTTTTGAAAATAGCAAAGGAAAACGGCGTGCACTATCTCTTTGAAGCAAGTGTAGGCGGCGGCATTCCTCTTATCCGTCCCATGCAGCACTGTCTTGCAGGTAATGATATAACAAAAATTATGGGTATTGTTAACGGAACAACCAACTATATCCTTACCAAAATGATTAAAGAAGGAAGCTCTTTTGCGGCAACACTTGCAAAAGCACAGGAGCTTGGCTATGCTGAAAGCAATCCCGCGGCAGATATCGAAGGCATAGACGCCTGCAGAAAAATTGCTATTTTATCGTCAATGGTTTCGGGCAGAGAGGTAAATCCTGATGAAATTTCTACCGAAGGTATTACAAACATTGACCTTTATGATGTTCAGTATGCAAACGCACTTGACTGCTCGTTAAAGCTTATAGCTTATGCAGATATTGACGGAGAAAAGGTTTTTGCAAGAGTATCACCCATGCTGATACCTGTATCCCACCCCCTCTCCTCTGTTGAAGGCGTATTCAATGCGGCATACCTTACAGGCTCGTCTGTAGGTGATGTAATGCTTTACGGAAGCGGCGCAGGTAAACTGCCTACTGCGAGCGCAGTTGTTGGCGATATAATTGAAATTGTTCGAGGCATAAGCGAAAATGCACGCACAATGTGGGTAGCATCAAGCGGCAATATAACACCCATTGAAGAAACATCATCCTCTGCGCTCATAAGAGCAAAAGCGGATTTTGAAATAGAAGGCGCCCGTCGTATAGACGTAGGCATAGAAGGCGAAGCAGGCTTTCTGCTTGACAATGCAAGTGAAGCAACACTTGCTGCCCTTTCCCGTCGTGACGGATTTATAAAACTTATAAGGAGAATGGAAGTATGAGCCTTATTGTACAAAAATTCGGCGGTTCCTCTGTTGCCAACGCCGAAAGAGTAATGAATGTGGCAAACAGAATTAAAGAATATCATGATCAGGGTCACAGCATAGTAGTTGTTGTATCCGCGCAGGGTGACACAACAGATGACCTTATCGCAAAGGCGAAGGAGATAAACACAGCTCCTTCCAAAAGAGAAATGGACGTACTCCTGTCCAGCGGTGAACAAATTTCAATGTCACTGCTGGCAATGGCACTTGAAAAGCTTGGTTGCCCCGTAATTTCCCTTACAGGCTGGCAGGCAGGTGTGAGAACAAACTCAAACCACGGTGCTGCAAGAGTTGATAACATCGCAGGTGAAAGAGTACAGAGAGAACTGGACCAGAACAAGGTTGTTATTGTTGCAGGCTTCCAGGGTATCAACAAGTATGACGATATCACCACACTGGGCCGCGGCGGCTCGGATACATCTGCGGTACTTCTGGCAGCGGCTCTGCACGCAGACCTTTGTCAGATATATACTGACGTTACAGGTGTTTTCACAGCAGATCCAAGAATTGTTCCCGATGCGTCAAAGCTTGATGATATTTCCTATGACGAAATGCTTGAGCTGGCAAGTCTGGGTGCAAACGTACTGCATAACCGTTCAGTAGAAGCGGCAAAAAAATTCAATGTTAAGTTAGAGGTTGTTTCCAGCTTTGTACACGAAAAAGGAACAGCCGTTAAGGAGGTAAACAGCGTGGAAAAAATGTTAATCAGAGGCGTTGCAAGAGACAACGACACAGCAAGAATTTCTCTTATAGATATCGAAGATACACCCGGAAAAGCATTCAGTGTATTCTCTATTATGGCTAAAAAGAACATAAATGTGGATATCATCCTTCAGTCTATCGGACGTGACGGTAAAAAGGATATCAGCTTTACTGTTCCCGAAAGCTCACTGGACAGCGCGCTTGAAGCTTTGAGCGAAAATATGTCTGTAATCGGTGCTGCAAAGGTTCTGCACGACAGCAACGTTTCCAAGGTTTCCATCGTAGGTGCAGGTATGGCAAGCAACCCCGGTGTTGCAGCTAAAATGTTTGAAGCACTTTACAACTCCAACATCAACATTCAGATGATTGCAACAAGCGAAATCAAGGTTTCTGTTTTAGTTGAAAGAAGCGAAGCAGAAGCAGCAGTTCGTGTAATTCACGAAAAATTCAATCTTGCAAACATATGAAAGAAGATATGATAATCGGGAGAAATCCCGTTATTGAAGCAATAAAAACAGGGCGAAGCATAGACAAAATTCTGGTGCGCAGCGGCGCACCGGAAGGCTCGCTTAAAAAGATTATTGCCCTTGCAAAGAGTATGAAGATTACTGTGGCAGAAACAGACCGCCGCAAGATGGATACCCTTTGCGAAGGCGAAAATCATCAGGGAGTAATTGCCTATGTTTCAGCCTATGAATATGCAAGCACAGATGATATTCTGGCGTCGGCACGTGCAAAGGGAGAGGCTCCCTTTGTTGTTATATGCGACAGGATAACCGACCCGCACAATCTGGGTGCCGTTTTAAGAACAGCACGTGCAACAGGTGTTCACGGGGTTATTATACCCAAGCATGAGAGTGTTTCGCTCAATGCAACGGTTGCAAAGGTTGCGGCAGGCGCAGCTGAGGTTGTACCTGTGGCACGTGTAACCAATCTTGCAAAAACCATTGACCTTCTTAAAGAGGAGGGGCTTTGGATAACAGGGGCAGATGCAGCGGGTGACAGAGTGCTGTGGGACGCAGACTTTGACGGTGCGGTAGGTCTTGTTGTAGGCAGCGAGGGTGCCGGAATGAGCAGACTTATAACCGAAAAATGTGACTTTTTGGTGGGTATTCCCATGAAGGGCGGCTGTGAATCGTTAAACGCATCGGTTGCCGCATCTCTTATGATGTACGAGGTTGCCCGCAGAAGAGGTTGAAAGGATTTTTCAAAATGAAATATATTATAGTATTAAGTGACGGAATGAGTGATTATCCCATAGAAGCACTTTCGGGAAAAACTCCTATGGAAGCGGCAGACAAGCCCTGCATGGAGGAAATGTGCAAAAAGGGCGAGGTTTTTAAGGTGCAGACAGTTGCTGCAGGCTTAAAGCCGGGCAGCGATGTTGCCAACCTGTCTGTTATGGGATATGACCCCAAAAAATATTATACAGGCCGTTCACCCCTTGAGGCGGCAAGCATAGGCGTAACTCTTACAGAGAGTCAGACTGCTTTCCGTGCAAACCTTGTAACTCTTGGTGGAGAGGGTGAATATGATGACCTGTTTATGAAGGATTACAGCTCTGACGAGATAAGCTCGGAGGAAGCGGCACAGCTTATAAAAACTCTTGACGAGCAGATAAGTGTGCCCGGGATTAAGCTTTACTCCGGTGTAAGCTACCGCCACCTTATGGTGTGGGATAATGCACCCGAAAGCTTTAAGCTTACCCCTCCCCACGACATTTCGGACAGACCGGTAAAAGAATATCTGCCTGACAATCAGGTTATATTAGACATAATGAAAAAAAGCCGTGAGATTTTAAAGAATCACCCGGTAAATATAGCAAGACGTGAACGCGGATTGCATACAGCAGATTCACTCTGGATATGGGGCGAAGGCAAAAAGCCTGCACTTTCAAACTTCTATGATTTGTTTGGTGTAAAGGGTGCGGTTATATCTGCTGTTGACCTTATTCGCGGCATTGGTCATCTTGCAGGAATGGATGTTATTGAAGTGCCCGGCGTAACCGGCAACGTCAACACAAACTTTGACGGCAAGGCACAGGCGGCAATAGATGCACTCCAAAATGATGCAGACCTTGTATACATTCACCTTGAAGCGCCCGACGAATGCGGACACAGAGGTGAAATTGAGAATAAGGTACGTTCTATTGAGCTTATAGACCGGAAAATTATTGCACCTATAAAGGCGCAAATGGAAAAGGCGGGCATTGACCATAAAATAATGGTACTTCCCGACCACCCCACTCCCCTGTCAATCAAGACTCATGCAGGTGATCCTGTTCCCTGCCTTATATATGACAGCACAAAAAATCTCGGCGGGGCTGAAACATTCAGCGAAAAAGCGGCTGAAGGCAGGCTTTTCAAAACAGGTCACAAGCTTATGGGATATTTTTTGGGTAAAGAGGAATTTGATATATGACACCACGCGAAAAAAACAAACGGATACTTATAGCGGCAGGCATAGCCATACTGGTTGTGCTCTTGGTTTGGTTTGCCTTTCCGGTTGTTTTTTTCGCTTTTTTGCCCTTTATTATAGCGGCAATCATTGCGAAAATCATTGACCCGGCGGTAAACTTTTTAAGCAAAAAAGTACATCTGCCACGACGAATAGCATCACTTTTTCTGGTGCTGCTGTCAATATCCCTGCTCGGGTGGGGACTTGTTTCTCTGGCAGACAAGCTGTGGGAGGAAATAACCTCTCTTATTGAAAACAGGGACAGAATAACCGCAGTAATGGCACAGCTTTTTGAAAATATACAAAGCTTTGCAAAAGAGAGATTTGGCTTTGACTTTGGTAAATATGTTAAAGAAAGCATTGATTTTGATAAAATAAGTCAGCAGATAAACAGTAAGATTGGCAGCGCCATTATGCCTGTGCTCTACAGCACAGTATCTGTTGCAAAGGCGGTACCCTCTGCCGTTGTATTTACTGTGGCACTCGTACTCGGAACATACTTTATAAGTAGTGATGAGCAGTTTTATGACCGCTTTTTTGCTATATTACCTAAACGTGTGCGTGACTATGTAGGCGGATTTAAAAATGAAATGGGTTTTGCGCTTACAGGATATATAAAAGCTCAGCTGACACTTATGTTTATAACATTTCTGGAGCTTTTGATAGGTTTTTTTATAATAGGTGGCGAGGTTGCGGATTATGCTTTCCTGTTGGCGCTTGTAATATGTGTACTGGATGCCTTGCCCATATTCGGCACAGGAACGGTGCTTATTCCCTGGTCAGTATACTCGCTTTTGACAGGTGATATACGTCTTGGTGTATCAACCATCATTTTGTACGGTGTATGCTTTGTAGTACGCCAGATTTTAGAACCCAGAATAGTGGGTGAGCGCATAGGTGTGCACCCGCTCATAACACTTATGGCAATTTATGTCGGACTTAAGTTTGGCGGCGTTCTGGGAATGTTCATTGGCATTTTTATTGTGATTTTTGTAAAATACCTTATGCAGTCGGGAATACTTGCCGACCTGTGGAGCTTTATAACAACAGGCCACATAAGAAGAAAAGATAATACCTGTGAGGAGGCGGACTAATGAAGGCTTTTGTAAGAACTGTGATAACTGCGGTATATGGACTGCTGCTGGTTTTGGTATTTGTTCCTGTTATAAGTATGGGAGACAAAGCCTATAGCCTGTTCAACTTTTTTATCGGCTCACCTTTGAGAGATACCATGGAAAATATGGGTGTGGTTGTAACCCGCACAAATGTAATAAGCATACAGGCAATAGCCATTTTTCTGGTGCTGCTGTCTATAGCGGTGCTTGTACTTACCTTGCACCCAAAATATGACGGTGTTTCAATTTTTATAAAAATAATTGTGGCTGTTTCGCTGTTTTTCTATAGCGCATGGCTTGGAATAGTAAAATTTGCACTGACAGGCTGCGGCTTTACATTCTTTGTTATTATTGCAATATTACTGTACATAGTAGCGGCATTTACCGTGATTTTCGGCAGCCCCAAGGCGGAGGACAATCGTTTTTAAATGAAGAAGGCAGTTTTTTTATTATTAATAGTTTTGATGTGCACCGGCTGTATAAAACAGCCGGTGTCTGTTACTGATTTCGCTCTTGATACGTCTGTAACCGTCACCCTGTATGACGGAGACGAGCAAACGGCAAGAGAGTGTATTGACCTGTGCAAAAAATATGAAAAGCTTTTAAGTAAAACAACAGAGGGAAGCGATATATGGAACATAAATCAAAATAGCACCGCGGAGGTAACCGACGAAACAGTAGAGCTTATTAAAAAGTCAGTACACTATTCCGAGTGGTCAGGAGGACTGTTTGACATATCGGTAGGAGCGGCAAGCTCGCTGTGGGATTTTGACAATCATATTCTGCCCGATGAAGAAAAGCTGTCTGCCGCTGCCGAAAACATAAACTATAAGGATATTTCAGTTTCGGGCAACAGGGTAAGCATTAAAGAGGGTATGAGCCTTGATATGGGAGCAATAGCCAAGGGCTACATAGCCGATAAAGTGAAAGAGTTTTTAATGGAAAAGGGAATAAAAAGTGCCGTTATAAATTTAGGCGGAAATGTGCTTTGTATAGGCGATAAAAAGGGTAAGCCCTTTGAAATAGGAATACAAAAGCCCTATGCCCCGGGAGAAACGGTGCGCACCCTGCCTGTTACCGACAAATCGGTAGTTACTGCAGGTATTTACGAGCGCTCTTTTGAAAAAGACGGTGTGTTGTATCACCACATTTTAGACCCCAAAACAGGTTACCCTGTGCAAAACAATTTAGCATCAGTCACCGTTGTCACCGACCTGTCGGTTGATGGCGACGCCCTGTCCACAACCTTGTTTTTAATGGGAGAAGAAAAGGGTGTTGAGTTTGCAAAGGAAAATAATATATCTGCAGTATTTGTTACAAAAAACATGGAAGTTATAAGGATAAACACAGAAAAGAGATAGCCTTGGCTATCTCTTTTCTATTACACATACAACCATTTTTACAAACATTTCACGAAGCAGAGGGAGCTTTGCAAGGGGTTTAAAAATGCTCCGCAGAGGTTCGTGGCTTTTATATGCAGGTGTTATATTCATTTTTTTAAGTATTTTTTCAAATCTCTTTATGGTCATACCGTTTATATAGGAAAAACGGGTGCCGTCATCGGATATACGGAATTTTACTCTGTCCGCACCGTCAGGCAGGGGGCGTACAAGCTCTTTATAGCTTTCAATAAGCACCTTGTCGGAAAAGAACATGTGCACCCAGGGAATATAAATTGCATCGCTCAGATGTGCGCCGAAGGGATGGTAATAGGGCGGAAAGTTTACAAACAGCTTGCCGCCGGGAGTAAGCACACGCAGTATTTCGGCAAGCACTTCTTCGGGCTTGTCGACATGCTCCATTGCATCGTTCATAATTATTGTATCAATACTGTCATTTTCAAAGGGCAGATGTGCTGCATCGGCTGCCACAAATTCAAATTTGTCGGCAAGACCCAGCTTTTGTGCAAGAACTTCTGCCTCTGTCCTGTACTTTTCCAAAATTTCCACACCCAGCACCTTTTTAGCACCGAGAGATGCATAGTAAAGGGACTTGCCCGCCGCACCGCAGCCTATATCGGCAACGGTTTTGTCTTTAAACATTTCATCGGCGCTGTGGCTTTTAAGATAAAATTTTATGGTTTCGCCGCCCTTTTCAAACTGCCATTCAGCGTAGGTTTTAACTCCGTCGTTTTGCATATTAAAGGGATGCAGAGGCGCTTTGAAAAGTCGGTTTAAAGCAATTAAAATTTTTGTTCGAATCATCATGGACGTCCCTCCGTTCGGGTATAATTTTACATAAAGCTGACAATTTTGTCAAGTCGGCATATTTTTTTTTGCTTTTTAAAAATTAATGTGGTATAATAGTCGGTACACATTCAGCGAAAGGAAAATTTCAAATGGTATTATGTTCACGTTGTAAAAAGAATATGGCTGTAATTTTTATAACAAAGGTTGAAAACGGCAAAACAGAAAACGAGGGCCTGTGCTTTTCCTGTGCAAAGGAGCTGGGTCTTAAAGATATTGATCAGATTGCAAAGAATATGGGTATGTCCATGGAGGAGCTTGCCGAAATGGAAGAATCCATGAACGAGAGCATACAGGAAATGCCTGAAGAAGCGCTTGCGGGTATGATGAACGAGCAGGCAATAGGCAATATTTTCAATATGCTTTCAAAGAATAACGAAACACCCGACAGCACACACAATGCGCCCGAGGGTGACACTAAAGACGAAAAGAAGAAAAAGAGCAAAAAGAAAAGAGTGCTGGATTCATACGGCACAAATCTTACCGCAAAAGCGCGCGAGGGTAAGGTGGACAGAGTGATCGGCAGGGATGCAGAGATTACCCGCTGTATAGAAATTTTAAACCGCCGTTCCAAAAATAACCCCTGCCTTATAGGAGACCCGGGCGTTGGTAAAACCGCAATTGCCGAGGGACTTGCGGTGCGCATTGCAGAAAAGAGTGTTCCGGCAAAGCTTATGGACAAGGAAATATATCTTCTGGACTTTACCGCTATTGTTGCGGGCACACAGTTCCGCGGTCAGTTTGAGGCACGTCTTAAAAGCATAATTGAAGAGGTGCGTGCACAGGGCAATATTATACTTGTAATTGACGAACTGCACAACATTGTTGGCGCAGGCGAAGCCGAGGGTGCAATGAATGCGGCAAACATTTTAAAGCCGGCACTTGCCCGTGGTGAAATTCAGGTAATAGGCGCTACCACCACAAACGAATACAGAAAATTTATTGAAAAGGATGCGGCGCTTGAAAGACGTTTCCAGACTATAAATGTGGATGAGCCTGATATTGAGCAGACAGTTGAAATTATAATGGGCATAAAGGTTTACTATGAAAACTTCCACAATGTAGTAATAAGCGAGCATGTTGCCCGCGCGGCAGCGGTGCTCAGCGAAAGATATATAAATGACCGCTTTTTACCCGACAAGGCAATAGATGTAATTGACGAGGCGGCATCAAGAGCAAATCTTAACAACACACAGATTGCAGAGCTAGCAAAGACAGAGGGTGAGCTTGCGGCTGTACGAGCTGAAATAGAAGCCTTCAACGAAGCACAAAGCGAGGATTTTGAAAAGGCATCGGAAATGAAGTCCAGGGAATGCGTGCTCTCTGACCGTGTTGAAAAGCTCAAAGGTGAGGCAAAGGATACTGTGCTTACAGTTGAAGATATAGCAGGAGTAATAGAGCGGTGGACAAAAATTCCCGCAAGACAAATTACCCGCGAAAATACAGGCAAGCTTCTGGAGCTTGAAAGCACAATGAAGGAGAGAGTAAAGGGACAGGACCATGTAATTGAAGCGGTTTCAGCGGCAATAAGACGCGGCAGAGCAGGTCTTTCCAAGAAAAAGCGCCCCGTATCCTTTATATTTGCAGGGCAGACAGGCGTGGGCAAAACCGAAACTGTGCTCGCACTTGCTGAGGCAGTGTTTGGCAGTGAGGATGCTCTTATCCGTCTTGATATGTCCGAGTATATGGAAAAGCACACCGTATCTAAAATTATAGGCTCACCGCCCGGATATGTGGGCTATGACGATGCAGGTCAGCTTACAGAAAAGGTGCGCCGTCGCCCCTATTCTGTAATTTTGCTTGACGAAATTGAAAAAGCGCACGCAGAGGTGTTTAACATTCTGTTGCAGATACTGGATGACGGAAAAATAACAGACAGTCACGGCAAGCAGATAAGCTTTGAAAACACGGTTATAATTATGACCACCAATGCCGGCTCGGACTATAAGGGCGGCTCTATGGGTTATACAGCGAGCGAAAATCAGGCAAGCGAGCAAAAGGCCAAGAATGCACTTAAAGAAATTTTCCGCCCCGAGTTTTTAAACAGAATAGATGAAATACTTGTGTTTAATACTCTTACAACCGATGTTTTGAGAGAAATCCTTAAAAAACTCATTGGCGAGTTTGCCGAAAAACTCGGTGAGAAGGAAATTGGTTTTGAAATCAGCGACGATGCTGTTGAACTTCTGCTTCAGAAGGGCACAGAATTTAAAAACGGTGCAAGACCCTTGCGCAGAGTTATTCAAAAAGAGCTTGAGGATAAGGTTGCTTACCTTATTATCTCCGAGGCGGTAACCGCCGGCGGAAGAATAAGAGTAAGTGAAGCGGACGGAGAAATTAAAATAGAATATTAAAACCGGGGCAGTAGTAAAAAATATTTTGCTACTGCCCAT
>JAZNUH010000069.1:0-33368 GCA_045592225.1 Clostridia bacterium | reverse complement strand
ACATCCATGGGCTTCACTCCCCTTGCAGGTCTTGTAATGGGAACACGTTGCGGTGACATTGACCCCGCTATCGTTACATTTATTCAGGAAAAAGAGGGTCTTTCCTTCAAGGAAGCTAATGATGTACTGAACAAAAAGTCCGGCGTTCTCGGCGTTTCCGAAATGAGCAGCGACTTCCGTGATCTGGAAGCTGCGGCTGACAAGGACGAAAAGGCTGCTTTGGCTCTTGATATGTTTAACTACAGCGTTAAAAAGTTCATCGGTCAGTATATTGCCGCTATGAACGGTGTTGATGCTATCGTATTCACTGCAGGTATCGGTGAAAACAATGTTGCTATGAGAAGTCTGCTCTGTAAAGAACTCTCCTTCTTCGGTCTTAAGATTGATGAAGAAAAGAACAAACAGCGCGGTGTAGACATTGATGTAAGTGCTCCCGATGCTACTGTTAAGACCCTGGTTATCCCCACAAACGAAGAGCTTATGATTGCTCTGGATACACAGAGACTTGTTGAAGGCAAATAAAATTAAACTTAAAACCGGCTGTAGCCATTGCTACAGCCGGTTTTTTAGTCCATCATTATTGTCACTGTTTCTCCCAGGGGGTAATGCTCCCTTTTGCGTATACTGTCATCTCTTATCCATGCATTAAAATCACATTCACCTTCACCCAGACACCATCGATTCTTATGACCTTCTGTGGTGCCGTTAAATCGCTGTGGTGAAGTAGGCCACAGGCAAATATCCGGATCAATTAGCTGATACAAGCCCTTATCCCCACCGGTAAGTCCATGGTGAGCAACCTGAAGTATATCGCTTTTCAAATAGTCTCCGTAGATATGCGCAATCCTTCGGCAGGCATCACTCATACAATCTCCGAGAAACATAGCAGTTTTTCCGTTATCAAATTTCAGTCTCCAAGCAGAGCTTGTGCAGTTGGCAGAAATAAATGCGTGAGGCTCCAGTTGGTCTGCTGTCCATAAAATTTCTATTTCAACGCCCGGGAACAAAAATCTCTGACCATTATGCAAATGGTATGTTACTGTATTGGGATGGTATTGTTCAAATGCTTCTAAAAGTGCAATGGCGTTTCCGTTTATTTCCTCCGGACTTCTATAGTAGTATGTGGTTGTGTACGGGTCGGGGAACTGATATGCAACCCCATCAATATCAATCTCGTTACAGTATTTCTTCACAAAAGCAGTTGCCAGATGCACATGGTCATAATCTGCATGTGAAAACATCCATAGTGCTATGCGGATTTTTTCACCCTCGGGTGTTTTTTCTTTAAGAAAATTATACAGTTTACAAATATCCTCTTCAAGCAACTTTCCGCCGTCCATAAGTATAAAGCTTCCATCTCTGTTTTGTACGACATAGCTCATACCGGTATATATATCGCACTGTGTCAAAGACAGCGGTGTACGGTTTTTATATTCGCTCACACTCTGTGGCGGTAAAGCCGTCGGTGCTGATACAGAAATTGTCAGCAAATGAAATGCTCCTGCAAAAAACATAGAAATATGCATGTCCTCACGAATATATGTACATGCAAGATTAATCAGTCCGGAATTTTTTGAACCCGCCGGAATTTCTCGGCACATATAACAGGTAAATCCCTCTTTTTCCAGCTGCTTTCCGTACTCCAGCACTTCAGCGGTAAAAGTATTGTGAATAACGTGTAAGATTTCATCTTTCACAACCGACTTTGGCGGCAGGAAAAGTCCTGCCTCTGATTTATATAAAGGTATCTGCAAAACGCTCTTCCTTTCCTCTTTAATTTTTAAATTATTTTATCATGGATAAATAAATATTGTCAATAAAAAACCTCACATAAAACATGCCAGTTTAAGTGAGGTCTTTGTCTTATTCAGTTGAAATAAACTTCCTCTGTGTGCTCTTTTTTATCGTTCACAAGCTGAATTTCTCCTGTTTTATTCTCTCCCCTTTTTACATTAAAGGTATAGAGTGTATCCTTGTACATATACTCAAAGGTAAACTCCTTCCAATCATCAGGCAGGGAGGGTTCAAATTTAACAATATTACCCTTCTTTTTAAAGCCAAGCAGATACTCGATACCAAAGCGGTACATCCACGCCGCCGCACCTGTATACCACGTCCATCCGCCCCTGCCTGTATGGGGCGGCGTACTGTAAACATCTGCCGCCACGGCATAGGGTTCGGTTTTATAAATGTTTGCAAGAAGCTGAACATCCGAGTGATTTACGGGATTTATCATATCAAAAATCTTCATTGCCTGTTCTCCATCACCCAAAAGTGCGTAGGCAATACCTGTCCACACAGCTGCGTGGGTATATTGTCCACCGTTCTCTCTTATGCCCGGCAGATAGCTTTGTATATAGCCCGGGCTTGGCTTACTTTTGTCAAAGGGTGGTGCAAGAAGCTTTACTATACCGTGAGTATCGTCCACAAGCAGTCTTTTTACATTATCCATTGCAGTTTTCGCCCTGTCTTTATCTCCCGCCTGAGAAATCACCGCCCAGGATTGGCTTATAGCATCAATTCTGCACTCCTCATTTTGTGCTGAACCAACCGGCGTACCGTCATCAAAATATGCTCGTCTGTACCATTCTCCGTCCCACGCTCTCTCTGCCGCATCAATAATATTTTGTGCGTGTTGTCTGTACCGCTTCGCTCTTTTGTTATCGGTATATACTGCAAATTCATTCAGTATTTTTGCAAAGAACCATGCGAGCCAAACACTCTCGCCTTTACCCTTTATACCGATGTTGTTCATACCGTCATTCCAATCGCCACCGCCCATAAGCGGTAACCCGTGTGCTCCTGTGTTCATTGAAACATCTATAGCTCTTGTACAATGGTCGTAAATGCTTTCCGAGAGAGTGGATTTTACTGCCACAGTGTACCTTTCTTCCTCCCCGGCGCTCAACGGTCTGTCTGTTATATATTCCACCTTTTCATCCAGTATACTCTTGTCACCTGTAATTTTTATATAGTCAAGCACCAGATAGCAAAGCCAGAGCCTGTCATCCGAAAACCTTGTTCTTACGCCCTTGTCCGGCATATTTTCTTCCTCGTGCCACCAATGCAGGGCATCTCCCTCTTCAAACTGATGTGCGGCGTGTCGGAGTATCTGCTCCCTCGCCTTTTCAGGTGTCGCATACATAAGAGCAAGGCTGTCCTGAAGCTGGTCGCGAAAGCCGAAGGCCCCACTTGACTGATAAAAACCTGTGCGTGCAAGCATACGGCATACATACGCCTGATACAGCAGCCGTCCGTTTAACATAAGATTAAAGCTTTCAGACGGTGTTTTTACTTTTATTGCTTTTAGCATCTCTTTATGCTGACCTTTCATCTGTTCAAAAGCCTCTGTAACCTTTTGCATATTTTTATATCTCTGTATCAGTTTTTCTGCATTTTCGCGGTTATCCTCTGCACCAAGCATAAATACAAGCTCTGTTTCTTCATCGGGTACCAGCAAAACATTTTCATATACAGTTACATCCGCATCGTATCCTCCACCTGTGTCTCCATGAGAAATTCCTGACATAACATCCCTGAGATGGTGGTGAGTATGTCCTCCGCTTCCTACGAATACGGTTCTTTCATCCCCCGAAAAAGCATTCTGTATCCCCACAGCACCGTCATTCAACGGAAAATACCTCTTTCTGCCCCTTGTTTCAAACAAATTCACCCCTATAACCGGCTGCATGGAAAAGGATACACGCAGTTTTCTTTCTCTTTGTGCATTATTTTTTATTTTTACACATATAAGCTTTACACTGTCCGATACCGGAACAAACATTGTCACCTGCATATCCAGTTCACGGGTTTTACGCAGATACTTTGTGTACCCGAATCCATGACGGGTTAAGTAATGCCCTTTCTCATTAAAGACTCCTGCCACGGGCGAAAAAGCATCTTCCCCTTCGGTTATAACAATCTTTTCGGTAACGCTGTCGCACACCGGGTCATTCTGCCACGCCGTGAGTCTGTACTGACGGCTGTTATGCCTCCAGGTATATCCACCACCGCTTTCACCTGCAATAAATCCTATAACAGAATTTGCAATAACATTTACCCATGGTGCAGGAGTGTTGCCTGCCTTTTTCTGATTTATGACATACTCGTCCCCGTAAAACCCTCCATAACCATTGTAAAAAACATCCGGTTCATCAAATGGCAAATCGGTGTGTCCTTCAAAATTGGTTTTTTGCGGCAACACAGGTTTTTTAGGTGAAGGAGTAATCTGTTCAAGTCCACCTTTTGCGGCATTTATATATATTTTTGAAATTGCACACAAAAGGGTTCTGTCCTGCTCTGTTATATCCCGGCTTACAAGGTATATACCGTTTCTGCCGTGTTCCACCCGCTTTTTTATCTCTTCGCCAAGGGGTTTTATATACCCTGCAGGCTCGTCGCACAATATCACAAGGTCGGTCTGTATTCCCTTGTACCTCCAGTACGCGTGTGCTCTCAGCATTTCATCAAGCACAGCTATATCCTGCTTGTCGGACAATCTTACAAGTACCAGGGGCACATCGCCCGATATTCCCATTTTCCACAGCTCACTGATGGGTAATTTGTTTTGTAATATACATTTTTCCCTCTCACCTGTGGGGCATCCGCCGTATATAATATGAGGCAGTGCATTGAGAAAGGCTTTCTCCTCGCCCTCTTTAAGGTTCAGGCTCAGGTTTTGCGTTTTTACAGTTCTGTACGCGTCTTCTGCCACATCCATCGGGTTTATTGTTTTATATTTTTCGGCTATGCGTTTTGCAGAATTAATGCTGTCTGCCATACCGCTTACAAAGCTTACCGACGCACTTTCTCCTTTTTCTACACTGATATTTACACGCACAGCAAAGCACGGGTCGAGTACATTGCCCTCGCTTCCCGACAAGGCATTAACATCATTAAACCCTGCGGGGATTAAGTGGTTTCCTCCCCTGCCCACAAAAACACTTCTGTCAGTTTCAAACTGCACTGACCAGCCGGCTTTACTTTCCACGAAAGGCAGACAAAATCCGGTAAAGGTTTTGTCATCTGCACCCCGTTTTCTTCGTTCCCCATACAGCACTCCATCCCTGTATTCTGTTTTCACAAACAAATTTGCAAAAGCACTATGTGCAATCTGTGCCTCGTGGGTGGTCAGCGACAGCGGATAAAAGACAAATACCTCAAAGTTCTTTTGACTATCTGTTTTATTTATTACAGTCAACCGTCTTATTTCTGCATTGTCATCCGGTGTCACGTATACTGCCAGATTTGTTTCAATACCGTCATTTTCTGCGCGATACTCTGCAATGTGTGGCGCAAAAACACAATTATCTCCATATCCGCTCCACCCCTTGCCTGTCTGTGTGCATTTTACATATATGTTTTGACCCCTGCCATACAAATCGAATTTGTTAAGCATTATGCGGTCAAGAACACTGTATCCGTTCCCCTTGCTGTCAATTACAACAGAATATGCCCCGTTTGACAAAATGTGCACAGGCGGTAAAGCATACTCCTCCGAAAATCCGCGCACACATTCCTTTGTGCTCTGCCATTTGGATTTAACAGGTTCAACCACCCTTTTTGTATCTTTCTTTATTATTACATTAACCGGAATACGTTCTTTCAGCAGTGGTTCTGCCGCCCTGACCTCGGGGTATGCGTGAAACAGCTCCTGCAACACTCCACCGCACAAAACATTGGTAACAGCCGCAAGACTCATACCCTGATGATGTGCCATGTAGCTCTTTACAACACCCTTTTTTACACCGTATGACGGGTCGGGACGGTAATCCACTGCTTCAAACATTCCGTATTCGCCGTACATCCCCTCTTTTTTCAGCCTTTCAATATTGCCCATAGCCGCTTCAGGCTCCACCATCATTCCAAGGAAGGAGGCGTAGGGTGTTATAACCACGTCATCGGAAAGTCCCCTTTTCAATCCGAGCTCCGGTATACCAAAGGCTTTGTACTGGTAGTTTTGATCCTTGTCAAAGCTATAGTAGCCCGACTCGGACACCCCCCATGGCGTTCGTCTTTTCTGCCCGTATTTTTTTTGATTTTGCAGCACAAAGCGGTAGGTTTCACTAAACAGACTGTTTTTATAATTCTTCATTATGAGTAATGGCATAAGATACTCAAACATTGTTCCGGTCCATGATACAAGCCCCTTGTAGCCATCTGCCGCAGTAAGGCTCCTGTCAAGCCTGAACCAATGCTCGGGTTTCACCTCTCCCCTTGCCACAGCAAGAAAACCCGCCTGTCTTGCCTCACTGGCAAGTAAATCATAGTATGAATTTGTAAGCCTGTTTTCGTCCACACTGTAGCCTATGGAAAAAAGCTTTTTATCCGCATCATATAAAGGCTCAAAGACCATACCTTTTGAAATGTCCAGTATCTTTTCTGCAATATGCGGTAAATCCTTTTCTACCGCCTTTGCCGCAACCATCAGATAGCAGGCAAAATTGCCACTGTCCACTGTAGAAACATATCTAGGGCGCAGGGGTTCGAGAGTGCTTGTATTATACCAGTTATATAAATGTCCTCTCCACTTTTCCATTTTATCAAGTGTATTCAGCATGGCGGTGAGCTTTGCTTGAACTTCACTCATTGTTATAAATCCCAGCTTATGTGCGCATATAACCGCCACCATCCCCAGCCCTATATTTGTAGGACTTGTCCTGTGTGCTACTCCTTTATATGGCTGAATCTGTACATTGTCAGGAGGCAGAAAATTATCTCCCTCGTTCATGTACCGGTCAAAAAACCTCCATATTCTCTCCGCCATTTCAAAAAGACTTTCTTTGTGTTTACGTGCAAACCTTTCTTTATCCTCTTCCCACACCTGACCCGAAAAACAGGCGATAAGAGGTGCTGCCGCCCACACAATTCCCAACACAACCCCAAAACCCGGGTATTTACCTCCACAAGTCATGCCTACCGTTATGGCTGCTGCACCCGCCAGTACAGAGGACGTCATTTTCAGGTAATGGTATGCCACGCCGTCATTTGCTTTTTTATCTTTTTCATCCGCCGTTACCCACTCAAGAGTTTTTCTTTTTCTTTTAAGGCGAATAACGGCACGTACCACGGCATCAACCGACATATACGCTGAATACGCAGAAAATATTATTTTAAAAGTTGCCTGATAAATGCTCGCTCTTGCACCGTAGAAAAAATCCGCATATAGCTTATCACCCATAAATCTGAATCGCATATTCAAAAATGCATCAATAAAATACAGTATTGCCGATACACAGAGGGAAATAAGAGATATGCCTACCCACAGCACGCTGTTTCCCGCAAAAACGGGTGCAAGTATAAGCAGTATAACCTGCGCTGCCGGTGTAAGACTTCGTCTTAGATTGTCAAAAATCTTCCACTTTGTAAGACCCGTCAAAGGATTTTTTATTCGCGAGCCCTGCCTGTCTGCCACCCACGGCATTAACCATCCTGAAATCTGCCAGTCACCGCGAATCCACCTATGCATTCTTGATGCGTAGGACATAAAGCTTGCAGGATAACCATCGTATACCTCTACGTCAGGGGATAATCCGCACCTACAGTATCCGCCTTCCAGAAGGTCGTGACTCAAAACAGTATTATCAGGTATTGCGTTGCCTGTACACTTTTCAAAAACATCCACATTATAAATGCCTTTTCCCGTAAAAACTGCTTCACCGAAAAGGTCCATATACACATCCGCAGACAGCGAAGAATAGCTGTCCACACCGCCCTGTCCTGCATATACCCTTGAAAAAAATGTTTTTCCGCAGGCGGTCAGGTCTGTATATATTTTGGGTTCAATAATTCCATACCCCTCTGTTACTCTTCCGCCCTGGATTTTTGCTTTATTTAAAGGGTGAAGCATTGCAGCCACAAGTTTTTTTGCCCCGTCTATCGGCAAAAACGTGTCCGAATCCAGTGTAATTACATACACTGTTTCCCTTAATCCTTTGGTATCGCCCTCCTCCAGTTCAAAGTTATACTTTCCGCGCAGAAAACCGTTCAGGTCAGCAAGTGCCCCTCTTTTTCGTTCTCTGCCCATCCATTTCCCCTGATTTTTGCTGAATATTCTTTGTCTGTGAAGATATACAAACCTGCTTCCGTATTTATTGTTCAATTCCCTGATTTTTGCTCTTGTTTTATCTATTATTTCCTTATCGTTTTCCTCTGTTTTATTGTTACTGTCTTTAAAATCACCAAGCAGGGCAAACCGTAAATTGTCATCTTTATTCGCAAGATAGCATACCTCAAGCCTTTCTGCCATTTCCACGCCTTGCTTTGCCGATGTAATAAGTGTTGGGTAAACCACAAGGGTCTTACCATGCTTTGGAATTCCCTCCTTAAGCTCCATAGTGGGAATTCTGCGCGGAGGTACTGTTTTTAATATTATATGGTTTATAACACCACTTACAATCTCAAACACGGGCAAGGCTGCCAGTAGAGTTCCTCCTGCACTTTTAGTCACAATGTAAATTCCTGCGCAGATTAAGCCCGAGATAAATGCCTGTGCTCCTGTATACAGTACTGCGGGGGATTTTTTCACCTTTGCCTTTACCCCCATTTTTTGTCTTAGTGCCTGTTCTCCTTTATCTGTCAGGTAATAGCCTACATGCCCCTCGCGCCCGCTTTCGTTTTTGGTAAGCTCAATTGCGGTGCGCGCAACAGCTGTTTCACAGTTTCCCGTAATACGCGCAAGACGTGTTACAGCCTTACGGTATACCTCCTTTGTTTCAAAGCTCATCAAAGGATACACCCTGT
This sequence comes from Clostridia bacterium, assembly GCA_045592225.1. GTDB lineage: Bacteria > Bacillota > Clostridia > UMGS1883 > UMGS1540 > JAZNUH01. The sequence goes on along the minus strand of JAZNUH010000069.1, from coordinate 24,626 downwards.
CTTTGCTTAAAATTCCGTCAACAGGGCTTAAGCGCTCATACTCCTCCTTCCAGTTTACATCCCGTACACCTATCAGTGACTTTATCGCATTTGCCATTTTTGCCGACTCGTCACCTTTTTTGCAAAGAGCCGCAATTTCGGATATAAGAGCAATTTTAATGGCAGCGGGGAAAAACCACAACTCCGCAATATTAAGCGGATTTTTCTCCTGCTCCTTTTTCAAAAAAACTGCAAGCTCGGGCATATTAAACCTAAGCTCGTTTTTCTTTAAAAATTTACCTGCCAGAAGAACAATATATGCATCCTTGTAAAAACCGCGGATTTCCTTTTTGGAAACACGGCTTAGTTGTTCACAAAGGCTTACGGTATCCTGTTTTATTATATAAAAATTATCAAGCAACCACTCGTCGGATGAGGCTGCCTTTGTCCCTGATAAGTGCGCATCCCTGTACCTTTTTATTATTTTATAACTGCTTTGAAGTTGTCTTTTCATACGACCTCCGTCAAACAAATAGTATTGGTTGTTAAGGCTATTTTTACCCGAAAAATTTGTAAATATGCCTGTGCAAGAAAAATCACCAAAAGCAGGGTATGCACATATTATGTATTGAATTTCTAAAATGGAGGTAATACTTATGGATGATATGAACTTTGACAGCCGCAACTGCAAAGAAGCGGTTTGTATTCAGACACAGCAGGTTTATGACTCCTGCCGTGCAAAAGAATGTCTTGAGGATTTACGGGTTTATCTTCCTGCATCCGCACAAAATCTGCTTGACCGTGCAACCTCGGTAAAATGCAGAAACGCAGAGATAATCTGGGTGTTTACCGATGTTGAGCCACTTCCCTTCAACCGCGGTTTTTACACTGTTGACCTCAAATTTTATTTCCGCATTACCCTTGATTTATACACCTGCGCAGGTTCTCCCTCAAAGGTGTGCGGCTTTGCGGCATACGAAAAGAAGGTTGCTCTTTTTGGTTCGGAAGGAAGCGCAAAAATTTTCTCTTCCGACTATAAAAAATGCGAGTTTGATTCTCAAAACTGGATGAAAACAAATCTTCCCCGCGCAGTTGTCGAGGTGGTAGACCCTGTTTGTCTTTCCGCCCGTATTGCCGATGCCTGCGAGCCTTGCTGTTCTTCTTGCGAGTTTGCAGACCCCTCAGGCATTCCCGATGCTGTGCACCAGCTTTTTGACGGTGGTCTCCTTTTTAGCGGCGAACAAAAGCGAGTATACGTTTCTCTTGGTTTATTTACCATTGTAAAGCTTGAACGTGAAACACAGCTGCTTATTCCTGCATATGATTTCTGCATTCCCGATAAGGATTGTGTTACAACAACCGAAAAGGACCCCTGTGAACTGTTTGAACAGCTGGGCTTCCCCATTGACGATTTCTTCCCTCCCATAAAGGGTGATTTTGTCCCTGATAATACGGGTGACGGCGGCTGCTGTAATTAGTTTATCTGTTCAAAACACGGCGTGACAACAAATCACGCCGTGTTTTTTGTATTTTTTCTTGAAATCCTCATAATTTAACGTTATAATAGGTATATTAACATTATAATTTTTCTTCAAGAAAGGAATAACCATGGCTAATATAAAGAAAAGAGCAACCCTTCCGCTTATTCCCGTTCGCGGACTTGTTGTTTTTCCCTATATGATTCTTCATTTTGATGTTGCGCGCAAAAAGTCAATAGCCGCACTTGAAATGGCAATGGCAGGTGAACAGCTTGTTTTCCTGACCGCGCAGAAGGATGTTACCGTTGAAAATCCCACTGCGGAATCCTTTTACCAGATAGGTACCGTTTCAAAGGTTAAACAGCTTTTAAAGCTGCCAAACAATAATGTGCGTGTACTTGTTGAAGGTCTTTACCGCGCAAAAATTGATATGGTAACGGCAATTGAACCCTGTTTTCAGTGTGATTGCACAGAGGTGCGTTCTTCGGCCAAAAACATTACTCCCCTGGACGAAGAAGCATCCCGTCGCATTATTCAGGAAATGCTTGATGAGTTTTTGTCGGTAAATCCCAATATGTCTCCCGATACTTTAAAGTCTATTGCAGGCATTGACGATTTGGGACAGTATGCTGATATGGTTGCGGGTAACTTCATAAGCACGGTTGAAGACAAACAGACAGTTCTGGCAGAGCCTGATGTTATGGAAAGGCTTACCTCTCTTGCTGAAATTCTTTCAAGGGAAACCGAGGTTTTAAAAGCAGAACGTGATATTTTGCTTAAAGTGCGCAGTAATATAGACCAGCATCAGCGCGAATATTTTCTCCGTGAGCAGATAAAGGTTATAAACCGTGAGCTTGACGGCGATGAGGCAGACGAGGTTGACGAATACAGAGAGCTTATAGAAAAGGCAAATCTGCCTGAGGAGGCGCTCAAAAAAGCCAATAAAGAGCTTTCACGCCTTGCCAAATCTGCTCCCAATTCACCCGAGGGCGCTGTTATACGTAATTACCTTGACTGCTTACTTGAGCTACCCTTTGGTATAAAAACACCTGAAAACAAGAGCATTAAAAATGCTGAAAAAATATTAAATGCAGACCACTTTGGTATGAAAAAGGTTAAGGAACGCATTTTAGAGTATCTTGCCGTTCGCAATCTCACCGGTGGCATAGGCGGACAAATACTTTGTCTGGTAGGCCCTCCCGGCGTTGGTAAAACTTCCATTGCCCGCTCAATTGCCGAGGCTCTTGGCAGAAAATATGTGCGTGTTTCCCTGGGCGGTGTGCGTGACGAGGCTGAAATACGCGGTCACCGTAAAACCTATATCGGTGCAATGCCGGGCAGAATTATAAATGCAGTACGCCTTGCAGGCTCGTCAAATGCACTTGTATTACTTGATGAGGTGGACAAGCTTGGCAGCGACTATAAGGGCGACCCTGCATCTGCCTTACTCGAAGTCCTGGATTCTGAGCAGAATTTCGCATTCCGTGACCACTATATAGAAATACCCTTTGACCTGTCGGATATAATGTTTTTAACAACTGCAAACAATGCAGAAAACATTCCCCGTCCCCTGCTTGACCGTATGGAAATAATTGACCTGTCGGGCTACACGTCTGAAGAAAAAATTCAGATTGCAACCCGTCATCTTGTTCCCAAGAATATGAAAAAGCACGGTCTTTCCGCTGAAAGCTTTAAAATTCAGCGCTCTGCTATTGCCGATGTAATAGATTATTACACACGCGAGGCAGGTGTGCGTAATCTGGAACGTGAACTTGCCACTGTTTGCAGACGTGCTGCAAAAGCACTTGTTTCAGGTGCTGAAGCTGTTGAGGTTACACCCCGCAATCTTGAAGATTACCTGGGCACCAAAAAGTACCGTCGTGAAACCCTGTCCTATATTGAGGACACAGGTATTGTACGCGGTCTTGCATGGACACCCGTTGGCGGTGATACCCTCAGTATCGAAGTAAATATTATGGACGGCAGCGGCAAAATTGAGCTTACAGGTAATTTGGGCGATGTTATGAAGGAATCTGCTCGCGCTGCTATAAGCTTTATCCGTACAAGAGCCAATGCTTTAAATATTGACCCCGAGTTTTATAGTAAAAAGGATATACACCTTCACGTGCCCGAGGGCGCAGTACCAAAAGACGGTCCTTCTGCAGGTATTACCATTGCCACGGCAATAATTTCTGCTCTTACAGGCAGAGCTGTCCGCGGTGATATTGCAATGACCGGTGAGGTAACCATACGCGGACGTGTTCTTCCTGTAGGCGGTATTACCGAAAAGGTGCTTGCCGCATACAGATACGGTGTTAAAACTGTTATCCTTCCATCTGACAATCAGAAGGACTTAAACGAAATTCCCCAGAACGTAAAGAAAAAGCTCACCTTTGTTCCTGTATCAAGTATGGACGAGGTAATAAAAAATGCCCTTTCACCTTCGGCTATTAATGTGGAGCATCCTGCATTTATTCCACCGGTGACAGGCGCATCACACGGAGAGAGATATGAACATTCATAATACAAAGCTTCTTATATCTGCAGTAAGCCCCAAGCAGTACCCTGCAAGTGTTGTCCCCGAAATTGCACTTGCAGGTCGCTCAAACGTGGGTAAATCTTCTTTTATAAACAAGCTTTTAAACAGAAAAAACTTTGCTCGAACAAGCTCGCACCCCGGCAAAACAGCAACCATTAACTTTTACGATGTTGACAGTAGTGTATGCTTTGTTGACCTGCCGGGCTACGGCTATGCAGAGGTATCAAAAAAAGAACGTGAAAAATGGGCGGTTATGATAAATACCTATCTGGAAACCCGCCCTCAGCTTTGTGCCGTTTTCCTGCTTGTAGATGCAAGGCACAAGCCTACAAAAGACGATATATCAATGTTTGCATGGCTTAAGAGCCGCTATGACAGTGCCGTAGTCATTGCAACCAAAACGGACAAAATAGCAAAAACAAAGCTTCCCGAGCATATTGCCGCTGTTCGCGACACCCTTTGTCTTGACGAACAGGACATCCTCATCCCCTTCTCCGGCGAAACAGGCGTCGGCAGAGATGATGCCTGGGAGGTAATTAATTCACTTATCGGTTGTGAGGAAAATTAAATGGCAATTTTAGGCGTACATAATATTGCCTGTTCATTTGGTGAACGGGTGCTCTTTGAAAAATCAAGCTTTGAGATAGATGCAAAGGATAAGGTGGGTCTTGTAGGTGCTAACGGCACCGGCAAAACCACCTTATTTAAGATTATACTCGGAGAGCAGTCAAGCAGCGACGGTGATATTGCAATTGCCTCCGGCTGTAAGATTGGTTATCTTGAACAGCACGCCTTTTCGGGTAATGCGGGTAATTTATATAACGAGGTTGTATCCTGTTTTTCACATCTTGCTGATATGGAACAGGAAATGAACGATATAACCTTTCAAATAGACAATGGTGAAGGTGATACAGACAAGCTTGTAAACAGGTATGACACTCTGCACCACGCATATGAGGCACAGGGTGGTCTTACCTACCGCGCGCGCACCCGCTCAATGCTTTTGGGACTTGGCTTTACAGAGGATGATTTGCTCCTGCCTGTATCTGCCTTAAGCGGAGGTCAGCGCACAAGAGCTATGCTTGCACGTCTTTTGCTTTCCGGCTCTGATTTACTTCTCCTCGACGAGCCGACAAACCATTTAGACATAGAGTCAACCGCATTTCTTGAAGATTATCTTTCCGGCTATAACGGAGCACTTGTAATCATATCCCATGACCGTTATTTTCTTGATAAGGTTACAGGCAAAACCCTCGAGCTTGAGCATTGCCGCTTTACAATGTACAATGTGCCCTATTCACAGTACCTTGTAAGAAAACGCGAGAATGATGAAATATTGAAGCGCCATTACGATAATCAGATGCGTGAAATAAAACGAATTCAGGGCATAGTCGAGCAGCAACGCCGCTGGAACAGGGAAAGAAATATAAAAACGGCTGAGAGCAAGCTTAAACAGATAGAACGTCTCAAAAAAGACCTTGTCAAACCCGAAGCCGAGCTCGACAAGGTGCATTTTACCATTTCCTCTTCCCATGGAAGCGGTAATGATGTTCTCTTTGCCGACGATTTGAGCTTTGCATACGGAGATACACTTATATTCCGCAACCTTTCAATGTACTTAAAAAAGCATGACAGAGCTTTTCTGCTTGGCCCTAACGGATGCGGAAAAACAACCTTTTTCAAAATACTTAAAGGTGAGCTGACCCCAAAAACAGGTGAGGTTGCCTTTGGTTCGAAAATTTCTGTGGGTATTTATGACCAGACACAGTCGGATTTAAATGAAAATAATGATTCTATAAGCGAAATCAGGGATATGTTCCCCCGTATGACCGATACTGAAATACGAAATGCACTTGCCGCATTTTTAATCCGCGGTGACGACGTATTTAAGCCTATATCCACATTAAGCGGTGGAGAAAGAGCGCGTGTTGCCCTTTTGAAAATAATTCTTTCGCGTCCCAATCTTTTGCTCCTTGACGAACCGACAAACCATTTGGATATTGCCTCCAAGGAAGCACTTGAAAACGCACTTCTCACATATGACGGAACAATGCTTGTTATTTCCCATGACAGATATTTTATAAATAAGCTTGCCGAAAAAATTTACTATATGGAGAAGGACAAAACCGCTGAATATGATGGGAATTACGATTATTTCCTTCAAAAACGTATTGTTTCCAAACCTGCTGTGCAGGAAAACATAAAAAAGGAAAACGATTATAAAAAACAAAAAGAACAGCAAGCTGCACAGCGCAAGCTTGCCGGAAAAATAAAACGTATTGAAGAAAGAATTGCTCAGCTTGAAGAAGAGGAAGCCGAGCTTAATCGGCTTTCTGCCGAGTGCAGTGCAGACTATGAAAAGCTCATGGAGATAACCGAGCGGCTTACCGCCGTTCAGTCAGTGCTTAACGAGTGCTACGCCGAATGGGAAAGCTTAATGTCATAAACCTTTTTAAAAAATTCAATTTTCTTAATATGCCTGTCAGTTTCGGGGTATGGAATTTCCGAAAGAGTCTGTCCGTCACCGGACAGGCTCTCTTTTTTCAGCCATTCATCAACCTTGCCGTAGCCTGCATTATATGCGGCTATTGCGAGAGTTTCATCGCCCCCGTATTTTTGGAGCAGAAAATCAAAATAAAATGTACCTATCTCAATATTGGTTTTAGGGTCAAAAACATCGTATTGAGAAAAACCCAGCTCCTTTGCACACCAGTCTGCCGTGTCATCGGTTATCTGCATAAGCCCCTTTGCTCCTGCTCCCGATACAGCCGAACTGTCAAATCCACTTTCTGCATTGATAATAGAGTAAAGCAGAGCCTCGTCTATACCGTATTGTTCTGCCTCAGCTTCAACATATTCCGAATACATAACGGGAAATAATCTGTTAACTGTATATACTGCCGCAATACAGACTATTACCACAAAAATTATAAATCTAAATAAATGCTTTTTCATTTCAGCAACTATACTCCTAAAATTCTGTCAATATTCTCGCAAAGTCTTTCCATATTTCCGTCATTTACTATTACCGCATCGGCAAGTGCTCTGTATTCCTTATCACTTATCTGGGACGCAATACGGCTTTCTGCCTGTTTACGGCTGATGTTGTCTCTTTTCATAATACGCTCTATACGCATCTCCTGCGGAGCAGTTACCGCAACCGTCATATTGCAGGCTATACCATAGGTGTTGGGCAAGGGTGCATCAATGATACAATCCCCTCCCGCTTTAAGGGAATCCTCAATCTCTATTGTTATATACTTATGCATAATGCCGTTTAAAATATCAAGTTTTTTTGAATCGCCAAAAACAATATCTCCCAGCATTCTGCGGTTTACTTTTTTATCGGGCATAAGTATATCTGTACCAAATGCATTTACAACCTCGTCATAAGCCTTTGTACCCACATTAAGTATTTCTTTTGAAATGCGGTCTGTATCTATAATCCTGTAGCCGCGCTCAGCCATTATTCCAGACACCGTACTTTTTCCGCTTCCGCTTCCGCCTGTAAGCCATATTACCTTCATATCTACTTCGCCTCGTACCAGTTTTCGCCCACACCAATATCCGCCTTAAGCGGTACCGACATCGGGTATGCTTTTTCCATTTCTGTTATAAGAATTTCCTTTACTGTTTCAAGCTCGTCCTTGTGTGCCTCAACAATAAGCTCATCGTGCACCTGAAGTATAAGCTTTGAACGCGGAGTTCTCTTTTCAAGCTCACGCACCACATTTACCATTGCAATTTTAATAATATCTGCCGCACTACCCTGAATGGGTGCATTCATTGCCACACGTTCACCAAATGAACGGAGATTGAAATTGGATGCAGAAATTTCGGGAATATATCTTCTTCTGTTAAGCATAGTTTTCACATATCCGTTTTCGCGGGCAAATGCTACCGTATTCTGCATAAACTCATTGACCGAAGAGTATGTTGCAAGGTAACTGTCAATGTAGGCTTTTGCCTCCTTGCGAGTTGTACCAATATCCTCTGCAAGCGAGAACTCACCTATGCCGTAAACTATTCCAAAGTTTACCGCCTTTGCACTGCTACGCATTTCGGGTGTAACCATAAACTCTGCAACACCAAAAACCTCTGCCGCCGTTTGGGTGTGGATGTCCCTGTCATTTATAAATGCCTCTGTCATTTTTTTATCGCCCGATATATGTGCAAGCACACGAAGCTCTATCTGCGAATAGTCGGCATCCACCAGAATATGCTCGTCATCCGATGCAACAAACACCTTTCTTATCTCACGTCCAAGTTCCATTTTAACAGGAATGTTCTGCAAATTAGGCTCGGTTGAGCTTATTCTGCCTGTTGTTGTAACCGTCTGATTAAAGCTGGAATGTATTTTGCCTGTCTGCTCGTTGATAACCGCCATCAAACCGTCGGTATATGTGGATTTGAGTTTTGTAAGCTGACGGTAGTCCAGAATGTAATCTATAACAGGATGCTTGCTGCGAAGCTTTTTAAGCACATCAACATCTGTAGAATAGCCTCTTTTTGTCTTTTTAACCGGCGGCAGCCCCAAGTGCTCGAATAACACTTCTCCAAGCTGTTTTGTAGAGTTTATATTAAATATTTTTTCTGCCGAATAATAAATTTTGCTTTCCAGCTTGTCAATGCTCTCGGTTAGTTTTTGCGAAAGGTCGGAAAGCATTTGTCTGTCCACCTTAAAGCCTTCAATCTGCATACTTGCCATAATGGGTACAAGGGGAAGCTCGATATCAAAATACAGGCTATGCTGTTCATTTGCTTCCATTTCGGCACACAGCTTATCGCATAACGCCGGCAAAGATGCCGCACTGACCTCCGCACCGGTGCCAAGATATTCGTGCACAGTTTCAGAAAGAGTGTACTCCGAGCGCGCGGGATTTAAAATATATGCCGCTATTGCACTGTCAAATCCTATTCCCCCAAATTTTATACCCTCTTTTGCAAACTTTAAAATATCTTCTTTTACATTATGACCGTATTTTAAAATTTCTTTGTTTTCAAAAACAGCAGCAACACTCTGTGCATCGCCGAACACATAGACCTCACCCTCAAAAAAGATGTTTACACCGTCTTCTTCAAAGGTATAGTATATTTTTTCACATTTTGCAAGCTTATCGGCAATCTGTGAATTTCCCTCTTTTTTCTCTCTTGTAACACTTTCAAAAACAACCTGTTCTTCGGTAAGTCCCATTTTTTTAATCATACTCTTAAAGTCAAGTCGTTCAAGAATGGCAATAAGCTCGTTTGTATTATAAGGCTTTACCGCATAGTTTTCCATTTCAAAGTCAATGGGAACATCCCTTACAATTGTGGCAAGGCGTTTGCTGAGGCGCGCCATTTCTTCGCCTGTCTTAAGCTTTGTAAGCTGTGCGCCCTTTATTTCGCCGTCATCTATGTGCTCATATACACCGTCAATAGAGCCGTATTTAAGCAAGAGATTTGTAGCCGTTTTCTCACCTATTCCCGCAACACCGGGAATATTGTCCGATGCATCACCCATAAGACCCTTAAGGTCAATAAACTGTGCCGGTGTAAGTGAATAACGTTCCATAACCTCTGCAGGGGTATAAACCTTGGTTTCTGTTTTGCCCATTGCACTTACAATAAGGTGAATTTGTGTGCTTTCGGAGGCAAGCTGAAGAGAATCCTTATCCCCTGTAAGCACCTGACAGAGTACACCTGCCTGTTCACACTTTGCCGAAACGGTACCAATAACATCGTCTGCCTCATAGCCTTCAATTTCTATTATACCTATGTTCATTGCCTGCAAAACCTCTTTTGCCACAGGCAGCTGTTGTGCAAGCTCGGGAGGCATACCCTTTCTCTGTGCCTTGTACAGGCTGTATTCCTTATGCCTGAAGGTTGGCGCCTTGACATCAAATGTAACAACTGTATAATCGGGTGCTTCCTCTTCTATTTTCTTTATGAGTATATTTAAAAAACCGTAAATTCCACCTGTGGAAAATCCGTCCTTTGTCGAAAGATTAATTGCATAAAATGCACGGTTAATAATACTGTTTCCGTCAACAATCAATAATTTTTTCATTTGTTGCCTCCACAATTTTTGTTTTGTATATATTATACCATTTTTACAGAAAAAGACAATAGCAAAAGCAAATAATTGCCCGTATATTTTCGCACACAAAAACCAGTTGACAATATTCGCGTTTAGCTATATAATAAAATAGTAAATTTATTATTTTGTAAAGGTGGTAATTCACTTGTTTATGCGGTCTACGCTTAACGCAACTATCCGCTGCTCCAAACTTACAGACACAATGTCAGACAGTTTTTACATAAATGGTTCAATGCCCTCTGCAGGTCAGGTGCCTGTTAACAAAACCTTTTTCCGCACAGTGCGTGATAAGGTGGGCATTTTCGGTATCAGCGACGGTTTTGGCGACAGTGCAAATGTTTCTGTTGCAGCTTACAAAACACTCGGTCTTTTCAAAAAATATCAGAGCAAATTTGCAGGTATAACTGCAGAAAATCAGCCTAAAATAATTGAAAAATATTTAGACGAAGCAAACGGTATTATAAATTCCCTCGGCACAGCCGGTCCCGGCAGTGCGGTGGGTTCTTCCCTTGCAATGCTTATTATAAATAAAGGTGTTGCAACCGCAGTAAATATGGGTAGCTCGAGGGCATATTCCTTTAAATACGGCAGACTTACCCGTCTTTCCTGTGACGATACCGAAACCGAACGTCTGCTCAGCGTAGGTGCAATACGCAGAGAGGAGGCTCTGGGTCACCCCACGCGCGATTTACTTACAAATTATGTAGGTATGACAAGTGGTGCGCCCATTATAAAGCCACACATTTCATCCCCTGCAACCGTTGAAAAGGGTGATATGTTCCTGCTTTGCAGTAACGGTCTTACCGACGTGCTTTCAGATGACAGAATTGCGTATATTCTTTCACTCCGCGCTTCGGATGACAGACTGGTTGAGCGTCTTATAAATGAAGCAAAGGCAAAGGGTGCGTCGGATAATATTACTGTTGTGCTTGTACGTGTGGGCGGACGCGCCAATTCTTCACGCGGAGTCAAAAAAGGTACACTTAAAGCCGTAGGCTTACTGCTTGCACTACTGCTTGCCATTATTGCAATTGTAAAGGTTGTTTCACTTATGGTAGCGCCTGCTCCCGGGCCTGATACACCGGCAACAGATTCACCTACCCAAACGGTTACACCAACCCCTACTCCCGAAATGATTTTACGCGAGGAATAACATTTAAAATCACCAAAAATTATTGACAAACAAAAAATAATGTGGTAGAATACATAAAAATAAATGCAATGAAGGGGACAAAGCTTTTATTTACGGAGCCTAAGAGAGCTGTTGGTTGCTGCAAAACAGCGCCCGAGTAAAATGCGAACTCACCCCGGAGCAGTCAGCCGAAAGCATTTGCAAGTAAGTGTGACCGGGATTCTCACCGTTATCAAGAGAAGACATTGTCTGATGTCATTAAGTGGGCGAATGCCAATAAGAGTGGTACCGCGGAAGTTTAACTTTCGTCTCTTAGTGAGACGAAAGTTTTTTGTTTTCAGACAACAAATACTGTGCCCCTACGGCAGAAAGGAATATACAATGAAATTATCTTTTTCAACACTCGCCTGTCCCAACTACAGCTGGCAGGAAACATTATCAATGGCAAAGGATTTAGGCTTTGACGGTATAGAAGTGCGTGAGATTGACCAAAACCTCAAAACCTCTCCCTTCTCTCCTGATAGAATTGATGCTACCTCCCTTGAAATTGCAAAGCTTCAAATTGAAATCCCCTGCCTTTCCACAGGCTGCTGCCTGAAGATTGCCGACAAAAGTGAAGAAAACATAAAAGAAATAAAAACATATATTGACGTTGCCGCAAAGATTGGCACAAAATATATTCGTATTCTTGCAGACCTTGAGCCCGCACCCGCAGGCGATGTTGATGACAGTTTTATAAGTAACGAAGTTAAAAAAGTTATACCCTACGCTGAAGAAAAGGGTATTATACTTCTTATAGAATCAAACGGTGTTTATTCTGATACAAAAAGACTTAATTCACTTTTAAACCTTATTGAGAGTGATGCTGTTGCAGCACTCTGGGATACACATCATACCGTAAGATACGGCAAGGAAACACCCGAAGAAACATTGCAGAATCTTGGTGCTTACATAAAGCACGTACACGTTAAAGATTCAAAGACAGACGGTGACAAGCTTACATATTGTCTTATGGGTGAAGGCGATATGCCCTTTGATGAAATTTTTGACGCACTCCGTTGCATAAACTACGAAGGGTATATTTCTCTTGAATGGGTAAAAAGATGGGCGCCCGACCTTTGTGATGCCGGCATTATCTTCCCCCATTTTATTGACTTTATGGGTCAGTATACAGGCAAAAGCACATACCGCGGCAAGCTTTATGATAACATTGCCAAGACAGGTAAATATCTTTGGGAAAAGGAGCATCTTATTGACCTTACCTTCCCCCAGGTGCTTGACCGTGTTTGCGAAGAATTCCCCGACCAGTATGCATTCAGATATACCACTCTTGATTATACAAGAACATATACTGAATTCCGAAACGATGTTGACACCTTTGCCCGTGCTCTTATAGCAATGGGCGTTAAAAGAGGTGACCATGTAGCAATATGGGCAACCAATGTTCCCGCATGGTATATAACCTTCTGGGCAACTGTTAAAATCGGTGCTGTACTTGTAACTGTAAATACAGCCTATAAGATTTACGAGGTTGAATACCTCTTAAAACAATCGGATACACACACCCTTGTTATGACAGACAGCTACAAGGATTCCGACTATGTACAGATTATGAAGGAACTGTGCCCCGAGCTTGAAAATCACGACCCTGCTATTCCCCTTCATACAAAGCGTCTTCCCTTCCTCAGAAATATAATTACAGTTGAATCAAAGCAGAATGGCTGCTACACCTTTGAAGAAGCTATGGCTCTTTCCGAAAAGGTGCCTGTTGAAGAGGTTTACAGACGTGCGGCAAGCATTGATAAGCACGATGTATGTAATATGCAGTACACATCGGGCACAACAGGCTTCCCCAAGGGTGTTATGTTAACACATTATAATGTAGTAAACAATGGTAAGGCTATCGGTGACTGTATGGATTTATCCACCGCTGACCGTATGATGATTCAGGTGCCCATGTTCCATTGCTTTGGTATGGTGCTTGCAATGACAGCATCTGTAACACACGCGGTTACAATGTCACCTATCCCTGCATTCTCACCCCGTCGTGGACTTGATTGCATAAACCGTGAAAAGATAACCTGTTTCCACGGTGTTCCCACAATGTTTATTGCAATGCTGGGTCACGAAGACTTTGACAAGACCGATTTTTCGTATATGAGAACAGGTATTATGGCAGGCTCACCCTGTCCTATTCAGACAATGCGTGAGGTTATAGAAAAAATGCATATGCCTGAAATTTGTATCACCTACGGACAGACAGAGGCATCCCCCGCTACCACAATGAGCAAGACCACAGACTCTATCGAAACCCGTGTTAATACAGTAGGCGGACCCATTTTCGGTGTTGAATGTAAAATTGTTGACCCCGATACAGGCGAAGAATTACCCGATAATGTTGACGGTGAATTCTGCGCCCGCGGCTATAATATTATGAAGGGCTACTACAAAATGCCTGCCGCAACCGCTGCCGCTATTGACAGCGAGGGTTGGCTCCATTCGGGCGACCTTGCAAGAAGAACTCCCGAGGGTCACTATAAGATTACAGGCAGAATAAAGGATATGATTATCCGTGGTGGCGAAAATCTTTACCCCAAGGAAATTGAAGATTTTATTTATACACATCCCGATGTAAGTGATGTTCAGGTAATAGGCGTACCTGACAAGCAGTACGGCGAAGAAGCTATGGCTTGTGTAATCCCTAAAGAAGGCTCGGGGCTTACTGTTGAAGCTCTGCGCGAATTTATTGTTGCAAACATTGCAAAGCATAAGGTACCCAAGTACATTACTTTTGTTGACAGCTTCCCCATGAATGCTGCAGGCAAAATACTTAAATACAAAATGCGCGAATGGGCGGTTGAACAGTTGGGTCTGCAGGCAGACAGCAAAATTGAAACTGCATAATATTATGGATATAATTACAAAACAGGGTATAGAAAAGCTTTTGAATACAAACATAACTGTTGAGGTATTGGAGAGTGTTGGTTCAACCAACACTCTCTTAAAACAGCGTGCAAAAGACGGCTTACCTGCCCCCTATCTGCTTGTGACATCCCACCAGACAGAGGGTCGCGGCAGAATGGGCAGGTCTTTTTTTTCGCCGGATAATTCCGGAATATATATGAGCTTACTTTTAAAGCCCGACCTGTCACCGGAGAAGGTAATACTTGTAACCACCGCCGCCGCTGTTGCAGTTTGCCGTGCAACCGAAAAGCTTTGCGGTTGTAATCCTCAAATAAAATGGGTGAACGATATATTTGCAGATAACAAGAAGGTGTGTGGCATACTCACAGAGGCTTCATTTTCGCCTCAGGGCGACAAAACCGACTATGTCGTGTTGGGTGTTGGTATTAATCTTTACTCCCCGCAAAACGGCTTTCCCGACGAATTGTCGGATATTGCAGGATATATTCTAGAACACAGACAAGACGGGCTAAAAGATAAACTGATTGCAGAAATCATAAATGAGTTTTATAATGTATGGCAAACAGATTTTACAGAAGAATATAAAAATCGCTGTTTTGTTTTGGGCAAAAAAATAAACATTTTCTCCCCTGCCGGAACGAAAGAAGCACAGGCGCATGATATTGATAAGATGTGCAGACTGAAAGTAAGGTATAACGATGGCAGAGAAGAGTATATATCATCAGGAGAAGTCAGTATAAGAATTTAAAAAAACATCCCCCGACGGAATTTCCGTCGGGGGATAATTTATTAGCTTATAATTTTAAATTATTTCCAAGCTGTAATTCTCTGCATAATGATTGCAGCTTCGGCTCTTGTTGTGTTACCAAGGGGGTTAACTGTACCGTCAGCATTACCCTTAACAATACCGTCGCGAACCATTGCAGCGATGTCTGCTGTTGCGTAATCAGCAATGAGAGCCTTGTCGGAGAAGGAATCCAGGATTGCAAGGTCTCCGTCTGCCATAGCCTTAGCAACTCTCATACCACGTGCACAGATAACCATGAGGTCCTGTCTTGTGATAGGAGCTTCGGGGTTGTAGTTGTTGTCGCCAACACCCTTTAAGATGCCAAGCTTCTTACCGATTGCAAGTGCAAGAGCGTATTCAGAATCTGCATCAACATCGTTGAAGCTGTCATTTGTCAGTGTTGTCTTGTCAAGACCCAGAGCCTTGATAAGGTACATTGCAAAGTCACCTCTTGTAATGGGTGTTGCAGGTTCGTAAATGTAATCACCCTTATCGTTTGCTATACCTGCTGCATACATTGCATTGATTGCATCTGCTGCCCAAGCGTAGTTATCGATATCGCCAAATACGTTTACATTTGTAAAGTCAACTGCTGCTGCAGGTGTGAGCTTGAAGAGACGAGCAGAACCTGTAGGCATTTTTACATCAAAGCCTGTTGCTGTCTTTGTAACTGTTGCTTCACCGTTTACAGCTGTAATTGTAACGTCACCAAGATTTACTTTGCCGTTCTGGCTAAGTGTGGAAACGCTGATAACCTGTTCGTTAGGCTGTCTGTTAAGAACGATTGTGTATACATCTGTTCCGTCTACCCACATATCAATCCAGTAACCGTCTTCTCTTACCTTGGAGAACCACTTTGTATCAAAGTGCTTACCATAGTGCTTCCAAATGATGTCATATTCCTTGCTTGCAAAGTTTGTAACTACAGGCCAGTAGATACTCTTGTCAAGGGAGGGACCGTCAATCTGGGGACTATCCATAATCCAGGGATAGTAACCGTTAGCATCTGCACCGCCCATTACAGACTGATGCATCATGGAGTTAACCTGCTCTTCTGTAGGTGTAGCTGTGGGGCCGTGACCGAATGTGAACACCTGGAGAATCTGGATAATACCCTTGCCGTACTTACTTGCAAGTTCTTCAGCGTAAGCTGTTTTGTCAGCTACGTGAGTTTCGTAGGGGCTGAAGGAACCGGGATAGGGGTCGATACCCATGGAGTCGTTGTACTTAAGACCCCAGGCATACTTATCTGTAGAAGCTTCACAGTGATAGATGGGATGAACGTTATCAATCTCTTTGATTGCTTTGTAACCGTTTCTCATAATCTCGTCAAGCTCTTCTTTATCTGTGTAATGAGCGTTAGGTTCGTCCATTGTCATCCAGCAGAATACAGCGGGATGGTCTTTGAGTTCAGCAACATACTTCTTGTTCATTTCAATATTCTGGGGGTCACCTGCTGCTCTCATACCGTGGTAGAGAACAACTGCTGCCTTCATGCCTGCTTCGTGCATCTTATCAAGCTGCAGCTTGAAGGCATCTGTAGAACCACCTGTTATAGATACCTGAACGAGGTTAATTCCGTTATCTGATGCAAGTTTCCATGTGGTGTAGTCACCGCCGTGGTAGAGCATTGCAGGATAGAAGGGCTTACCGTCAACGATAAAGTTACCGTCTTTTGTAAGGAGCGAAGGTCTCTGAATCTTGTACAGAGGCTGTGTCTTTGTTTCAAGCACTGTACCGTCAGCAGCCTTACCTGTCATAACCAGGGTGTATTCTTTAAGGATTTCTTTGAAGTAGCTGAGTGAGAATACAAAGCCTGCTTCATTATCAGCATTGTAGGGAACATTAAGAGCTTCTGCCAATAATGTTTCGCCGTCATAAAGCTGGAAGTCACATGTATATTCTGTGTGCTTGTTTGCAGGAGCAAGTATGGACTTTGCAACACCCTGTTCAAGGTCTTCATAGTAGAATACCAGGTCTGTGTCAAATGTCATTGTAGGCATTTTTACGCAGTAGAGTGCCATATCGTCAACTACCAGAGTACCTATGCTTGCATATACACGGGGGTACATAAGCAGCATACCACAGTTATCGGGAATCTGAATTGTGTAAACAAACTGTTTCCATTCGGTTGTATCTTCAAGTGCGAATGTATCGTAACCCAGAACGCCGTTATCACTACGTGCTGTATTATCTGTATAACCTTCGAACTTAACGTTAATTGTTTTATCGTTACTTACGTTCTGTGCCTTGTACCAGAATGTAAGCTGATATGTAGCACCACCGATAAGGTCGGGTGCCTGCATTCTCATCCAGGGATATCCGCCGGAGTAGGATTCTACCTTCATAGCGTTTTTGCCGCTATGTGCATCATCTGTAACAGATGCATTCTGTCCCCATGTGCCGTATACTTCAACGCCTTCGGGATGACCTTCTGCATCGAGAGTTTCCATTGTGGGGTCACCCTTGATTAAGTTGGGTTCGCCGATTGCGGGCATAAGAACATGATCTACATTTCCGCCTTCCTGCTTTTTGCCGTTTATAAGTTCATCATAAACTGCTTCAACTTCGTCGGATACAGGACCTTCGAGAACTATGTTATCGTAGTAGATTATACCACCGCCGATAAGTCTCATCATAAGGTCGGAGCTTGTAGCACCCTCGGGAGCTGTAAAGTTCCATGTATATTTCTGCCAGTTGGAACCTACATCCCAGCCTTCACTCATTTCGGCTGTGAGAACGCCACCGGCATATACCTGCAGCTTAACAACGCCGCGTACCTGGTTGCCGCCGCTCTTTGCAAAAAAGCTGAGTGTATAGTTTTCACCACCAACAAGCTTTATAACCTGTGTAAAGAAGCAGTTATCCTGATGGTCTATCTTCATTGCTGCAGCACCTTCGTAAGCATTGTCAGGATCGTCAATCTTACCTACGCGTTCACATTCCTGAGGGCAGGACCAACCCTTTGTTCCTGCTTCAAATCCGCCGTTTACAACAATGGGATAGCTGCCGTCTTCGGGAAGTGTTTCTTCAATAGTAACAGAGGGAATTCTTGCCGCTCTTTTTGCTGCTTCTTCCGCCTTCTTTCTTGCAGCTTCGTTAGCAGCATCAATACGCTTCTGAATTTCTGCAGGTTCGGGAATGGGGCCCTGGATAGAAACGTTATCATACCAGATTTTACCGCCGCCGATAAGTCTGATCATTACAGCTGCTTTGATACAGTCATCGGGAACAACAACCTTCTGAGTAATCTTTTTCCAGTCAGGTGATACAGGCCAGCCACCCTCAAAGGGAGTTGCACTCCACGCGCCTGTAGCTGTCTGGTACTGCAGCTTCATGTGAGCCTTTTCTGTGTTCTCACCTCTTGCGTACATTGTAATTGTGTACTCTCCGCCGGGAAGAAGTGTAACCATCTGGTCTGCAAAAGCGTTGCCGTCGCTTTCAATTTTCAACGCGCTTTCACCTTCGTAAGCTTCGTCAGCTTCTGCATAAACTGCTTCAGCCGGAAGAGACCAACCGGTACCGGTTTCTTCAAAACCGCCGTTTAAAAGGATTTCGCCGTTTGCCGCAGATACTGTGATTGCCATTGTAAACATCATCATAACTGCTGCAAAGATTGCCAATAATCTTTTTGCCATTTTTTGTCCTCCATTCTTTTTTTGCACAGTTTTTGTTTTATCACAAAATGACTGCGCAGTATTTTACTTTATTATACATATTTCTGTATCTCTTGTCAATGTAAAAACGATTATTTTCAAAATTATTTTACGAGAGTAACATAATTCCGCCCCATAGGGACGGAATTATGTCAACCATAAAAATTAAGTGGTTTTTTCCGCATATTTACGTTGAGTACAAGAGCTATGCCCAAAAGGGATGCAATCATATTGGAACCACCATAGCTTATAAAGGGCAATGAAATACCTGTAACAGGCATTATACCTATGCACATGCCTATATTTTCTATTACGTGGAACATAAACATACTGCCTACACCCACGCAAAGCATCTGCCCGAAAAAGTCGCGGGATTTGCCCGAAATTACAAAGCACCGTACAACTACAACAACACAAAGAGTCAATACAAGAAGTGCGCCCCACAGACCAAGTTCTTCACCAATTACCGCATAGATAAAGTCGGTCTGTTTTTCGGGCAGGTAGCCAAGCTGCGTCTGTACACCGTGAAACAGTCCCTGACCCATGGTTTTGCCCGAACCAATCGCAATTTTGGACTGCAGAACGTGGTAGCCGCTGCCCATAGGGTCAAGCTCGGGATTAAAAAAGCTTAAAATTCTGTTTTTCTGAAAGTCTTTTAGCAAAAACATCCATACAGGAACTGCGCCAACAGCCACAGTACCGAACGCAGCAGCAATATACTTCCAGCTTATGCCTGCAACAAAAAGCATCATTACACACATAAACACAAACACTATTGCGGTACCAAAGTCAGGCTGCAAAAGAATAAGTCCTGTAATTATACCTGCGTGCAACAGAAGGAGAAGAACATTTTTAGGTCTGTCAATATCGTCCCCCACCATTTCAAGGTGCTTTGCAAAGGTTATAATAAAGCCTATCTTTACAAGCTCGGCAGGCTGTATTCCCACAAAGCCAAATCTTATCCAGCCCTGTGTTCCTACCTCATCTCTGCCCTCGCCCACAAAAAGCACTATAACAAGCAAAATAATATTAAAGCCAAAAATAAACGGGGCCAGCTGACCTATATAATCATAGTCAATTTTGCATATAAGCAAAATTGCAATTACGCCTATAACAAATGCCGCACCCTGCACAATAAGATAACGTGACTGACCCAGTGTGAGTGTGGAGCTTGCTATTACAAAAAAGCCTATAAGCACACAAGCGAGCACGCCTGCAACCAGCCAGCCGTCAAGCCAGCCGAAAATATTTTTACGTTTTGTCAAAGCTACACCTCACCCCATAATGTTTTAAGCAGCAGTTCGTAAATCTTTTGCGGGTCCTCACGGAATTTTTCACACCCCAGCTTTGCAAATTCCACACTGCCTGTATTAACCTGCATGCTGAAAAGCGGCGTTCCGTTTTCAGAAAGAGAGCATTCCATTACATAGTCAAGCTCATTAACCGGACGGTATGTTGCTGTAACCTGCATTTTCTGTTGCTGGTTTTTCTTATAGGTCTTTATGCTTTCAAGTATTTTTTCGCGCACACTTAAAGGAATTCTGTCCTTAAATGCCTCCAGTGCTTCTTCACCGTAGCCTGTAAGCACATAGGTACGGAGAGAATCTTCCATATATATACGCACAAGGTTATTGCCCACCATTTCATCAAGATAGGTCTGCATGCTGAAATAGTCCACAAAATCGTGCGCCATAAATATATCTGTAATCTGCCCGTTATCAAGAGCGCTGTTATAGTTTTTTATTATATAAAGTATTATAAGCTTTACATCAAGCGGATCGCTGAATACATACGCCATATACTCTCCCCCTTTTTCGGTGTTTATTTTATTATACCACCATTTTCATTTATTGAAAAGGGGTTTTTTAAGAAAAATCCCCGGCGCCTGATGTGCCGGGGATTTCCCTTTGGAGAGGATCTATTTAAAATTCGATAATCTGCTCATTATAACTGCACTTTCCGCTCTCGATGTGTTACCGAGAGGATTTAATGTTCCGTCTGCATTGCCTGTCAAATAGCCTGAATATACCATTGCGGCAACATCTTCTGCAGCATACTCTGCAACAAGATTTTCGTCTGTAAAATTACCAAGTACTGACTTGTCGGCACTTTCAAGCTTGCCTGTAATACGTAATCCTCTGGCACAAATTACAAAAAGGTCTTGTCTTGTAATTGGTAATTCGGGATTAAACATATTATCTCCTGTCCCCCTGAGTATACCAAGCTTCTTGCCTATAGCAACTGCCTTTGCGTATTCTGCATTTGCGTCCACATCATCAAAGCTGTCACCGAACATTTGGCTTTCAAGCCCTAAGGCGTTAATCAAAAACATTGCAAAGTCGCCTCTTGTAACTGGTTTATCAGGAGCAAATACACAGCTACCCTTGTCATTTACAATGCCGTTTTCATACATTGTGTTAATTGCGTCTGCCGCCCAGCTGTAACCGGAAATGTCTCCGAATTCGTTTAATGCGCCAAAATCCACCTCGGATGATGGTGTTATTTTAAACAGCAGCGCTGCACCCGACGGCATATCAACATCAAACCCTGTCACAGTCTTATTTACAGGTGCGTCTCCGTTTACAGGAACAACCTCATAATCGTTTATTTTAACAAGACCATTTGTGCTGGTTGCAGGTACACTTATGCTCTGTGCCTCTGCCTTTCGGTTCAGGACAGCCGCGTACATATCTGTGCCGTCAACCCATACGTCTATCCAATAATCATCGGTACGCACCCTGGCAAATTCCTGTGTGTCGTAATGCTTGCCGTAGTGCTTCCAAACGATGTCATATTCCTTTTCACGGAATGCGGTGATAACCGGCCACCACTTACTTACATCAAGTGTTGCACCGTCTACCTGCGGACTGCTCATTGTCCACTGAAAATAACCGTTTGCATCGGCACCTGCCATTACAGACTGATACATCATGGAATGAAGCTGTACTTCTGTGGGTGCCGCATTACCAAATGTAAATACTTCAAGAATCTGAATAATGCCCTTGCCGTATTTGCTTGAAATTTTTTCCGCCTCTGCAGTTACATCTGCAACGTGAGTTTCAAAGGGAAAGAATGAACCGGGATATGGGTCAATACCCATAGCATCAGTAAATTTCAAGCCTGTTGCATACTTATCTGTGCTTGCTTCACAATGGTATATGGGATGAACCGGGTCAATATCCCTTATTGTTTTATATCCCGCTGTCATTACATCGTAAAGCTCCTGCCTGTTGTTATAGTGGGCATGAGGCTCATCCATTGTCATCCAGCAGAAAAATGCCGGATGATCCTTTACACCATTAACCATATTTATAAGCCATTCTCTTGCTTCGGGCGCACCTGCCGCCTTTCCGTTACCGTAAAGGATAAGGGCAACCTTCATTCCCTGTGCTCCTATTTCGTCAAAGCGCGCAAGAGTTGCCTCCACTGTCGGTTCTGTCGGCGTCTGCACAACCGTTATACCTTGCTCTACTGCTTTTTTCATGGTCGATACGTCTCTTGAGTGGTACAAAAGTGCCGGATAGAAAGGCTGTCCATCTACAATAAAATTGCCTTCTTGTGTAAGCATTGTGGGTCTGTCGTATTTATATATATCCTGCTCATAGAACTCTGCAACTGTTCCGTCGGGATTTTTTGCATCCATACGCAGGGTATATTCCTTATTTTTCTCTGTCAGGACACTCAGCGGAAACAGGCATTGCGCCTTCCCGAGCTTGTTGAATTTTACCCCTTCAACCTTAAACAGTTCTGTTTCACCGTCAAGTATTGCAAAATCGGCAGTATAGCCGATATTCTCTGCATATTCTTTAATCGAAACAGTTGCTACTCCCGTTTCAAGGTCGGAGTAATAAAAAATCTGGTCTGTGTCAAAATCAAAATATGCAGGTACATCTACGAGATAGAACTTCAAATCATCTACATAAAGTGTACCGTCTGTAGGATAGCATCTTGGATAAAATGCAATCATTTTACAGTTATCGGGTATAGTTACTGTATAAACCACCTGTGTCCACTCATCTGCATCACGGAATTCATACAGGTCGGTCTGAATAACATCATTATCTGTTCGCATGGAGTTATCGGTATAACCCTCAAACTTAATATTGAACCCCGTTCCCTCACTGCGTATTTCACCCTTATACCAGAAGGAAAGCTGATATGTACCTCCGCCCATAAGGTCAAATGCCTGTACTCGTACCCAGGGACTGCCACCGTCAGAGGTTTCTATTTTAGCAGCATAATTACCGCTGTGCACCTCCTGAGTTTCAAGCGTCACCTTATTAACATTCCAGCCACCGTGCGCGTCAACCTTTACCGGAAATCCATCTTCTCCTATTGTTTCCATATCACCGTTTGCAAGCAGATTGTCCGCGCCTATTGCAGGTCGCAGCTTGACAAGCTCTGCTGCCACATTTTGTTCGTCTGCCAGTACTCCTGTAAATAAAGAAAGCACAAGGAGTACTGCAAACAGAACTGCCATCAACCTTTTTTCCATAATAAATAGTCCCCTCTTTATCTGTAATGTTTTATCTTCAATTAAATTATATGTTGCCTGTTTGTAGCCCGTCAAGGGTAATATTATCAAATGCACATTTTGTCAAATCTATTTTTAAACCCGACATTAAAAATATCCCCACCAGCCAAGCTGATGGGGACAAACAATTATACTTCGTAGTAATAATCAAGAGCTTCCTGAACAAATTCGTGCATTTCCTTAACTGTTTCTTCAACACCTACGCCGCCATTACCCTGAAGCTGAACTATACGATTGTCACATTCCATTCTCCACTCTGTCCAACAGGGGTTTTCGTAAAGTGTTACACCATATTCGTCAATACCCTCGTAGAAGGCTTCAATGTTAGCGGGAACAGTGTCTGCATCTGTGATGGAGTCCAGAGCAGCCTTATGTATGGGGAAGCCTGCAAGACGTGTATCAGCTACAATCTTCTGACCTTCTGCACTGAGATAATGTTTAACCCATTCCCATGCAGCACCTTTCTGCTGTACATCTGCTCCTGAGTAGATTGACCACTGGTTGGGAACGTATACGCAGTAGCGGTTGCCATCCCAACCGATAGGCATAATCTGTACGTCGTAGTCAAAACCTTCGGGCATATTGGAGTTAACAGCTGTAATTTTGTTGGACTGACCAACAAACATAGCCAGCTTACCGTTACAGAACGCCAGCTGATTGCTTCCTTCGTTTGCTAACCAAACGTTGTCAGGACCAAAGCCTTCAACCATAGGAGCTACAAGACGATGGATACCTTCGAGAAATTCAGGTGTGTTGATTGTAGATTTTGTACGTGTTTCATCAAGGGGTTCTGCACCCGATGCCAGAACAACGGGCAGCCAACCTTCTGTGATGTTATGTGAACAGTTGTAGCCGTAAACATCAATTTCACCGTCGCCGTCTCTGTCAAATGTGAGCTGCTTAGCTATATCATACATATCCTGCCATGTCCAGTCTTCTGTAGGATAGGGAACGCCCTTTTCGTCAAAGATAGCCTTATTGTAGAATATAGCAATAGAGTTCATAGCGTGAGGAACACCCCAGAGGTGTCCTTCAGCATCGCTTGCACCGTAGAGTGAGCCTACATAATCTTCTTTGTTTAAGTCTCTGTTAACAACTGCTGTTAAATCCATAACCGCATTCTTGCCGCCCAGTGACGCACAGTAGCCCGAGTCAACAATAAATACTGTTGAGGGAGACTTCGCAGCCAGCTGACTCTTAAGCTTTCTCTGGAAATCGTTCCAGGGTGTTTTATCAACAACAAGTTCAATGTTCAAACCCTTTGCGTTGAATGTGTCAAACATTTCATCAGGTGTCAGTGTGTCACCACCGGGGTTTGCCATATTCAGTGTTGTCATTACCGAAGGATCATATCCTTCTAAAAGTTCATTACCTACGTTAACAGCTGTGTCGCCGCCGCAGGCTGTTATTGATACTGCCATGATAAGTACCAATAAAATGCTGAGTGTTTTTTTCATTATAGTGCCTCCTTATAAATTTTTTTATTAAAAATATATGCTTTCGCACATATGATTAAT
>JAZNUH010000068.1:0-3742 GCA_045592225.1 Clostridia bacterium | reverse complement strand
CCATTATCACTCCCTTGTTTCTCCTCTTCCCCACAAAGCCTGAGGACTTTGCGGGGTCCCCAAAAGTCGCAAGACTTTTAGGGGGTAAGGAGCAAACTAGCTAAACCGTTTAAGTTTTTACGAAAACTTAAACCATAGCGAACCTTGCGACGTCACCGAGGGTGAAGTTCGTGCATAGTTTGACGGCAAAAAAGAAATCCGCAATTGCGGATTTCTTCGTATTAAAGTGTTTGCGTACTTTTATTTGTTACGTTTAAAATTATTATCTTCGCCGTCAAACGATCCGGACTTTTTTCACAGAGCGCTCAGCATTTCCTGGAGTTTTTTCTGTATTACTCCGGGATTTGCCTTACCCTTTGACGCTCTCATAATCTGTCCTGTCAAAAATCCCATTGCCTGCTTTTTGCCTGCCTTATAATCGGCAATCGCCTGGGGATTTGCATCAAATACTTGCTGAATCATTTTAATAATTTCGCCCTCATCGCTTATCTGCATAAGTCCCTTTTCCTTTACTATTTCCTCGGGGGACTTATCCTCTTCAAACATTACGGGCAGCACCTGTTTTGCAATTGTACCGCTGATTGTACCCTTTTCGATAAGAGCAACAAGCTGTGCCAGTGCCGCACCGCTGAAGGGAATGTCGGTAGCATCCATCATTTTTTCGTTGAGGATTTTGCTTATATCGCCCATTATCCAGTTAGCCGCTGCCTTTGCGGTTGCGCCCTCGGCAACACTCTGTTCAAAAAGGTCGGCAAGACCACGTGAGCCGCTTATCATGGTGGCATCATATTCGGGTAAAGCAAAGTCATTTATATATCTCTGCTTTTTCTCGCGGGGCAGCTCGGGCAGGGTTGCTCTTATTCCTTCAATCCATTCCTCGCTGATTACAAGGGGCATAAGGTCAGGCTCGGGGAAGTAGCGGTAATCGTGAGCTTCTTCCTTGGAGCGCAGAGTAAAGCTTTGTCCCTTGACATCGTCCCAACGTCTTGTTTCCTGGTCAACCTCACCGCCTGCATCAAGTATTTCTGCCTGACGCTTCTGTTCGTACTGCATAGCACGTACAGCGGCACGGAAGGAGTTTACGTTTTTGCACTCACTTCTCACACCAAATTCCTTTTGTCCTTCGGGGCGGAGTGAAAGGTTGATGTCGCAACGGAGCGAGCCTTCCTGCATCTTACAGTCGGAAACGCCAACACATTGCAGAATGGACTTAACCGCTTCGAGGAATGCCAGCGCCTCTTCGGGTGAGCGCATATCGGGTTCGCTTACAATTTCTATAAGGGGAACGCCGCCACGGTTGTAGTCAACGCGGGAGTAGTCGCCGTCCTCTGCGTGCATAAGCTTACCTGCATCCTCTTCTATATGAATTCTTGTAATACCAATTTTCTTGGTGCCTGCTTCTGTTTCTATTTCTACAAAACCGTGCTGACAAAGGGGCAGGTCAAACTGCGAAATCTGGAAAGCCTTGGGCAGGTCGGGGTAGAAATAGTTCTTTCTGTCCTGCTTGCAGTAACGTGTAATGTCACAGTTCATTGCAAGTCCTGCCTTTATGCCGTAATCAACAACCTTTTTGTTGAGAACGGGCAGAACACCGGGCAAACCGATACAAACGGGGCAGCAACGTGTGTTTTCGTCACCGCCGAACTTGTTTTCACAGGAGCAGTATATTTTTGTGTTTGTGGCCAATTCAGCATGAATTTCAAGGCCTATGACTGTTTCGTATTTCATTTTGCACTACCTCCAAGCACAGGTTTGGGATTGTCAAAAGCTTTGCTCTGCTCTAATGTATATGCCGCACGGAGCAGAGTACTTTCTCCTAAAGGCTTGCCTATAAGCTGTACGCCGATGGGCAGAGACTGACTGTCAAGTCCGCAGGGAACAACAAGACCGGGCAGACCTGCAATATTAATGGAAATTGTGCATATATCCGCCGCATACATTTTAAGCGGGTCGGAGGTTTTTTCGCCAATCTTCCACGCGGTTGTGGGAGATGTGGGGGAGAGAAGCATATCAAACTTTTCAAAAGCCTTGTCAAAATCTTTCTTTATAACTGTACGTACCTGCTGAGCTTTTTTGTAGTATGCATCATAATAACCCGAGCTTAATACGAATGTACCAAGCATTATACGTCTTTTAACCTCATCGCCAAAGCCCTGACTTCTTGTTTTAAGGAACACATCGTCCAGACTCTTGCAATCCTCGGCTCTGAAGCCGTATCTTATACCGTCATAGCGGGCAAGGTTGGAGCTTGCCTCGGCAGAAGAAATAAGGTAGTAAGCCGAAAGTGCATAAGGTGTTGCGGGCAGGGAACAGGTTTCCACCTTTGCGCCCATAGCCTCGTATTCCTTTGCCGCGCGCATTACAGCGGCCTTTACCTCGGGGTCAATTCCTTCGCCCATATATTCTTCGGGGATACCTATTTTCATACCCTTAACATCAGCTGTGAGTGCCTTTGTGTAATCCTCATAGCCTGTGGGCAGGGATGTGGAATCCTTTTCATCGTGACCTGCTATTACATTAAGTGCCAGCGCACAGTCGGTAACATCCTTTGTAAATGTTCCTATCTGGTCGAGGGACGATGCAAAGGCAACAAGACCAAAGCGGGAAACAAGACCATAGGTAGGCTTTAAACCAACAACACCGCAAAGGGATGCAGGCTGTCTTATTGAGCCACCTGTGTCAGAGCCCAGCGCAAATGCCGCAAGGTCAGCCGCAACTGCCGCCGCAGAGCCGCCCGACGAACCACCGGGGATACGTGTTAAATCGTAGGGGTTTTTGGTCTTTTTAAAGTATGAGTTTTCTGTGGATGAGCCCATTGCAAACTCGTCCATATTTGCTTTGCCCACTGTTACACAGCCCTCGGCATTGAGCTTGTCAAATACCGTTGCGCTGTAGGGGGGCACAAAGTTATGCAGCATTTTGGATGCACAGGTGGTTTTTATACCCTCTGTACAAATGTTATCCTTAACTGCTACAGGAACACCGGCAAGCTTGCCCACGGTTTCACCTGCGGCAATTTTTTTGTCAATTTCCTCTGCGCGGGCGAGAGCATACTCGGGCAGTACGGTTACCATACTGTCAACCATAGGTTCTACCTGCTCTATACGTTCAAGCTGTGCTTTTGCCACATCGGAGCACGAAACCTCTTTTTTGCTGATAAGGTCGGCAATCTCGTGGGCGCACATTTCATATATTTTCATATGTTCAGCATCCTTTCTTAAATTTATTCCACAGTTTTGGGAACTACAAAGCATTTGCCGTCATTTTCGGGCGCGTTCTGCAGTATTTTTTCGGTGGGGAAAGACTTTTTGATTTCATCCTCACGGAACACGTTGTAAATGTCAGCCGCATGCATTGTGGGATTTATGTCGGATACGTCTATTTCGTTTATTTTGTCGGCAAAGGCGATAATGTTACCAACCTCATCCTGCAGTCTTGTCTTTTCCTCATCGGACAGAGAAAGACGTGCCAGATTTGCCAGATGTTCTATTTCTTTTACTGTAATACCCATACTCATCCTCCGTTTGTAAATATGATGTAATATTATACCACTTAAGTTTTATAAAGTCAATAAATGGATAGGGGGTAAATGTTGTGCAATTGTAGGTTTACAATAGATGTGTTACATTCCGATATATTTTGATACGAGGAAATCTCGTATCAAAATATATCGGCAAAAATAATAGCGAATAGAAACTTTTTGTGTTAAAGTTTAAGTACCACCAAAAACCACACAGAAAGG
>JAZNUH010000067.1:0-21671 GCA_045592225.1 Clostridia bacterium | reverse complement strand
TGCTTTACGGTGTTGAGGTTAAGTTCTATAATATGGAAGTTGATGTAAACGAAAATCTGGAAACCAAACATGACGGATTATATATCATAGGTGACGGCAGCGGAATTACCCACTCCCTCTCCCACGCTTCCGCCAGCGGTGTATATGTTGTGAGAAATATTATTGAAAAGCTTGCAAATTAAGTAAAACAGAAAAAGGACTGTACAAATCGTTTTTACAGTCCTTTTTTAATACAGATTAACCTCACATTCCGCGTGCATCAGCAATTTTCTTATCATATCCTGTCTCAGCATAGGCTTTAAAGGGATCGGGGTTCAATCCCATCTCCTCACGCACCTGTGCAATCAGGGGTCTTACATCCAGCTGGAATGCATCCATCATCAGCGACTCTGCACGTGCAACATCATGTGCCTTACGTGTGTCCAAAAGTGCCTTGCGGTCAATTAAAAGTGCTTTTGTATAGGCTGTTTGAATGTTGATGACCGACTTTATGCACGAGAGCATCTTGTCTTCCATATAATGATTCTGGTCAATCATAAACATAATCTCATCGGCACTCTTCTGTATTCTTGGATCATTTTGTGCATCAACTATCTCGTTCATAATGAGGTATAATTCATAAGGATTGATAGCTGCAACCAAAAGGTCATCGTCAGCATATTTCTTGCTGTTAAAATGGAAACCTCCCATACGCTTTTCATCCAGCAGTATAGAAACAATCTGTTCAATGTTTGCACCCTGCAGATGGTGACCTGTATCCACAATTATCTGCGCCTTTTCTCCAAGCTTACTGCAATACATATTGGCCGTACCCCAATCACAGTCATCTGTGTGGTAGAAACGCGGTTCAAAAGGCTTGTATTCCAAACAGAAGCGCATATCATCATCCAGCTTTTTGTATATTTCCTGATAGCTTTCCAAAAGTACGTGCTTACGGTCGCGGAAGCTGTCTTCTCCGGGATAGTTGGTTCCGTCTCCCATCCAGTTAACAATTACCTTTGCTCCAAGCTGTCTTGCCAGTTCGATGTTTCTGCCATACCAGTCAATTGCCTGCTGACGAACAGAAGCCTCTCTTGCTGCCAGACTACCAAAACGATATTCATAACGGCAGGTTACATTAGGCTCTAATGATGCAAAGCCTATTCCTACCTGCTTTGCATATTCTGCAGCTTTTTCCATTCCCGCATCCAGATCTTCCACCTGTGTTTCCATTCCCATGCGCGGGCATACGCCGCATATTTCCTGTACCATTGCGGCATCCTCTAAAATTTCAAAAATATTTCTTGCCGCCCCTTTGGTGGGAAAGGTGTGAAAGCGGGTACCTGAGTTAGCAAAACACCATGATGCCTGCACAATTTCAAAATTTTTAATGCGTTCCTTTATTTCCTCTATAGATAATTCGTGTCTTTTACAATATTCTTCTACCTGTGCCAAATATTTTATTTCAAACATATGCTTTCCCCTCACTTTCGGTTATAGCCGTCGTGGCAGCAGATATCCGAACCTCTTTTTGCACTGTATCAAACAAAATGGTTATAGTTTTACACCTGAAATAATAGAATTTTGCGTTGATTTTCTTATGGAGGGCACAGAAAGCCGTCGTCACATGTGACAACAAGCCAACAAAACGTCAAAATCCACCATTTCAGGCGGGCTCGGATATCTACTGCCACGCACTTATTTTTTATTTTACAATAATACTTCTCTCGGCGAAGCAATACTCGGTTCGCCAGGGACGCTCATAATTTTTGTTCCATATGCAGCTTTCTTTATAAAATCCGCCGGGCGAAACTCCCCAGTTTATGTACTCTCGGCAATGATGGGGGCCTAACATATTGTGCAGATTATCTGTCAGCCGTAAGGATATCGTATTTTCTCCCTTTTTGAGATAGGTCGACAAATCCTTCTTGTACGGTGCCCATAAGAATGTATGAACGCTTTCGCCGTTAACAATAATTTCAACCACATCAAATCCGATTTTATCAAAATCCACCATATAGTCGGTTTCATCAAGTGTAAAGGTTTTTTCTACGGTAACTGTACCGGCAAAGAAAGGAAAACCCTGTCTCTCAAAATGAGAAAGTTCCACTTCGCTTGTGGGTTTATCTATCACAAATCCACCGTTGTATGCACCGATTTCATTATTAACCTTTTCAAACTTTCCGTCTGTACGAAGCGAGAAATCACCTGCCAGATAAACCGGCTCAACCTCCATTTCATAGGTAAGCTTGTTGCGAATTTCAGCGCTTGTGTATGATGCTATGGCATTTTTGTATGTTTCCTCGCTTTGCTTAAACAGCATTTCAAGTTTAACTACATTATTACCTTTTTTGATGTATGGCTGAATACTTAGTTTTTTAAAGGATGTGTCAATATACCACCCGTCACTGTCACCTGTAAAGGTTTCTCCGTTTACGGTGATTACATAGTTTTGCGGAGTTTCGCAAAGCATGTAAAGCTCTGTTGGTATATGTTCAGCTTCAAAAAGGTATAAAAGAGTAATCTTCACGGGTTTTTGTCTGTCAATTGCCCATTGCTGCACATTCATCACATATGTGTTTTCTTCTACCAATACATCGTCAAAATACACGTCACACATATCAAGTGTGTAGATATTGGGAGTGTGATTTTTAACCTTCCACTCTCCTGAAAGCGGGAGAGTTTTCAGTTTCTCTTCCGGTACAGTCCGCAGGTCAGGCATACCCATCTCTACAAAAACACCCTCATACGGTGCAAAAGTATAACTGCCGTCAAAAGCATAACGTTCTCCTGTTACAGGGTCAAATCTAACACCGCAAATCCCGATTTTCTCTGTGATTTCTCCACTTGAAATATTTGCAAAAAAGTAAACAGTCTTTTCAGCATAGTGGCGTACTGTATGTATAATTTCCGGGCGGTGTAAAATAGGGTCTGCCGGCATGTCGCAAGGCTTACACACTTTTCCGCCGTTTTTTGTAAATTCTGATAACAGTGCGCGTGTGCTGTCAAAAAGCATACCGTTACTTATAACAAGAATGTTTTTATATCGCTGAGTACCCACAACAAGGGTATCACCCTCAACACGGCCGTATTTTTGCAGTATTGTTTCGTCTCCAATATGAAACAGAATGTGTTTTTCTTCCAGCATTTTTACCGAATCCCAATACATTTTCTGGTGGTCTTGCAGCCTTGGATTCAAATTGCCGTCATAATCCAACGTACCGTCATAAAGTGTCCATGCTTCAGCGGTTGGATTTATCAGGAGGGTATCATAACGAACTTCACCCTCTCCTAAAATTTCACCGACTGCGGTAACATAATCATTAAAAATTTTATAATCCTCCCACCATGGCTGCTGATAGAAAAGAGCCGGAGGATGATCACGTTTTCTGAGTCCTCTGATAGAATATCCGGCAAGATGCTGACAAAGACGTGTAACACCTCGCACTGCCTGACTGTGGAACATCCCCTTCATATGCGCAAGTCCTACATTATGTCCTGCACATCCGTAGCTTTCTGAAATTATCTGCTTTTTTCCAAGCTGATGTGCCACCGAGGCAACCTGTAATGCGGTCACGTGTTTAACCATACCTCTGCCAAGACAATCAATGCCGGGCATGTGCATATATTCGTAGCTGGGCATAATTGCGCCGCTTGCCGGAATGTACTGGTAGCCTTCTTCATACTCCAAATGCCCTGTCAGTTGCATTTTATGTTCTTCACACCAGTCATACAAAACCTTAGTATAGTTTTGAGAAAAAAGGTCTGTCACAAGCTTCCAGAATCGAAAACGTATTTTTTTATAGTCGCCTATCGGCTTGAAAAGAGATGGCAACAGCGGCAAAAGCTCTTCGCCATATTCTCTGTTGTATGCCACAGGCAGTTCTATGCTCCACGGAACACCACCGCGCTTAACCTGGGGCTCATCAGTAAATAAACCTTTCAGCCTGTTCCCAAATCTCTCATAGTATTTTTCATAAATCAGTTCAACAAATTTTTGCGTTGCTTTTGGATTTAAGGTATCAACATAATTGGGATTTACCTTATAATAAATGTGAAACCCATCCTGATTGATAAGGGTATGGGGCGTGTTGCCTTCCCCTACCTCGATACACAGGTATTTCTGGCAATATTCCTCCCCCAGTTTGCACACTTCACCGTTTGCCGTGCCGCTTGGCCATCCGTTTTCATCATACGCCCATGCTTCCAGCCCAAGCCTTTCCGCACATTCAACACCTACGTCGATATTCTCCATCCACTCTTCGCCCATATATTCTGTTTCCAATCCGCCGCGGGCGTGCATAAAATATCCGCCGTGGCCCGACTCTGCCATAAGCTGTGCCTGACGCGCGGTTTCGTCTTTACAGAGCTTTTCATTCCATGACCAAAAAGGAAGTGGTCTATAACTGTTTTTTGTCATATACTAATCTCCGTTTCACCGTATAGCCCCGGCAACCCGCAAGAGTTGCTGGGGCTACATATTTACCTTGACATAATTCTTTGCATAATAACTGCCGCTTCTGCTCTGGTGGCATTGCCCAAAGGATTTAAGGTGCCGTCTGCATTACCGGTAATGAGTCCGGCTGCAACCATTGCTGAAATACTTTCACGTGCGTAGTCAGCAATCATATCACTGTCACTGTAGCCGGAAAGGTCTGCATTTCCTGAAAGTCCGAGTCCGCGGGCAATAATTGTCATAAGGTCCTGTCTGGAAATTTGCATTTCAGGTAAGTACTTGTTGTCACCAACACCGTTTAAAATACCCATTGTACGTCCGACATCAATGCTTTCTGCATATTCTGCAATTTGCTCAACATCTGCAAAGTTTTCACCACTTGCCATGCTAAGACCAAGTGATTTTATAAGAAACATTGCAAAATCCCCACGGGTAATTGCCTCACCGGGAGCAAATGTGTCCTCACCGTTTGCAATGTCTTTTTTCTCAAGAGTATAAATAGCATCCTTTGCCCAGCCGTATGCCTCAATATCGTTAAAGCGGGTTTCTTCAAGTGCTTTTGTGTCAATGCCGCCCGAAAGGGTAATGCAATAAAGCACGGCTTGTGTTGCGCTGAGAGATACATCTATTCCCTCTGCGCTCGCCTTTGCATTGAGCTTGTCAGCGCCATTTACGACAGAAATACTTGTTACCTTAGCGGTCACCTTTCCGTTTTGTGAAACAAGGGGAATTGTCACATCAACAGGTTCTCGTGTTGTATTGTATACTGCCATATATAACTTGCCGTCTTTTACAAAGCTTTCGTAACGTGCAGTATCAACCGCACCTTTATTGAAGGTGGGATACATTTTCAGGTAGAAGTACTCCTCAAAAAGCTTAGCTTCTTTTTCATAGAAGGATAAAAGATGCTCCCAGAAAATAGAGTCGGGCAATAACTTATCTATTTTTGCATCGTCGGGATTGTATGGATACATACCCCATACTCCGCCTTCAAACAATGTCTGATAGAACTGTGTGCGAATTTCATATCCTTCGGGACGGAATCCGCTGAAAGTAAGCACCGAGCTTAAAACATAAATGGGCTTTTTGTAATCAACCGCCTTTTGCGCAAGCGCCACATAGTCAGCCACCCTTGTTCCAACGTGTCCCGCATTAAAGGGATATGGGTCGATACAAAGTGTGTCCACGTATTTTCCCGATTCTTCAAATTTGTTTTCAAAGCACTCGCAAAGATAAACAGGGTGTACCGGGTCGATGTCACGAATAAGCTTGTATGATTTGCGAAGATCGTCGCCACAGTCGGGGTTATGTGCCCAGGGTTCATCCTGTATTGCATATGCAAATACTGCAGGGTGGTCCTTTACCTTGTTTACAATTTCGATTGTTCGCTCACGGTTAACATCACTTCCCGCAGGCTTCATACCCGGGTAGAGAGTTATAAGAATCTTCATACCGTATTTATTCGCCTCGTCCAGAACCGTAATATATTCATCAGGCGAATAATTGGAGCCCTGTATTACATTAACACCAATTTTTGCAAGTTCTTTATATGCCGCACCCGCATGATATATAATTGTGGGATAAAAGGGCTTGCCATCCGCATAGTAGATTCCATCCTCACCAATTGCAGTAGGTCTGTCATAGCGATACACATACTGGCTCTGTGTTTCCAGTGTTTCACCCGCTTCATTTTTAATTTCGGCAGTAAGTGTGTATTCAGCCTGTTTTACAAAACTGTCGGGCTCAAATCTGAAGTTTGCAAATTTGTTCTGTGAAAAAGCTGCTGTTTCTGTTTTAACTGTAGCGCCCTTTTCATCTGCCAGCGTAAACACCACATTCATATTTTCGGCTGCCTCTTCACGCAGAGTAAGGGTTGCATAGCCTGTTTTCGTGCCGGTATAATAGAATACATCATCTGTTTTAAGCTCGGAAATGGGCGGTGCCTCAACCAGTACCAATGACATATCGTCAAAATAAACTGTACCGCTCGGTGCCATAAGACGGGGATAAATTACAACCGACTGTCCGTTTTCAGGCATTATAAATTCTGTAATCAACTGCCTCCAATCGCCATTTGTAGTGCCGTAGTAGAGAGTAGTACTGGAATTTATTGATGATTCCACACTCATTACATTACTGCTGTAAAACTCCATTTTGCAAAGAATGCTTGCAGAAGTAACATCGGCATTGTACCATCCGGTAAGCTGATATGTTGCACCGGGCATCAGGTCCTTGATGTGCTGGCTTACCCACGGATTTCCACCCGAGGTTGTGTGTATTCTCACACAGGCATTACCGCTGTGTGATGCATCCGTAATATATGACGCCGCTTCATCCTCTCCCCATTTTCCACCTACAGCATTCCATCCCTCAGCCTTTGTATCTCCCTTTTCAAAGCCGGGGTTTTCAAAATATTCCTTGCCGTCAATACTCTCTCGCACATAGTCTGCAGGAATTGACTTGGCATCCTTTTTTATTACATACATACCGTCCGAGCTAAAGTTCTCGGGCATTCTTCCTTCGCACTTTAAGTCATCGATATATATTTCGCCGCCGTGATAAAGACGAAGCAAAAAATTTACATAGCTTGCATCCGCAGGCGAAGAACATGTGAATTCATACTTTGCCCATGCATAGGTAATTTCAAATTCCCCAACATTATTAAAGCTGTTTTCACCGGCTGTATTATAGCCCTCCCACTTGATTGCCGCACGCACATTGCCGTTATTGTTATTCTCTCCAAGGCGCGCCCAGAAGGAAATCTCATAAAACTCTCCTGCAACAATACGCAGTTGCTGAGAAAGATACATATTTTCGGTATGTGACATAATAAGAGCACTGTTACCACCGTGTACTCCTTCTGTCAACGCCTCAGCAGCGCCACTGTGCAGCGTCCAGTTTGCAGGGGTTCCGTTTGAACCGAATTTTTCAAAGTCACCGTTTATAATCAGATTACCCTTTCCGCCGCCAGCACCTAAAACAACCTGAGTACAACTAATCATAAGACATAACACAACCACAATTGAAAGAATTCTTTTTGACATTAATGCTCCTCCTTTTGTATGTTACTTTTTGTTGAAAGTTGCCGCAATCTTTAGTCTGCGGCAGCCTTTACTTTTTTATAAGAATAAATTCTTACAGTCTCCAGTCGTAATCATAAGGTAAGGGTATTGCAACCATTCCTTCCTCGGCTGCAACATGGTTCTTTCTTATGCCAAGGTCATTCATCCACCATCTTACCTCTTCTGTTTTGTATGTGCCGTAGGGAGCTGTCCAAACCCAGACGGGTGTGGGCCACAAAGCAACCTTTGCATCAACAGCCTCGTAAACGTCTCTTAAAACGCCGTTCTGTCCGTGGTGAGCCATCTGTACAATATCACTCTTAAGTTCTT
The DNA here is from genome assembly GCA_045592225.1 of Clostridia bacterium. Classification (GTDB taxonomy): domain Bacteria; phylum Bacillota; class Clostridia; order UMGS1883; family UMGS1540; genus JAZNUH01. Next base: position 13,844 of record JAZNUH010000067.1, on the reverse strand, counting down.
CAGCTGTGCAGGTGGATAACATCTTGATACCGCCGTTTTCACCAAGGTCACCTAAAAACAGTATTTTCTGACCGTCTACTGTTACGGTAAATATCAAGCTGGCATTGTTTGTTCCGTCTATTTTTGATTCAGGAGTGGGATGATATATAAAGTTTACCTGTACACCGTCAAGAGTAAAGCTGTCACCTCTTTCGGTAGCATCAAACTCATCATAAGCAGTTTCGCTGCCCATATATGTATTGAAAGCCGCTTTAAATCTGTCATAAGCTGCATCATCCCCGGGTGTCATACCTGCATCACGCATAGCCTTGAAATTATAATAGAAATTGTTTACAGTAAATTCGCCATTATGGTTTTCTACCATTCTTGCAAACTCTAACATATGGTCAGAGTGAGCGTGTGTGAAAATCCACGCATCAATTACGGGGTTTTCCTGACCCGTTATTTCCTGAAGCTGTGCAAAGAGATAGCCTTCGCTCTCTGTTGTAGCTATATGACCGGGTTTTTCAAGTCCACCGTCAATAACAATAATTTTGCCTTCTGCTGTTTTTATAACATAACCCATCATAAGGTCATCTACATTATAGGTTCCGTCGCTCTTTCTGGGCACCAGCTGATAAAGTGTAGCCTTTGCACCCGCTTCGGATACGTGGCTGAGCTTTACTGTGTATAAATCGTTGCTGATAGGTTCAATTTCATCGTCTGTCCAGATGAATGTTTTGAGTTCATCCCCATCGGGTGACAGAGAAACCTCTGCAGTTGTACCGCCAATTTCTACCGCTGTCATATCTACACCCTTGAGTCTGCGGCCCTCGTAGGATGCGATAGCCGCCAGCAATTTCTTGTCCGAGGCATTCTTAAGATCAAATTTTGCATACAGTTTATTAGCATGAACTACACATACAAAATCACGTGTTCTTGTATATTCCAGAGTACCGTCTACAGTTATGGTTGCCGTAAGCACCACTTCGTAATCATTTTCCACATTACGAACAGGTGTTGCTGTGTAACCGTCTACTACAAGTGCAGGGCTGTTTGATGACCATACTACATTGTAGCCGCGGGGTGTTGTTGAAGGTAGAGTATAGCTTGTAGCACCATCTTCTACCGATGCAAAAACATCCTCATAGCTTAACAGAACATCATCGTTTATTTTTTCAAGTATAACATTGTCATACCATACTGTTTCCTCTGCATAACGGATGCGGAAGTCAAACAGATATCTCTGTTTAGCATCGGTTGCAGATGCAGGAGCTATAAACTCTATTGTCTCTTTTTTCCATGCTCCGTTTGTTCCGGTTACAAAATAATCCTTTATTTTTGTCCATGCGCCATTGTTATACTGCAGGGTTACGTATGATGTTGCGCCCCTTACACTTGTTGACTTTACCCAGTATGTAAGGCGGTATTTCTGTCCTGTTTCCAGATAGTAGTTGTATTCTAAGTAGTTGCTTGTACCATTAATTTTTACAGATGTTGTACCGTCTGCCGCTGTTGTATTGTCAAGCTCTACCTTGCCCTCTGCCATGTTTGTACGCCAGCCGTTTGATGCATTACCCGAGTTTGCATAAGGCATTTCAAAGCTACCGTTGTCAATGTGGCTCTTGTAAAGTCTTATATCATCGTACCAGGCTACATTGTCAACCGCATTGCTTACACGGAAGTGGAAATTGTTCTTGCACAGTCCGCTGCTGTCGGTAGGTACGGTAAAGGTAATGTCCTTTCTTACCCATTTGCCGTTTGTGTCTTCAATAACAAAATCGTTAAACAAATATTTTGTAGGCAAACCGTAATCGCTGTAACGAACACCTGTTACAAGCGCCTTACCGCTAACCTTTACATAAAAGCTGAGTGTGTATTTAACATTAGGTTCGAGACTTCTGTCATATTCGTGTGCAACCCAGCCGCCGTTTGCCGCATTGTTGGAAATAAGCTTAAGTGAATTGTCGCCGTCATAACCCTGTGTATCAATTACTCTCCAGGCATCAAGCTTTGTTCTCCATCCGTTTGATGCTGTATTTGTTGTAACATAGGCTTCTTCAAAGCTGCCGTTGTCAATTTCGCTCTTTACAAGCTCAATTTTGTCATAGTAAACTGTTACGCCGCTTTCAGGAAGATAATTTCTGAAAATAAATGTATATGAGCCCTGTGCGTCAAGGAAGGGATTTACGGTAATGGTCTGTTTTTTCCACACTCCGTCTGTTCCCACAACGTCATAGCTTCCAACCGTCGCTTCTGTTCTTTTATATGTACCGTTTTCATATTCTGTAGCGAGTCTTTTTACTGTAACACCGCTTGTCTGCGCTGCCGTTCCTGTTGATTTAACCCAGTAATGCAGCTGGTATTTTGTACCTGCTTCCAGCCATACATTGTAGGAAAGGTTAATAATTTCCAGCTCGGGGTCTGCCGCCATCTGTAATACCTTTGCACCATCGGGCGCAGTAGTGTCTTCAACTATTGATCTTCCTCCGTCCATAGCATTGGACCAGCCTGTTGTGGCAGTACCTTTAACTGCCCATGCATTTTCAAAGCTGCCGTTTGTCACATTGGAAAATTCTTCTGCCGCTGCAGATATACTACACAAAGCTGTCAGGGTCAACGTGATCAGAAACATTCTTAACATGGTACGAATTTTCATTTTCATTTCTCCTTTATATTTTTTGGTTGTTACTTTGTTAAAAATGCAGGTGATGTTATGGGATGCATACCTACAGCACTATCCCATGCAAAAACCTTCACATAGTAATCTTTTTCTGCAAAATCTGCAGGTACACTTATATCAAATTCAATTTTCCTGTAGCCGTCCGCATGATTTTCGGTTGTCGGCGCAAAATCAAAACTACTGAGTCTGTCTGCCCCTGCATATTCTTTATAAACTGCTGTTGCTACCATCACGTCATCCTTTGCGTATGCAGGTGCTAAATATACAGTAACACGTGTACCGTCACCATTAATTTTTTCTGTTTCAGCACCATCCATTGTGGAAAAATAAACTTTATTGTCCACAAGCGGCTTTGCAGATACCGCATCAAAGGAAACGCTGCCGCCGTAGATGACACGCACCTTAATCTGTGCACGTGTGTTTGCACTTGAAAGAGGCACCATCATAGTAAGGCGTACCCACTTGCCCACAGGAAGGTCTTTTTGTAAAACAACTTTATTTATAGCTCCTCCGTCGCTGACATAGCCGCCACCTTCGGCAGTTTTATGCTTTTCCAGGCACAAAACTGCCTGTGCATCCTGACTTGTGGAGGGATTGTCAAGGCGCACCATAGCGGAAAATTCATAGAGTGTATCCTTTGAATGCGCAGGATATATAGTCTGTCGGAGGGATGCGGCACCGGTTGTAGTTGAATTTGTTATCTTTACTGCACCAGCCCCTTCATATGCATCGGCACTTTTTGTAAGAGTAGCCGTTGAATTGGTAAGATTACCTTCTGTAGTCCAGCACGAAACACCATCGGCCCCGTACTCAAATTCGCCGTTTGTTACGCATTCGCCATCATCTGCAATTTCTGTAACAGCTGCATTGTCATAATAAACCTCTGCGCCGTCTGCACCGACATAGCGAAGTAAAATTCTTACACTGTATTCATCCTCACCTGTTGTAAAATCGCAAAACTCTCTCTGCCACACTCCACCGGTGTTTATTTTTTCACGTACAACCGATTGAGCCATCTCTACTTTTATCTCTCCAACCGCTGCAGATGACTTAATATCAAAGGTCAGGCGATACTTTGTTGCAGGTCTTATCGACATAGTCTGCCCAATATACCCCTGTGTAGTAAAGCAGGCAACATAACCGCGGCCTTCTTCTGCTATAACCTCTTCCTCTGTTTGTGCAGCACCACGATAATCACCCCAGCCTTCAAAGTCACTTTCATCCTGAGTGAGTATATCGAGATTTCCGTTAATCAGCTCAGGCTCAACTTCTTCTACAACAAAATCATCTGCATAGATTACAAAGCCCGAAGAGGGATTTGCACACATCAGTTCAAAAAACACAGGGCTGTTATCTGTGAGAGTGCATGTAATACTGAACTGCTCCCATTCGCCACCTGTTGTATTTTTAAAGCTTGTGTAGCTTAGTGCATCACCGTCAAATGTATCTTTTCTTGCAATCAGGCGTATACCGTCGCCCACTGCATAATCCACAATTTTAACCCAGACACTTGCCTTAACGGTAAGCCCTGAATGGTTTTCAAGCACCTGCCATACACCTGCTGCGGCGTCTTCTGAATTTCCTGCAATACGAATGCCGTAGTTGCCGCTCATTGCCGCCTCTTCCAAGGGTTCGATACTGCTTGTATTGGAATGGGAATGGCAAATCCATTCAGTGCTTTCTCCCTCGACTCCAAAATTCTCAAAGCTTCCGTCACTCAGCAGATTTTCTGTCGCAGCTGCAGGTGCACTGTAAAATACAGTCAGACACAACAGTAACACCAGACATAATGCCAAAATTTTTCTTTTCATAGTTAAAGCCTCCTTTTTTCGACTACTATAAAAATTATAGCATACGGACATAAAAAAAAGAGGAGGGTATTTATACAAATACCCCCTCTATTTTTTACCTGTATTTAATCTGCTCTTCCAAATTCATTTCTGTACTCCTGCGGAGTTTTTCCTGTTATTCTCTTGAAAATCTTTCTAAAATACTCCTCATTTTCATACCCCAGCCTCATAGCAATATCAGCAAAAGAGTGCGTGCTTTCTCTCAGCCATATACACGCACGCGTTACACGCAAATGCTGCACATATGAAGTTATTGTTTCCCCGGTAACACTTCTAAAATAACGACTTAAGTAGGCGGGGTTATAATGTGTAACCACGCTGAGCTCATCAAGCGAAATTGACTCGTTATAATGCTCTTCGATATATCGCTTGACCATCAGTATAGGGTCTTCTGTATCAGATTGTTCCAAGGCACCTTGCTGCCCTTCCCTTGCCATAAATGACAGTATGCGCAGAAATCCTGCAGTAATATTCTCACGCCATCCGGCATCGCGCCTTATATATTCAGCGTTAAGTTCCGTAAAAATATTTTTTGCAAATTGACCTTCATCTGATAGAGCTATATACGGTTTTTTCAAAAGTGTTTTCAGTTTTTCATCCTGCACAAGCTTTACAGCTTCTTCATCAACAAGATTATAAACCAAAACGGGATTTTCTTTTTCTTTGGATTCAAAGTAATGGCTGGTACCCGGTGCTATCATGTAAACATCGCCGCTGTGCACCGGGAAAACTGCATCATTAATAATGTGCTTACCCACACCGGAAATAATATACTTTATTTCGTAGAAATCATGCGTGTGTTTGCCACTGCAGTAAAATTCGTTATAAGCTGCGACAAGAAAATTATCATCATTATAAGGTTTTATTAAGCGACGCATGTGCCTCTCCTGTAAAATAATTTTGTTACTTAAATTCATTATAAACTACGAAAAAATATCTTGTCAAGCGTCTATATTAAATTATAATATATCAATGTGTTCATCATTTAATGCCTTATGCATACTTCTTACTGCGCAGAATTTACCGCACATAGAACAGCTTTCCTCAATTTCAGGTTTTCTGTCATCGCGGATTTTCTTTGCAGTTTCAGGGTCTATGGAGCATTCCCACTGCTTTTCCCAATCAAAGCTTCTTCTTGCATCCGCCATTTTATCGTCAATGTCTCTTGCGTGCGGAATCTTTTTTGCAATATCTGCTGCATGCGCCGCAATTTTTGATGCTATAATCCCCTGTTTTACATCATCCACGTTTGGTAAAGCCAAATGCTCTGCCGGTGTTACATAACAAAGAAATGCCGCTCCTGCAGAAGCTGCAACCGCACCGCCTATAGCTGAAGTTATGTGATCATATCCGGGTGCTATATCAGTAACAATAGGACCTAACACATAAAATGGCGCCCCCATACAGATGGTCTGTTGAAGCTTCATATTAGCTTCAATCTGGTCTAAGGGCATATGTCCCGGTCCTTCCACCATAACCTGAACATCTTTTTCCCATGCACGTTTTGTAAGCTCGCCGAGTCTTACCAGCTCTTCTATCTGGCACACGTCACTTGCATCAGCTAAACATCCCGGGCGGCAGGCATCTCCAAGAGAAATGGTAACATCATATTCACGGCAGATGTCGAGTATTTCATCGTAATATTCGTAGAAGGGATTTTCTTCACCTGTCATGCTCATCCACGCAAATACCAAAGAACCGCCGCGTGAAACTATATTCATCTTTCTTTTATGTTTTTTAATCTGCTCTATGGTCTTTCTTGTAATACCGCAGTGAATGGTTACAAAATCAACCCCATCCTGTGCATGAAGTCTTATAACATCAATAAAATCCTTTGCGGTAAGCGTATCCAAATCTCTTTGATAGTGAATTACGCTGTCATACACCGGAACTGTTCCTATCATAGCAGGGCATTCGCTTATAAGCTTTCGTCTGAATGGCTGAGTGTTTCCGTGCGAAGACAAATCCATTATGGCCTCTGCTCCCATATTCACTGCTGCCATAACCTTTTCCATTTCAATGTCATAATCCTTGCAGTCTTTTGATATACCCAGGTTAACATTAATCTTGGTGCGCAGCATTGAACCTACACCGTTGGGGTCTATACAGGTATGTAATTTATTTGCACATATTACTACCTGCCCCCCGGCAACCAGCTCCATTATTTCCTCCGGTGTTCTGTATTCCTTCTCCGCAACCGTCTTCATTTCAGGTGTTATAATACCTCTTTTTGCGGCATCCATTTGAGTTTTATAATTTCTCATTCCATCAGTTCCTTTCGGTCAGATATTTTTTTCTTCAGCAAAATACGATGCAAGGTCAAAGTTATGCATCATGGGTCCCGAACCTTGTCCTAAATCAAGCTGTGCACAAAGCGCTCCCGAAATATATTCCTTTGCTCTTTGCACAGATTCGGAAAGCGTAAAGCCTTTTGCAAGGTTTGCAGCTATAGCACTTGATAATGTACATCCTGTTCCGTGCGTATTGGGATTATCAATTCGTTTCCCTTCAAACCAATAATATTCTCCGTCTTCATACAAAAGGTCGTTAGCATCGTTAATACTGTGCCCTCCTTTTAAGAGAACGGCACAGCCGTATGCATCACCAATTGTTTTTGCCGCTAAAAACATATCTTCTTTGGTTTTAATGGTAAGTCCTGACAGAACTTCCGCCTCGGGTATGTTGGGTGTTACGAGTGTTGCAATTGGTAAGAGTTCATCTACCAACGTCTTAATCGCATCTGTTTTCATAAGTGCAGATCCGCTTGTTGCAACCATAACAGGATCTACAACAACATTTTTTGCCTTATAGTATTTTAGCCTGTCTGCTATTACTCTTATCAGCTCACCTGAAGATACCATGCCGATTTTAATGCTATCAGGGAATATATCCTCAAGCACTGCATCAATTTGCTGTTTCAAAAATTCAGGCGTCGCTTCCCGAATTGCTCTGACGCCGGTTGTGTTTTGTGCCGTCAGTGCAGTTATAACACTCATAGCATAAACACCATTCATGGTCATTGTTTTAATATCTGCCCCTATACCGGCGCCTCCACTCGGGTCATTTCCCGCAATGGTCAATGCTGTTTTCATTTTCATTTCAATTACTCCTTTCATTTTCAGCATAGTTTTATATAGCGACACAAGGTGGTGCCCCCAATCTGCCGCTTGTTTATTTACCTTGTTAATTCCTTTGCCAATTTAAGTAAAATTTCGGCTTCACCTTTGGGATCGTCCGCTTTCATAATTGCAGAAACTACACAAAAACCCGCAATATCAATTCCTTTTAGAACCTGTACATTATTTTTATTCAGTCCGCCAATGGCGTTTACAGGAATTGGTACAGCTTTGCATATCGCATCAAGTGTTTCGGTTGACGTAAGAACTGTCTTAACCTTTGTTGTAGTCGGATATATTGCTCCGACTCCCAGATAGTCTGCGCCCAGCTCTGCAGCTTCAAGAGCCTGCGGAACAGTTTTAGTTGTCGCTCCGATAATAAATTCATCACCGAGAATTTTTCTTGCAATATCTACAGGCATATCGCTTTGTCCGAGATGAACGCCCTCTGCACCCATAGCGATAGCAACATCCACTCTGTCATCAATGATAAGCGGTACATTGTATTTCTTTGTAAGCGCATGCACCTTTTCTGCGAGAGCAATGTATTCTCTTGTAGTTTTGTCCTTCTCGCGAAGCTGTAGCAGGCTTACGCCGCCTTTTAGTGCTTCTTCTGTTCTTGTTAAAAATTCTTCTTGGCTAAACCCGGTGCTGTCTGTTATAAAATATAGTGTTGTATCAATTTTTTTCATCTTCTTTTCTCCTATACATAAAGATAGTCATTCAAAACAGGCTGCAAGCCTTGGTCTGCAATATCCTTATACATTTTGTCAAGACTTCTGCCGTCGTCAATCTCAAACTGTTCATCGCCCTGCACTTCATCTGACTCTTTTCCGTTGTATTTACTTTCATGGTCGCCTATTCCTGTAGATACACCTGCCGAAACCTTTGTTGCGGCAATTTTAACGATGCCGTTTCTGAACTGCGCACTTTCACGGGATGAAACTGTAATACCTACAAAAGGCAGGAAGATTCGGTATGCACAAATTATCTGGCAAAGCTGCTTTTCATGTACATCCAAAGGGTTAATTTTATCGTTATTGATAATGGGCCTAAGTCTTGGACAGGACAGCGACATTTCTGCGTGAGGGTATTTTCTTTGCAAATAGTACACGTGAAGCGCACTCGCCAAAGCATCCTTCCTGAAATCCGAAAGTCCTAAAAGTGCGGAGAATGCTACACCTCGCATACCGCCCATAAGCGCCCGCTCCTGCGCATCAAAACGGTAAGGCCACACACGCTTATGTCCAAGTAAATGCAGTTGTTCGTATTTTTCCGTATCGTAGGTTTCCTGAAATACGGTTACATAGTCTGCACCGCACTCGTGAAGGTACTTATATTCATCAGTATTAACCGGATAGATTTCAAGTCCTACCATACGAAAATACTTTCTTGCCAGCTTACAGGCTTCACCAATATAGTCTATATCGCTATGATAACGGCTTTCCCCTGTCAGAATCAGAATCTCTTCCATACCGCTGTCTGCAATAACCTTCATTTCCTTTTCAATCTGTTCCATAGAAAGCTTCATTCGTTTAATGTGGTTATAGCAATTAAATCCGCAATATACACAGTAATTCTCGCAGTAATTTGCAATATATAAAGGTGTAAACAGATATACTGTGTTACCGAAATGTTTACTTGTTTCAAGTCTTGCTCTTTGTGCCATCTGTTCTAAAAAAGGTTCTGCTGCCGGAGAAAGCAGTGCCTTAAAATCTTCTATGGTACAGGATTCATGTTCTAATGCCGCTTTTACATCTTTTGCAGTGTATTTTGAGTAATCAAATGAATTCATCTGTTCCATTACATTTTTACAAACATCCGATTCTATTTTCTCCATACCGTGCAAATATTCCATGTGGTTTTTTCGTGAGGAAGGATCTGTTTCAAGCCTGTGTTTTTTTTCAAGTGCTTCAGGCGACAAATATTCCGAGTCAACAAAAAAATGATTTTCCATTATCTCCCCTCCTTAATCACGCAAAAAACCTGTAAGAGGATCAGATGCAGATGCACCGCGGGTCAGAACTCTGCCAAGACCCGAAAGATATGCTTTTCTTCCCGCCTCAATTGCTTGACCAAAGGCTGCCGCCATAAGAGGAAGATTACCGGCGGTAGCAAGTGCGGTATTTGCCATAATAGCTGCTGCACCCATTTCCATTGCTTCACAAGCCTGTGAAGGCTTACCGATTCCTGCGTCAACAATAATGGGTAAATCAATTTCGTCAATAAGAATCTGAATAAAATCCTTTGTTGCAAGACCTTTGTTAGAGCCTATAGGTGATGCAAGAGGCATTATAGTTGCTGCTCCGGCATTTGCCAAATCACGGGCAACATTTAAGTCGGGATACATATAGGGCATAACAACAAACCCATCATTTGCAAGAATTTCTGTTGCTTTAATTGTTTCGGTGTTATCAGGAAGCAGATACTTTGAGTCACGCATAATTTCAATTTTTACAAAATTACCGCATCCAAGCTCACGGGCAAGTCGGGCAATTCTTACTGCTTCCTCGGCATTTCTTGCTCCGCTTGTGTTGGGGAGAAGTGTTATGCCTTTGGGAATAAAATCCAAAATGTTTTCCTGCTCCTTTGTGTTTGCGCGGCGCACCGCAAGGGTTATAATCTCTGCTCCTGCATCTTTTACTGCAGCCTCAATTAAATTAAGAGAGTATTTTCCCGAACCCAAAATAAAACGGGAATTAAATTCATAACCTCCGATAACAAGTTTATCACTGTTCATTCGCATTTCCTTCTTTCTATACTTCATATTCTTCAGCTATAATTCGTAAAACCGTATGTGCCTGATGTGCAGCACACAACATCACTCTTGATGACACAAGACCTATTCCGTCTTTCACATCACTCACTTCATCGCCACAAAGATAAAACCTTTTTGAAACCCTTCGCGTATGTATTGTATTAACACTTCCTAGTCCTGCCATGCCCGATGCAGCAACAATATATTTTTCCGGCATTTTCTCTAAAACAAAATTGGTCAGCATAGCTTTACATTCCGGATTGTCAAATGCTTCACAGATAATATCTGCAGCCGAAAGCAAATCCCTTGCATTGCTTTCATCAATATATACTGTATGTATTTGAGTTTCAATATAAGGATTTATTTCTCTCAGGTTATCCTGTAAGGCAGCTGTCTTGCTCATTCCGACTTGATTTGCCTTGTACTGCTGACGGTGCAGATTTGTTATATCTACTTTGTCAAAATCTATCAGCACGAGTTTTCCTATACCTGCACGTGCAAGCGCAATGGCAATATTGGAACCAAGACCGCCAAGACCGCATACTGCAACGGTTGTGGATGAAATTTTCTTTTGAAACGAGCTTCCGTGTCGGTCATTTAAAGCTTTTGTCCATTCGTCTTTACATAAAATCATATCAACCACCTCCCACAAAGCTTACAACCTCGGCTCTGTCACCGTCCTTAAAAAATGTATCGGCATACAGCGCCTTTGGAACTATATCGCCGTTAAGTTCCACCGCCACACGTTTTAAGTCATAGCCTGCAAAATCAAGATATTCTGCAACAGACTTACCGACTACATGCAAATTTTCTCCGTTGATTTTTACCATCCTGTTCACCTCCAAAAGTCAAATAAAAAAGGAGCTACCAATTTGGTAACTCCTTAAATTACTTTGTTATTCCTAAAGCCTGCGCTTTCGGCATCCCTACGTTGGCATTATCCAAATCAGGTTCTCGGTCGAGGGTTAATCCCTCCTCTCAGCCTGTAACACAAGCTCCCGTTTTATTAAGTTTAAATGTATTCTACCACACACTCAAGCCTTTTTCAATATTTTTTTTAAATTTCATTAAAATTCTATACACACAAAACAAATATATGATAAAATAAATGTGAGGTGTAATATAATGGATCTGGAACGTATTTTAAACAAACTGGATGAATTTTTAAATAAGAATGATTATACAGGTGCAGAAAGGCACATTTTATACTGGCTTACTGATGCAAAAAGCCTGAACAACAAAAGAATTATGCTCGCCTTACAAAATGAGTTATGTGGTCTTTACAGAAAGCTTGGCAGAGAAAACGATGCCGTTAATGCGGTATATACCGCGCTCTCACTGGTAACCGATATGGGAATAGAAAATAACATCGGCGCCGGTACGACATACATTAACTCAGCAACAGTTTTAAAGGCATTCGGCAGGTCAGATAAAGCTCTCCCCCTGTTTGAAAAAGCTCTGGAAGTTTACAAAAACGAACTACCCGAAACCGACAAGCGTTTCGGTGGACTTTATAATAACATGGCATTGGCTCTTGTAGATTTAAAGCAGTTTGATAGGGCTTTAAAGCTATATGAAAAAGCCATTTTTGTAATGCAAAACATAGAGGATGGTATGCTTGAGGTTGCTATAACCCACCTTAACATTGCAAATTTAAAGGAAGTCGAGTTGGGGCTTGAAATGGCTCATGAGATTATAGAAGACTCGCTTAGAAAAGCAAAAATAATCCTGGACAATCACCAAAGCAGGAACGGATATTACGCCTTCGTATGCGAAAAATGCGCCCCGACATTCGGGTATTATGGTTATTTCTTATACGAAAAACAACTTAAAGAAAGGGCAAAAGAAATCTATGAAAGGTCTTGAGCTTGCCGAAAGGTTTTATAAAGAATACGGCAAAAAAATGATAACCGAGAATTTTTCTCATTTAAAGAATCATCTTGCTGTTGGTCTTTGCGGAAGCGGTTCAGAATGTATGGGGTTTGACGATGAACTGTCACGCGACCACGATTTCGAACCGGGATTCTGTATCTTTCTACCCGATGAAACCCTTGTTTCATCAAGAGAGGAATTTGCGCTCGAGCGTGCGTATTCAAAGCTTCCCGAAGAATTTATGGGGTTCAGAAGAAGCAAACTTAACCCTGTTGGCGGAAATCGTCACGGTGTTATAAGAATAAATAATTTTTTTGAAAACAAAACAGGCAATAAAAACGGCGAACTTTCAAACAAAAACTGGTTTTTTGTTTCGGAACAGTTTCTGCTCGAGGCAACCAACGGAAGGGTTTTTGTCGATAATCTTGGTGTTTTAACAGATATCCGCCAAAGGCTTTGCTACCTCCCTGAAGATGTAAGACTTAAAAAGCTTGCCGGAAATCTGCTTATAATGGCACAGTCAGGACAATATAATTATAAGCGATGCATAAAACGGGGAGAAACAGGCGGAGCACAGCTTGCAATAACCGAGTTTACCAATGCCGCATTGAAAGTAATCTTTCTGCTGAACAAAAAATATATTCCATATTATAAATGGGTTTTCAGAGCATTAAGAGACCTTGATTTTCTCTCTCACCTGCACCCCGACCTTGAGTATATTATTTCAAGTACAAATACAGAATACCAAGCTAAATTAAAGGCTGACATAATAGAAAAAATATCTACAGATATTATAACCGAGCTTCAAAGACAAAACCTTACAAAATCATCTTCTGCAAGCCTTGAGGCTCACGCCTATTCGGTTAATGATAAAATTGCAAATTCTGAAATCCGTAACCTGCATGTTATGTACGCGGTATGACGCAACACCCTCGGTTTCTTTGTGTTTCATACAGATAAAGCATCGTAAATCGCACGACTTTTTTATACAAAAAGACTACACAATAATGTGTAGTCTTTCTGTTATATTTTAGTCTAATGAATGTTCTTTATAGCATTTATCCGCCATATCACTATGTATGGTCTTTTACTATGCTACTCACAAGAATCAATTGCAAGTATTTATTAAAAGCATAATGCCTCCGGCACAAAATATAATATTTTATTTAATATATACAGCCGGGTCAACATATTCACCGTCTACCATTACTTCAAAATGAAGATGTGCACCGGTAGCAGTTCCTGTCTTTCCAACTGTGCCGATGGACTGCTTGGCTGTTACCTTCTCACCTTTTTTAACCCCGATGGTTGCAAGCTGGGCATATAAGGTTTTAACATTGCCATTTTCAACTACAATGTAATTTCCTTTTTTACTATCAAAGCCCACATCTGTTACTGTCCCTTTTATAGAGCTTACAACATTGGTTCCCTCGGGTGCTTTAATATCTATGCCGTTGTGTTCATGAACCTCTTTTGTGATGGGATGTTCTCTCTTTCCAAAATTTAGCGAAACTTCTCCTTCAACGGGATTACTTTCAAAATCCGCATCGATTTCAATTTCGTTAAGTCGTGGCTTTTGGTGCGAA
>JAZNUH010000066.1:0-4247 GCA_045592225.1 Clostridia bacterium | reverse complement strand
CTTGACGGAGTGGATATAACAGAGGAAAAGGGAAGGGTTGTAATTATTCCTGACAGAGTAAAGCCTGTGTGCACTCTTATGTGCGAAGCGGCAAGTGAAGAATATGCGGAAGAGCTTGCACAAATTTATATGGACAAAATCAAGCTTCAGAATAATTAAATTAAAAAGCTTACACAAAATTCTTGGTGCAGGACCATGCGGCCTTGCGGCAGACGCGGTATTTTAGGGAATATTCCCTGTCTTTTTCCTGATAAAGCAATTGCATCTTTGGAAAGTGTTCAAATAAAACTGAACAGAACCAGTAAAAACGGACAATAGAAAAAAAACACCCTCCTATGGTAGAATAAAAGAAACTATCATAGGAGGATTTTTTATGCCCAGAGAGTATCGACATATCAAAGAATATGAAAAGGAACTACACGAATTAAAGTTGGAAGGATTGAGCTTAAAAGAAATTGGTGACAAATTTGGATTTAGCAGAGAACAAGTAAAGGAATTTTTCAAGAGAGAACGAAGAAAAGAACGCAAAATTGTAGCAGGAATTGGTTTGAAACGGAAAGGCAGACCACCAAAGGAGTATGTTGTATCAGAACAGACAAAAGTGGCAGAACTCAAGTATATACTTGCCCGTAAAGATGCAAAAATAAGGTCGTTAGAGATGGAAAATGAATTGATGCGGGATTTTCTCTCGCTCACCGAAAGGAAGTGAAGACAAGCGTAAAATATATGGTTATCTATCGCCATAAAGAAAAATTTTCAATTAGTGAAATGTGTAAATTCTTCGAAGTATCAAGGAGCGGATACTACGGTTATGTATCTCGTATGAAATTACCAGAAAAGGATTTACCCCTAGCAGAAAAAATACAGGAATGTCAAGAAAAGTGCGGAAAAACATACGGATACCGCAGAGTTCATATATGGCTTGAAAGACAAGGAATACATCATAACCCTAAAACCGTACTTCGAGTGATGCAGAAATATAATTTGTTATCATCTGTTAGAAGAAAGAAGTATCGGAATTATGGTGAATATCTACATCGTTATCCTAATTTACTGAACAGGGATTTTAAAGCTGAAAGACCAAATCAAAAGTGGGTTACAGATATTTCATACATCAAAACTGGTCAAGGAACATTGTATTTATCTATCATTCGAGATTTGTTTGATAACAGTATTGTTGCTTACAAAACTGGTACAGAACAAAATATTAATCTCGTGCTTTCTACAATCAGAGAAGCAAAGAAAAGAGAAAAGGTCACCGCAGAGCTGCAACTCCACAGTGACCAAGGCTTTCAGTATACATCCCATGCGTACTTTAAGCTAACTAAATCATACAACATTACACCGTCAATGTCAAGGAAAGGCAATCCGTATGACAACGCTTTAGCCGAGAATTTCTTTTCTATTCTCAAAACAGAGTGTATTTATCGAACAAAACTGCAAACCTACGAGGACGCTCGCATTCTCATAGCTGAATACATACACTTTTACAATAATGAAAGAATACAACTAAAAACAAAACTGACACCACAAGAAATGCGATGTCAGTATGTTGCTTAAAAGTTAATATTTGCTACCATAGGGGTATTTTTGTACTGTCTGCACAAACTGGTGCAGTCCAAACCTGCGGGGGTGTGTTTTTTTCTTATAATCTTTTATCAATAATTATCTTAAGCTTGCCTGTGCGCTGATTATACTCAAGGTCGGAGGGCTTACACCATTCAACCACAGGTGCATCAAGAGTATTGTCGTTGAGTGCATCAACAATCAACGTGCGTTCTTTATAAAGCACCGACAAAAACTTTTCCGTATCATAATCACCGCTCTCACCGGGCACAGCAATTTTAAATGTAAACTTATCACGGTTATCGTGAGTAACAATCATCTGATACGAATAGTATTCTATGCCGCACTTTTTAAGCACGTTACCGATATCCTGCGGATAAAGTGTTACATACCCAGCTCTTGCCGCAACGTCGCTTCTGCCAAGAATTTTAAATTTGCGATCTGCCACGCCCTCGGGCTCAACATATTCGCCCATATCCCCTGCCGGATATCTGATAAGAGGTATCAGAGTTTTAAAAAGGCAGGTAATATATATTTTACCGGGTCTTCCCGGCTCGGTTATAACCTCGCCCGTATCGGCATCTATCAGCTCCATAATGCACAAATCGTTCATTACACGGTGTTCATTGAAGCCGCAGTCCTCCGTGAAATATCCAATGGGGCCTCCGTCATTTGAAGCGTAAAAGATTGACCTAAATTCTATATTCTCACCAAACACCTTGCGCATTCTCTCGCGCTGATCGTCATAAAGTGTTTCGCCGGCAAAGTAAACAGTTTTTACGTTAAAGCCTGTCAGTTTGTTCTCTTCTATGTATGAAACAATTCTTGTAAGGATGGAAGGCACAGCGGCTATACAGTCAATCTGATGGTCTAAAATTGTTGAAACCATTTCTTCCACCGCTATATTCCCCGAAAGATTGTACATAAGTGTTTTAGCCGGAGCAAAATACAGCATACTGTATGTATACAGAAAGCTTGCATACATTCCGCCCGAATAAAACATATTTGCAACCTTCATTCCGTTTTTAAGTCCGCCACGTGCAAGCACCGCACCGCTGCATTCACACATGGTTGCCCATTCCTCGGTGGTATAAAGTGAATACTTGGGATCACCGGTTGTTCCGCCGCTTTTAAAAATCTGTCCGTCTGTGTGGGGGCGGGTAGCAACTGTACCGCCATGCTTGTCGCAATGCGCCCAGAAATCCGCCTGGTCTATAAGCGGAAGCTCCTCCAGGGGCGCATCCTCGGGTATACCCTTATACAGATTTTTGTAATACTCAGAATTGTTTCTTGCAATGTCAATAATCTCTTTTAACGAATATGTTTTAAAACTCATTTTCACACCGCCCTTTATTTATTAAGACTTTCTATTTCATTTTTAAGCTCTTCAAATTCACCTACAGTAACAAGACCCGAATAATCTATACTGTCACCTGTAAGAAGCTGCATTATAATGTAATCGGCATTCTCTCCGCCGGGAATTATTCCCGATACATTAAATCCGCACTTTCTCGCCGTGCTGTAGCAATGCTGACAGCTTGGTGTGTTAAGCGAAATAAGCAGTTCTATCATCTCGTATTTTCTTCGGATTACATCCTGCTTTGTACGGCATAAAATCTCTTCAAGATCCTCTGCCCCCTCGCCAACCACCATTCTCGTCATTTTAAGGGGATTGTTATTTTCAATGTTTACTGCAGTGCTTTTGGCAATTTCAAATTGGTTGCCAAAGCTGTATTCCCAGCCAATGTTGTCATACACCTTTTTTATAAAGTCTTCAAGTTCTGCAGGTGGATATATACTGCTTTTTGCTGTTTTGTCAATAATCTTTACGCTGGCGCACAGGCTGAGGCGTTCTTCATTTTTGTTATATTCACTTTCCACATCTGTACCGAGATAGCACATAAGCAGAGACGTAGCCGTGTAGCCTGCTCTTAAAAATGCCTTTTGAGACATGGGGTGAAATGCCACGGGCTGTCCCATAAGTGCGCGCAGACCCTGTTTTACTGCATAGTCCTCACAAAAGTCCATAAACTTTGAAAACAGTCTGAGTCCACGAAACTCCTTCTTTATAACTACAGTTGAAATTTCGGGCATATTTTTATATAAGTCCGAAAACGCCAGCGCAAAATGCCCCGCAATCTGCCCGTGGTCATTTACAGCCAGAAATGACAGTATCTTTCCCTCACGTATCATAGACATAAATGAGTCTACATAATAAAGCCGTTCATATGAATAAGAATAGCCGTATTCACTGTATATGCAACGTATTGCCTCTATGATATCCTCTTGGGTTGTCACCCGGCGTATACTGATATTTGTGTCCAGCACTTCTTCTTCAGTGAGGGGCTCGGGTTTTTTAAAGGCTATGGGGTTTAAAATATTTTGTCTTACAAAAATTCTCTGCCCGTCCTTGCCCAGCTTTTCCATTCCGATTTCATCCACACAAGTGTCAATAATAAAATTGCGCAGATCGTTCCCTTTATCGCCAAGCTTGTTTTGGTCATAGGAAAAATCCTGCCAGCCCGGAACGCCCTTGTCTGTTACCGAAATTTCAAAAAAGCTTTCTGTGAGATAAAGCTCCACCGTTATCTTGCCGCTGCCATCGGGATAAGCTTTGTCAATTCTTGTTTTTAAAATTTCTCCAACCACAAATCTCATCTGATTGTAGCGCGCCGGGTCAT
>JAZNUH010000065.1:0-6693 GCA_045592225.1 Clostridia bacterium | reverse complement strand
TACCGTGTTTTCACCTGAATCAATTATATATTATCGGCTTTGTCAAGGTAGTATTGCAAGCTTTCGTATTGCGAAACCTTGCAATCTCCACCTTGACAAAGGGCTTACCTGTACTTACCACCGGCTTACCTATGTTCTGACACAAATTACTTACCTATGTGCTGGTTTTTCCCTTTCCTTTCACTAATTTTGCATTTAGCATTTTGCATTTTACATTTTCAAACTCCGTCTTCCTCTTCTTCATAGGTGTCAACATAAATTTCCTCTGTTGTCTGCTGGGCTTCGGACAGTATTTGCATTGCCTCTGCCACTGGCTTGGCATCATAAATTGCCTGCATCGCATCGGTAATTGCGTTAAATAAAGTAAAATACATAGTTTTGTAATCCGCCATAATAAATCTCCTTTACATTAAAAAAGTGCGCAACCGAAGTCACGCACCAAAAATGCATAACTCCGTTTGTTGCAGCACAAAGTTTTTCTCATAACACAAGTATGCGAAAATAGAGCATGCATTTTTACCAAAGGTAAAAAATACACACCTGTGTTATTGAGATGTATTAACTTTATGCTGCAAAAATAGTATACCATACATAAAATCAAATTACAAGATAAAAAAGAAAACGCTCTCGCGTTTTCTCCATCAATTTTCAACTTTCAATTTTCAATTGTCAATTTTGCATTTTGCATTCTGCATTTTGCATTTTCTCATCCCCGCCACGTGAGGCAAAAGTCCCGCACGCCACTTTTCTTCCGCATAATTGGTTTGTGCGATACATAAGAAAAAGCGTTTACCCTTGACCCGTAGGGCAGGGGCTTGCTCCTGCCGTAATTTTCAATTTTCAATTTTCAATTTTCAATTAAAAAAGGAAACCCGTAGGTTTCCTCTCCGTAATTTTGCATTTTGCATTTTGCATTTTGCATTTTCAAGCCGCCCTATTTGCCTAAACAAAACTGCGAGAACACCTTGTCAGTTATCTCGTCAGATATGGAAAGTCCCATCATCTCACCCAGCGCCCCGATGGCATCCTCAACATCCCCAAGGCACAAATCAGGCGGAAAGCCGCTGTCAATAGTGCCGATAGCACAGGCAATACTCTCCCCTGCGCGTATAGCCGCCTCCTTCTGCCTTGTGTTTACAATTCTCACCCTGTCGGCCTCACTTTGTGTATCCCCTGCAATTTTAACAATCTCGTCGCGGAGCAGGTCAATACCCTCGCCCGTCTTTGCCGAAAGGGATACACACACCTCGCCCTCAATGGGCTGTGCAGGCGCAATATCACATTTGTTTAAAACAATAATTCTCTTTTTGTCGCTTGTCAGCTCTAAAACCGCACTGTCCTCGGCGGTCTTTTCGCCGCCCTCTAAAACCACAATGCAAAGGTCAGCCTTTTTTGCGTAATCGCGGGACATTTCAATACCCATCTGCTCGGCAACACTTTCACCACTGCGTATGCCTGCCGTATCGGCAAGGCGGATGCGTATGCCCTTGTGCACAATGCTCTCCTCAATTACATCCCGGGTTGTACCCTCCTGCTCGGTTACAATGGCACGTCTTTCACCCAAAAGAGCATTTAAAAGGGATGACTTGCCTGTATTGGGTCTGCCTGCCAAAGCACACAGTATACCCTCTCTTATCATTCTGCCGCTGTCGGCAGTTGAAAGCAGATTTTCAAGCCTCTCTCTTGCATCATCAAGCCGCGCCTTTATCTGCTCGCCCATTTCAAAGGATATGTCCTCCTCTGGATAGTCTGCGGCAACGGCAATCTGCGCCGCCGTGTCTACTAAAGATGCACGTATTTCATTTATAACTCCCGAAAGACCGCCCTCCAGCTGATTTACCGCCTGATAGAGCGAATAATCGGTTTCGGAATGGATAATGTCGCCAATAGCCTCGGCACGCAAAAGGTCAATCTTGCCGTTTAAAAAGGCTCTGCGTGTAAACTCACCGGGCATAGCAAGGGTTGCCTCTGCTTTTATGACAGCCTGTAAAATGCGCTCGGTAACGTGTGCTCCACCGTGACAGTGAAGCTCCACCACATCCTCGCCCGTAAATGAACGGGGGGCACGCATAACCACCATAAGTCCCTGGTCAAGCACCCTGTCGCCGTCGGTAAAGCTGCCAAAGTTCATAAAGTAAGGCTGTGAATTCTCCGCCGTCACCTTACCTCTGAAAACCCTGTCAGCCACCGCAAAGGCTTCATCACCGCTTATTCGTATTATAGCCACACCGCCTGTTCCTTTTGGTGTAGCAATAGCCGTAATTGTTTTGCCCATTTTTCCTACTCCTTGTGGGAGTGTAAAAATTGTACAGAACGCAAAAGGAAATGTAATTTAAACATCCATTTTTAAGCCACAAGTGATTACAAAAATTAATAGGCCTTACCACATGAGGTACAAACCCGTTTTACAGGTTTGTTTTTTGTTGTTCCTTTTGCTATAAACGAACCTCACCCCTGATGTACTTAGTACTATCAGGGGTTGTTCACCCTTCGGGTTCGGTTCGTCCATTCTGCACTAATTTTTCCTACTCCATTGGTTTTGTGTTACTAAAAACGGATGCGGTTAACCCGCAGCCGCTTTGCATAATAATTATTCTTCAGTTTCTTCTGTTGTTTCTGCTGTTGTTTCTTCTTCTGCTGCTTCTTCTTCGGTAACCTCTTCGACTTCTTCAATTACCTCTTCAGTAACTTCTTCTGCATCTTCAATTATCTCTTCGCCTTCAAAGAAGTTTTCAGCCTCTGTGTTAAGAACATCCTCTATGCTGGTCTGTCCGTCAATTTCATAAATAATTTCTTCTTCATTTTTGCTCTTGCCGGCAAGTAAAACTGCCAGAACAATAACAGCAATAAGCAGAATAAGAATTGCAATGCTTTCAAGCAGAACGGCAAAGTTGGGAATAAATGCGGTAAAGTCAATATTAACCTCGCCGTTTGTCATTTCCCATACATGCTCTGTTGTAAAGAGCGAGCTGTTTGATGCGTTGCTCTTTGCGGTAAACAAAGGTGCCGAAATTCTGAAAATGAACTTTGCATCTCCCATACCGTCTCCTGCGGTAACACCATAAAGGGCTGCAATGTCATCAAGAGTAAAGCTGCCCGATATACTGTATGTGTTGCCCAGCATACCTGCTTTTTCTTCGTATGTCACGCCACCGCCGTCGGGAGCATAGGGGGATGCCGCAGGCAGAACCTGTCCCACAAAAGCCGAATAGTAGGCAGAAGCCATGCACTGTTCCCAGTTTTTGTAGTCAACCTCCATGTGTACACCACACATTTCGCCTTCTTCAACCTTTTCCATAATAATGCCTTCATTATCATCGGGAGCGGTTGCATCATATTCCAGGTTGCCCTTTATTGTTTCGTCTAAAAATGCAGAAACATCCTGACCGTCCTGCATAAGGTTCTGCAGGTAAGTCTTTTCAAAAAGTGCAGTCATTTCAACACTTACGTTGCCGCGCATACCAAGCTTTATGTGTGCATCACTCTGCACGCAACCGCTCATAAGACAAGCAGCAAGTAAAAGTGTTAATAACAGTAAAAGCTTTTTCTTCATAAAAATTCACTCCGATTTATAAAATTTACATGAGATATTATATCAGTGCCGCCTGAAATAATCAACAATTAATTTTTAATGTTTACAAAATTTTCAAATTACTCGCTGTAGGGTCTGTTGTCATCAAAGAAAATGGATTGCTCCTCCTCGCGCCATTCAACGTAGAAGTTTATAAGCTTTGCAAGGTCGCGCAGCTTTATATAGTTGTAGCCGTCAATGTTGTAGGCCTCCACAGTATTGAGTGTGCCGTTTACATAAATGGGCAGAAATACGTGGTATGCATCGCGGGGAGTAACCAGATCCTCGTGGGTTATGGGGCTTCTGTCCCAATCGTTCTTTTCAACGTTAAAGCCGTCACATTCGCCGCCTATAGGAGTGTAAACCTGACCGGGAATAAGTGTAACCGCCCCGTTTACCGCATCCCAGCTTACCTCAAAGGGAGTGTCCGAGGGCACCCAACCCGAGAATACCAGGGCAATATCACGCAGCTTGAAATAGTTGTAGCCGTCTATATTATATGCGTGAAAGTTCATTGAAAAGTAGTTGAGCAGTATGCGCGCAATATACATATTTGCCTTGACAGGCTTGCTGTAATCGGGTTCTTCAGGCTCTACCTCGCCGTATATGGCCTCGTATTTTTCAGGCTGGGCAAGCACCTCATCAGCTGTGCACAGCTCATAATATTCCCTGTCGTTCTCGTCAACCACATCGACAAACTTATCCCTGCCCTTGCCGTCATCAATGTAATAAGGGCCGATGTTAAGTGAATAGGTTGTTCCTGCGGTCACAACCTCGGGTGTAGCGGTCATACCGTCGGGAAATACTTCTTCCATACGGTAGGCTGCCTTGTTGTAAAATTCAACCTTAAAGCCGCTTACATCCTGTAACAGGGTAAGCACCGCACCCTTAAAACAGGTTCTGCGTGTAAAGTCCTCGTCCGCTGAATATGTTTCGGCAATTACATTGGTTAAAGCGTAAGGGCCCTCCTTGGCACTGTCAATGCTTATCACCCTGCCCGGTGCAAAATAGCGTGTCACCTGTGTTCCGGGCACGTAATGGCTCAGGTCAAGCTCCTTGTAGCCTACCATCTGCTGCTCCGCCATGGCAGGAGCGCAAATGCACATCATTATAACGCAAAGTAATAAGGCAAAAATTCTTTTTGTTTTCATTTTGTCATCTCCTTTTTTTAGTATTTTACCATATATGCTTCGGTATGTAAAGAAGATTACATAATGCATATAACTCTATTTTCTGTGGAATAAATTTTTTGTTGAGGTTTCGCTACAAAATAGATATATTATTGA
This sequence comes from Clostridia bacterium, assembly GCA_045592225.1. Taxonomy (GTDB): domain Bacteria; phylum Bacillota; class Clostridia; order UMGS1883; family UMGS1540; genus JAZNUH01. The sequence continues at coordinate 1,836 of JAZNUH010000065.1, read as the reverse complement.
AAAAATCATCACATCTGCAAAATGCTGAAGTGATGATTTTTTCGGTTATTAATTGCTTGGATCGTCTTGTGATTTTTCTTTTTTAAATATTAGCCACAAGAATACTGCGCATACAGGTATAGCTAATATCATTCCTAATATTAAGGCAGATACTAAACAAGCAACGAAGCCAATTAAAGCCAATTGTATTTTTCCTTTAATTGCACCGCAAATTGCCGGAATAGCGCCTATGATTGCACCTGCTATGAGAGCACCAATAATTACACTATCCATTTTTATCCTCCTTCCCTTATTTTTGATATGTAAATAAAAAATGCGCCAACCGTAGTCAGCGCAATAAAACGCAAACTCCGATTGTCGCCAAACAAACTTTATACAGTACGAGATATACGCACACACTTATAAATGGAATTTGCATTTTTAACAGATTCACATAATAAGTGTATGCAAACAAAAGTATATTATAAATAAAAATATACCTCGCTTCTGTATAAATATTCAGTTTGTTTGGCAACTATCATTATATCATAATTTCGAAAAAAAGCAACACTTTTAAATGACACTTTTGAGGTTGCATATCTAAATCGGATGAGGTGGAAATCGTAGGGAATGACCTATGTGTCATTCCGCGGAACGCCACGCAGGGCGTTCCCTACAACACCTCACCACCGCCTGCGGCGGAGCCTCTCCTCAAGGAGAAGCCTTTTATCCCTAAAATCAAGTTTTTCTATAGCTTTTATAAACTTTTGCGCTATTTTATGAGAAGCAAAAGAGATTTTATAAAAATTTTGACAGTTTTTATAAAATATCTAATATTGTTTATAATGTGCGGAACTTTGCAACAAGAAAAGAACACCAAAAGGTGTTCTTTCTTGTTGGTGCGGATGTTCTTATAGGATTTACTCACAAATGCCATAAAATCAAGGGTTTTAGACAGCCATAACAAGCACTTATCCTAAAAAGTCGATATGCAAACTTCGTTTGCTCGATATTTTTACTTCGTAAAATCGATATGTTTTTCGTTTTACTCAAAACTCGATATGATATAAATCTCGTTGCCGTAAGGCAACATATCGAGCCGTCAGGCATATCGAGTTCCAACGGAACATATCGAAAATCTCGCAGAGATTTATATCGATGAAAAAGCGACAGTAATCTGTCGATTACTGTCGCTTTTTCTGGTGCACCAGAAGGGACTTGAACCCCCACGTCGGTTGACACTAGATCCTAAGTCTAGCGCGTCTGCCAGTTCCGCCACTGGTGCTTATAGAAATGCAAAATGCTAAATGCAAAATGCAAAATTATTTATTTGAATTCGAAGTTTTGCATATAGCAGTTAAAATACCTGTCAACTCGTTGACATCTGCTTTTATGCTTTCATATTGTTCATGGCTCAAATAATCTGTTTTATGCAGCAATTTCAGCCAGTACTGGGTCTCATTTGCTTCTTTTAAAGCAATACTTATCTTGGCAATAAAATCGGCTTTACTCTGCCCTCTCTGTGCCTCGGTTACGTTTGCTCCTATGCTTGTTCCACTACGCAAAAGCTGCTTTGCAAGAATATACTCTTTCTTTTCTGTTGTTAAATATTTATATAAATTTACTACCCGTACAGCAAAATCAAAGCTTTTTTCAACCGCAATATTTTCTTTCATATTACATACCTTTTATCAAAACAAATTTTCCGCCGGAAAATTGTCCGGTTTCAGCACATCGGTAAGTCGAATGTGTCAGGACATCGGTAAGTGTTTGTGTCAGCACATCGGTAAGTCCTTATGATATAATACCATCGAAGGGGGTGGTATTTATGCCATGGAAGGAGACCAATGCAATGAA
>JAZNUH010000064.1:0-6745 GCA_045592225.1 Clostridia bacterium | reverse complement strand
GGTTATATTTATCGTCATCAAATCAAAATCAATGTTCATTTTCGCATCAATCAGCGAAAGAAAAACCCGCATAGTATAATCATCCATAATAATTCTGTCGTTAATTATTGTACAGGTAAAAGCATTAAATGTGCCCGGCGGTGGAATAAGCAGATCCTGTTCACTTCCATTTTCGTATAGTGACAATTGATTTTGTGTGTGGAGTATGTACTTTTGCTCGCCGCAGGTAATGTGTACAGTTCTGTCTGCATCGTTCCATTCCACACTGCAACCTACTCCTTCCATTATCGCACGCAACGGCAGATATGCCCCACCGTTTTGTATTTTAACATAATTTTCTTCGCTTGCATTATTACCGTTAATGCAAAGTATCGCATCCTTGATTCCAAACTTATCCTTATATTCTTCTCCGCTATACAGACAGTAAACATACTCCCCGCCATTTAAGTAAGTATTCTCATCAATTTTAATTGCTATTGTAATATAGTAATCTTTTTTGTTTACCTCCACCCAAAGAGTAAGCGGAACTTTAACTGTTTCGGGTAAATCAGCGCAAAGAAGCACCATATTGTCAACTTCGCCTGTTACCCCGTTTTTCTCAAGATATGTACTGATATTTTCTTTACTTCCCACAAAGTCAATCAATGTACTGTACACAGGTAGGTCACCTATGCTCATTCCCCACCCCGGATTTTGTTCAACTCTCTGCGCGGAATATATTTTCCACGCAACCGTGTCAAATGATTTCAGCATATCTACTGACGGATTTTCCAAAAACTTGCCGAAAGCTTCTTCATTAACATAGCAAACCGTCATATCAACGGCCTGATTATTCGCTTGCGTAACAGAAGGAAGCAATATTGTCATTGCAATAAGCATCATTATAACTATTGAAATTTTTTTATAGCTTTTCATCATAATAACTCCTTTCACATTACTCGTGCACTCTAATGTCACCTCTGAAAGTCATTCCTTTGGTATCTACCGGGGTGCCATTTAGGGACCTACCTTTTTTTGGCTCACACCCTTCCAACTCCGAGGCGGGTGGATGGTTGCGACAACAGAACCGTCCCCTTGTCTTCTGACAAAAAATGTACGTACCCAATTGCTCCCAACAGAACCGTCCCTTTGTGTTACCCCTCTTGTTTTTTAGTCATCGTGTCACACATTCTTTAACATAGAAGCAAGATTAGTATATTGTTCTGTGCTAATTTCGGTTGCTATAAACCTTTTTTCAAAAATTCCTTTAATACATTCAACAATATCATCTATGTTTTTTACAAAAACAGTTTTTTCATAGATTTCACATAACACATTATAACAATGCTGTTCAGTTGCATCTAACTTCACTTCATCAATATGATATTTATAATCCATTTCATATTGTTCACCTTCTTTTATAAATATATTTTCTTCTTCTAATCTACGCCACCAAATTTCGAAGCATTTGGAAAATCTGTCGAAGTCCTGGCATATCTCTTCCGTGTTTGTAAACCCTTCTGTCCACTCTGCATCTTTGTCAAGTTCGCATTTTTCTATATGAAAGCATTCTATAGGATAGACATTAAAACCTTCTAGTACCCTATATCTTTCAATTGCCTTTTTTGCATTTTTCAAGGTTGAATAAACTCCTAATTCCTTGATGATTTCTTCATCATTATTATCATATATATGCACTAATTTATATATATTTTTTTTATAAATCATATTATTTAAACCCCCGATCTCCCCATTTTCTGATTTTACTGAACTCCTGTGAGGTTGTCAATTAAAAAGTTGCAAAAACAGGCACGTCCCCAAAAGTCTCTGCGCCGTCATTCTGTCACACCCTTCTCTGTTTTAAATGGCTTGCGGCAATATTCTATCTTATCTTTCGAGACTGCACCAAATTCCCTGTAGTTTTTTTGTGCTTCTACCAAGGATACACGGTTTGGTCCGATGTTTTTATCCGGATATTTTTGCGACACCCAGTCGTATTGCCAAAAACATACCGGACAAATATCAATAAGTGGATCTAAGCCATCGTCCTCAATAGTATAATTTTCACAACAAGGACATTTTATCTTTACCATTATACACCCTCCTTGTGTACCTGCGTATTTATTTGCTCTGAGACAACAGAATCGTCCCCTTGTCACACAGCAAAAACACAAAAACACCGCATTGACAAAATCAATGCGGTGTTTAATTTTAAAATTTACGGCAGAATAATAATTGTGCTTGCTTCAAATGCACCCGTGTTCATTGCGCCTGTAACAGAAATTGTCTGTCCTGCCTTAAGTGCGCTTGATGTAACATCCTTACCCGATTCGCTGTCAATAATCTTTATTCCGCTCTTCTTGAGGAATACCTGCATCTGCGATTCTGTGCCGTCAGCCTCGGTTACTGTCATTGTCAGGAAACCGTAGGACTTGTTAACCGCATCTATAACACCTACGATAGCCGCGCTTGCGGTGGGTGTTGTGCTTACTATTTTAACAACAGTGTCACTTTCAATATTAACTGTTACTGTTGCACCAAGACGCAGGCTGTAAATATCGCCTTCTTCTCCGTCAATTACATATTCAGCATCACGTGCCAGGCTGTAGCTCTGTGGAGAGGATTTACCTGCTGCTTTAATCTTTATAGAAGGCATTGTTGCTATTGTAATAGACTCAATTGTTCCCGAAATCTTGGCACTTATGCCTGTCGCCGATATAACTGCAACATAGCCGTAACGAACTGTAAGATTTACCTTGTCACCAACCTTGATGTCACTGAACTCAACTGTCTTATCATTTCTCTTTGCAGTCACTTCGTCTGCAACGGCATATTCTAAAACGTCACCGTTTGTCAGTTCAATCTCCAGAGCCATTTCAGGTTCTAAAATTATATTTGTAAGAGTACCTCTTACGTTTTCATCCTTTGCGTATGCTTCCACAACTGTAACCTCGCCGCCTGTTATTGTAAGAACAACATAATCCTGCTTTACAAGGTCTGTAAGTGTAGCTGCACTGCCTTCACGGATAATGGAAACATTGTCAGACAGGGGATATTCTGTAACATCAGCGGTATCTTCAAGCTTGTAAACCTTGATTGTACCTGTTTTTGTTGAGTATGATGCCAGAACGCCTTCGTATGTATCGTCACCTTCTACTGTTATTGCTTCAACAGAATAAAGGTCGCTGCCGCGTCTTACAAGTGCAAGTACGGAATAAGGTGCAAGCTTTGAAAGGGAGGAAACATATCCGTCCTTTTTAACAACAGGCTCTACATTAAAGGGAATGTTTATGCTTGTTGTCTTACCTTCTTCTGTAATGTATGTAATTACTCTGTCCTCTTCGTTTACACTCTTGAGAGTTGCAACGGTAATCTCCTGGTCAATAATGTCCATAAGTCTGTAAAGAAGCATAGACATCTGTGCTCTGTTTACTTCATACAGGGGAGCAAATTCGTTAACCTCGTCGGTTTTGTTCATGCCCTGCATAAGGCCTACTTCTGTTACATAGTTAACATAAGGCTTTGCAACTGCAGGAATGTCGTTAGAGTCGGTATAGGGTGTGCTTGTGCCGTCTATATCTTCAATCTCATCCTCTGCGCCCAGCACCTTTGTAAGAAGAACCGCTGCTTCATATCTCTTCATGGGAGCATTTGCGTTTTCACCGCCAATGTATGAAGCCAGTTCCTTTTCGCGAAGAACATCCTTGTACATAAGGTAAGCAATTTCACCGGGGTACTTTGCGTCAAAGTCCTCAAGTGCATCTGCATAAAATTCTTCAGCAAATTCTGCAAAGGGAGCATTTGCTTCATCTGTATAACCTAAAACTCTTGCTGAAAGGACAAGTGCTTCGGCTTTTGTGATGGAACGCTCGGGTTTAAATGTTCCGTCAGTATAACCCTTAATGATTGACATTTCTACCATTTCGTTAATGGCATCTGCCGCCCATCCGAAATTATTCTCGTTAACGTCGGGGAAAATGTTTTTCTTTGCTGCTGAAACACTTACAAAGCTCATAAGCATAACCACAGCCGCCAAAACCGCTACTAATCTTTTTAACATAATACAGTCCTTTCCGGCTCACGGAGATTTGCTTGTCCACACCTGCTGCGAGCCAGGGCAAATGCGGATGTACATTTATACTGATTATATAATATCACATTAATTTGAATTGTTCAACAAAAACTGCAAAAAACTGTAAAAAATTTTAATATACTCGGTATTTGATAGTATAACGTCACACAATATATAGTGTTTATGCCCGAATTCTCTCTATTTGCACTGCTTTGCCGTTTTCGTCGGTTCTTACAAACACACCACAAAGCATACCCTTGCCGTCTGCAGCTTCAAATCTTACCGGCTGTGATGAAACAAATTTTGCAATGGCAAGCTCTTTTTTTACACCCAACACCGATTCCTCTGCGCCTGTCATACCCGCATCGGTTATATAGCCTGTACCACCATTTAAAACACATTCGTCTGCAGTCTGTACATGGGTATGAGTGCCGAACACCGCACTTACCCTGCCGTCAAGGAAATAGCCCATCGCCTTTTTTTCGCTTGTTGCTTCAGCGTGAAAATCCACAAGTATGTGCTTTGCCCTGTCCCCGATTTCATTTAATATTTCATCTACCTTGTGAAAGGGGTTATCAAGGGGCATATCAATATATACCCTGCCCATAATGTTTATAACCGCTATCTTTTCACCGTTTTTAGCAGTAAAAATCATATACCCTTCGCCCGGGTCATCCTTTGGCAGATTTGCAGGACGAATAATGTTAAACCCATCCTCAAAAAGCTTTACAATATCTTTTTTTGACCATACGTGGTTTCCCGTTGTAAAACCGTCCACACCTGCTCTTTCAAGCTCGTCAAATATTGTCTGGGTAATACCAAAGCCGCCTGCCGCATTTTCACAGTTGGCAATGCACACATCCACGTCATACTTCTGTTTAAGGTCATAAAGCTTGTCAAAAACCGCGTCTCTGCCGCTGCTGCCGCATATATCACCGATAAATAAAATGTTCATTTTATACTCCTTAAAAGAGAAAACCGCAGTTTTGCGGTTTTCTTTGTTTTTTGTAGCTTCAGATTATTTTGCGTAGTCTATAGCACGTGTTTCGCGGATTACGTTTACCTTGATCTGACCCGGATATTCCAGTTCATCTTCAATTCTCTTTACGATATCGCGTGCTACCAGCACCATTCCTTCGTCATTAATATCGTCGGGGCTAACCATAATTCTAACCTCTCTGCCAGCCTGAATAGCAAAGGATTTTTCAACACCCGAGAAGGAATTTGCAATTTCTTCAAGTTTTTCAAGTCTCTTGATATATGTTTCAAGATTTTCTCTGCGTGCACCGGGACGCGCTGCCGAAACAGCATCAGCCGCCTGTACAATGCAGGCAATAAGGGTTGTTGCTTCAACATCACCGTGATGCGCGTGGATTGCGTGAACAACCTCATGACCCTCACGGTACTTTTTAGCAAGATCAACACCTATAGTAATATGTGAGCCTTCAAGTTCGTGGTCAACTGCCTTACCTATATCGTGGAGCAGACCTGCTCTCTTTGCAAGAGCAACATCGGCACCCAGCTCTCCTGCAATAAGACCTGAAAGCTGTGAAACCTCAATGGAGTGCTGCAGTACATTCTGTCCGTAGCTTGTTCTGAACTTAAGTTTACCCAAAAGCTTAATAATTTCAGGATGCACGCCGTGTACACCTGTTTCAAATGTAGCCTGTTCACCTTCCTGTTTAATGGTTGCGTCAACCTCTTTACGGGCACGCTCAACCATTTCCTCAATGCGTGCGGGGTGAATTCTGCCGTCTACAATAAGCTTTTCAAGCGATACTCTTGCAATTTCGCGGCGTATGGGGTCAAATCCCGAAAGTATAACCGCCTCGGGAGTATCGTCAATGATTAAATCTATACCTGTTAATGTTTCAAGAGTTCTGATATTTCGTCCTTCACGTCCGATAATACGACCCTTCATTTCATCGTTGGGGAGAGGTACAACAGAAACAGTTGTTTCTGTTACGTGGTCTGCCGCGCATTTCTGTATTGCCAGTCCTAAAATGTTCTTTGCGCGTTTGTCAGACTCTTCTTTAGCCTGAGCCTCTATCTCTTTAATCATTATAGCCGTCTCATGACGAACTTCGTTTTCAATGTTCTTAAGCAGATATTCCTTTGCTTCTTCTGCTGTGAGTCCCGAAAGCTTTTCAAGTATTTCAATTTCCTTTTCCTTAAGCTTTAAGTACTCCTCTTTCTGTGCTTCAACTTCTTTAACTTTTTTAGCTAATGCTTCTTCCTTCTGCTCGACATTTTCTGTCTTTTTGTCGAGAGCTTCTTCTTTTTGCTGGATTCGTCTTTCCTGTCTGTTAAGTTCGTTGCGTCTTTCACGCACTTCCTTTTCATATTCAACACGGTTTTTGTGAATCTCTTCTTTTGCCTCTACGAGGGCTTCTCTTTTCTTACCTTCCGCAGCCTTTTTTGCATCTGCCACAATACGCTTTGCCTCTTCCTCAGCACCGCCTATTTCAGCCTCTGCTATTTTCTTTCTGTAGTTTATGCCAACCTTAAAGAAAACAATTGCAGCAACCACCGCCAAAGCAAGCATTCCTGCCAGACTGCCAAAAAATAATCCCACTGAAATGTCTATAACGCACACCTCCTCTTAAATAAATTAGTTTCTATTCCCCTTTCGGGGTTTGTTTTTCAGGCATATGTATACCAATGTACACATCATATCAATTTTAATGTTTTTTT
>JAZNUH010000063.1:0-6318 GCA_045592225.1 Clostridia bacterium | reverse complement strand
CTTAACTGCACTTGTGTTACCTTCAACTGTTACAAATGCGTCTTCGCCAAGCTGCATATACTTAAGCTGCAGAATATATGCTTTACCTGCTTCAAGTTCAACATCGATATCTGCACGTGTCATATTTGTTCCGGGCAGTTTAATGTAGTTTACACCTTCCCAGCTCTTTACTGCATCTGTTACCAGAACAGTTTCTTCTTCTCCGATATTTTCAAATACCCAACCATCAATTGCGCCTTCTTCGGTTAATGTTTCAAAGCTGCTGTTGGAAACTAAGGAATCCATAGGCTGCTTGAGTAAACCGTACATACGGATATTATCATATGTACCACCGTTGTTATGAGCCCAGACAGCAAGTGTTACAGCTGTGGGGTTACTTATTGCTGTCATAGCCTCGCTGATATCAATGCTTACCTGGTGGAGAGCACCGTTTCTCTTGTCAAATGTATTGTATTCCTTTGTTGCAGTTTCGCCTGCTTCATTGGTAACTGTTAAGCTGATGTATGCACAGTATACAACCCATGCATCAAACTTCCAGTCATACTTATGCATGATGGGTCTTGCTGCTTCGGGAATTTCAATAGTCTGGCTAAGTTTAACGCCTTTACCTTCGTCAATAAACTTTGTACCATCAGTTGCGTTTACGCCTTCTTTTACAACCCAGCCTGCTTCAGCATTATCTGCTGTCCAGCCTGTAATGGAGGAACCACCGTAAGAGGTTGTGCCTGCTTCATCTTCTTCAAAGCTGTGGTTAGCAACATCAAGTGTTACAAGGCTAAGATCCTCTTCGGGAGCTTCGGGAGCTACAGCGGTAAGCTCAATGTCATCATACTGACAGCCGCTGCCACCGCTTATAAGTCTTACATCAATAAACTTAACAGGTGATGTAGTCGACTGTGTAATCCAGGAAAGATCGTATGTCATATCATTCCACTGCCACAGTGTAGCTACATTCTGTGTTTTAACATCTGTAAGGTCAGCCGCACTACGAACAACGCTTACTGTCTGTTCAACGCTTGTGCCGTCCTCAAATCTTGCACGTACCCATATTGCAGGGAATCCGCCGGAGTTGTAGTGCATCTTATAATTGAGAACATAACCGTAGTTCATGCTCAGTTCTGTATCGTAATAGGGAGTTGCTACAGACTGTATAAGCGAGGATGATGATCCGGGCATATTTGCTATATATCCGGTTGCACTTTCAACGCTGGTAGCCAGACAAGCTGTATTTTCGTTTTTCCATACTGCAAAGTTTGTTTGGGCATCGCCATAGCTTAATTCAAAATCACCATTCAGAATAAGGTTTTCGGGATTATAGTTTGTAAGCTTGCGAATAACAATCTGGTCGTAGTATACGGGGTTTTGGTCAGCGCCGTTTCTCAGTCTGAGCATAACACCGTTTATGTCTGTTTCTTTAAGAACAAAAATTGTTTTGAATGTGCCCCAATTAAGATTTTCTTCTGCTGTGCCTGTTGCATCGCCAATACTTGTTTCAATAAGCTTCGCATAATCTGTCTGGGATTCTACTGTTACAAATGCATCATTTCCAAGCTGCTTGTATTTAAGCTGGAGCATATATGCACTGCCTGCCTCAAGGTCGGCAAGAGTAATATCAGCACGGGACATTGTTGTGCCGGGCAGCTTAATGCTGTTTGTTCCGATATAAGCTTTTTCTGCATCGCTTACCAGAACAGCTTCTTCGCCAACATTTTCAAATACCCAGTTATCAACCACGCCTTCTGTTACATTTTCAAAGCTGCTGTTGGGAACAAGAGATTCCTCTTCAACCGCCGGAGGTATTGCACCAAAAAGCCTTAAATTATCGTATGTGCCGCCATTGTTATGTGCTGCGATTGCAATTTTAACCTTTGTGGGGTTTTCAAGCGCTGTCATTGCTTTTGTTATGTCAATAGCAGACTCATGCACTGCAGCACCTCTCTTATCAAAATCGTCAAATGCTGTTTCAACAGGGTCTGCGCCGTCTGCATACAGAGTAACCTTAAGATATGTACAATATGTATTGTCATTTCTGAACGTCCATACATATTTGTTCATATAAGGTGCAACAGTTGCAGGAATTGCTATTTCCTGGCTCAGCCATTTGTTACCGCCGTTGTCGGATGCAACACCTATCATTTTTTCGCCTTCAGTTACACCTGTGCCGCCTTTTACTTCCCATGTAACTGCGCCTTCTGCTTCTTCGTAGCCCTTTGTCCAACCGGTTATTGTTTTACCGGCTTCATCAAGCTCGAAGGAAGGGTTAACAATAGTAAGATCAACTGTCTGTGCAAGAGCGTCTGCCATAGCAGGCATAACAAACATGCATGTGAGCAGCATAGCTACTGTTAACACCATTGCTAATATTTTTTTCATGTGATTCCCCTCCGTAAAATTTTATTTTCTGCCTCTGCAGAATTTATAAAAGTGCTACGCACATTTTATATGAGTATAAATTTAGATATTTTAATTATACCCCTGTGCTATGTTTATGTCAAGTAAACAAAAAAATTTTTTTAAAAATAATTTTTTTGTTTATTTTCACAGTGAATGTCCTGCCCTTTTATATAGTAGTTTTTCCCATTTTCGCCGGGTTAGCCATCGGAGGTTATCCGAATCCGCCTGAAGCAGTGGAATTCCGGTCTCTTTTGCTTTGTCCTTCCCGAAAGGCTTTCGTATTTGCAAGGCTTTTGCCGCAGCAGTGGCGAAAAAGAGGAGAAAAAACGAGTTCAGATAGTTCCCCGATGGCTACAGCTGATTTATACAAAAAAACCGGAGTGGATATGAGGCGCACTCTTAAGGACAGTAACTGATTATTTAAATAATACATATACAAATGGAATATTATTTTACACTTGCCACCCCAATATGAATGGCGTTCCTGTTTATATAGACGGAGATAGGGACGAAGCACAAGTTAAAATAGATTACCCGTTAAACAGTCAGTATAAGAAGCTTTTGGGAAAGATTGTTTTACCACAAAGCATTAACAGTGTTGGTATTGATTCATCTAGCAGATACAATAGAAGCAATCATGAAGTAAATATAATTTTTTACGGTGACGGAAAATTGATTAAAGAAATCAAAGCGGTAACAACTACTATGCCATTTGATTTTAACATAAGCGTGCTCGGTGTTAATAGGCTTACTATTAAAATCAAAGAATGTGGAAGTGCGCCTGGTGGAATAAACACTCATGTAGCCCTTACAGATTTAGCATTATATAAATAATGTCCAGTACTGTAACAAGCAGGGAAAATGTATAACATCTTCCAAATATTTAGGATATCCTAAAACCTTATTAGAAAAGCCTGAAACGTTTTTTATCGTTTCAGGCTTAGTGTTATTTAGATTTAACTGTTTTTAGTGATGAGATTAGCATTCTTCGGATAGCACCACATTCATTTTGCATTTTCTTATATTTTTCTTCTTTAATACAATTTGTTTCAAAGAGTAATTCTAACCAATACTCTGTTTCATAGCACTCTTTTTGTGATATTTCAAGTTTTGATATAAAATCATTTTTGCTTTGAGCGTATTGTGCTTCGTGAAGATTGGCACCAATTGAAGTTGCCGAACGAAGTAGTTGATTCACCAAAACCGCTTCTTTATGACTTGATTTAATCTCTCTGCATAAGAAAACAATATCTTTTGCAAATTGCTTTGCTTTATCTCTTAAAACACTTTCTGCCATTGATATCACCTCTGTAATTATTATACTGTAACTTTGCTACTTTTTTAAGTGATATTCTGAACGATGTTCAGCGTGATATTTTTGATAAATCAAAAGTGTTATTAAAACCTATGGTTTTAGTGGTATTTTATTCGCAAACAAACTGTGCGAAGCACAATACCACTTGCAAAGCAAATACCACTGCGAAGCAATATAACTCGCCATAGGCGAATAAAACTGCCGAGTGTCCTTAAGAACACTCGGCATAACCACTCCGGTTTTTTTGTTATTTAGTTAATTATTTAACTTCGTATTTTTCGATTGCGTTGAGCATGGAGTCTTCCATAAGGAATGCCTTAAGAACATTCTTGCCTTCTGCCAGTGTAAGACCACCGAGCATAGCGCTTTCGAATGTACCGTCTTCGCCAATAGCCTTAATATCCATATCAACCAGTTCAAGTGTATCTTCATCGATTACATTGTAAACTGCGAATACCAGCTTAACGTTTTCTGCTTCGCCGTAGTATTCAGCGTTTGCAAGAAGTGTCATACCTGCTTCTGTAGGAATAGTTGTGATAAACTTGCCGTCCTTGTCTGCAATCTCAACATAGTTAACATCCTTTGCATAGAGACGGAAGTCATCAAGATATGCTTCTGTACCAACCATGGGCAGTGTAATCTTTATAGACTTAACAGGGCTTTCTGTAGACTGTGTCAGGAATGACAGGTCAATAGAAACGTTTTCAGGTGTGGGAGCAAGTACAACATGGGGGAACTGAGTTGTGGGATCAACTACAGCTTCTACATAAACGAAATTACCTGCTTCATCCTTAACCTGCTGGCCGAATTCGTCTGTCTGAATCATGTAAGCCGTACCATCTTCATCCACTTTGGCTACACGCAAGGGATTGAATGTTGCGCTTACATTTGCTGTTTCATCTTCAAATGTAACATCAACCTTTACAGGCTGACCGCCACCATTGTAAGAACCGTAGCTGAAGTCGAGCTTATAGCCGTAGTTCTGTCCGTTAACTGCATCATAATCTGTAATTTCTACAGTCTGGGAAAGAGTATCGCCCTTGTGTCTCATTATCTTTTTACCGTCACGTGCACGTGCATCTTCCATAGTAACAGACTGGGGTACCCCTTCAACTGTCCAGCCGATAAAGCCTACAGCGCCAATTGCATCTTCTTCAAAGCTACCGTTAATCATCAGGTTTTTACGTGTGTAAAGGTTAGCTTCGTTAACCTCGTATTCAGAAACTGCTACGTTATCAAAGTAAGCGCCGTCTCTGTTAGCTACACAACCAAGAACAAGCTTAACCTCGCCTGTTGCTGTTGCCTTAAACAGCTGTGAAACCTTAATCCATGCAGCTGTTGACCAGTCACCGGATGTTGTTGCTGTCTGATTATAAATCTGGCTGAACATCTTTTCGCCGTCAGCATCTACAACCTCAACTATAGCAGCCTGGTCTGCAGCTTTATAGTTCATGGTAAACATGTAATATTTACCTTCTTCAACGTTCATTGTCTGGTAAATAGAACCGGATGCTAATGCGCCTTCAACTTCGCCATTTGCAACGTAAGCACCACCGAAACCACCGAGAGAAATGTCAGCATCCTTGAATACCAGGTTCATTTCGGGATTGTCAGGATATGTTGCTTCCCAGTTAGCTGCAACGTCGTTTTCGTCGAATATTTCGAACTTGCCGTTTTCAATGATGGAAACAGTTGTGTCTTCTGCCGAATCCTTCTTCAGGCATGTAAACTTAATGTTATCCAGCATTGTGGGCTGTGTATCGCCGTTGTTACCGTTGCCTCTGAATTTAAATTCAATGTATTTTGCTTTACCTACTTTTGCAAGCGCGTCGGAAATATCCCATTCCCAGCTGTAGGAATCCCATCTTCTGCCATCAAAGGAGCTGTATAATGTTGTAGCAGAAATGGATTTATCGCTGTTGTATGCTGTTATTTCCATAGAGAGAATGTAATATGTTGACAGCGAAAGCTTCCATGTATAGTCGTTCATGTTTGCATAGTAGTCAGCATCTGCGGGAATTTCAATTTCCTGTGCAATGTAGTTATCAAATGCACATGTTGTATCTGCAACAAGCACCTTGGTTCCGTGTGCAGGTGTGTAGTAACCGCCGTCGCCGGCTGCTGTAGCTTCGGTAACTCTCCAGCCTGCTGTTGTACTACCACATGTCCAGCCTGTGATTTCTCCGCCATCTGCTATTGCTGTACCTGCTTCATCAAGTTCAAAGCTGGGGTTAACAAGGGGGATGTTTATAGGCAGAGTGGGGTATTTCTTTGTTTCGTCGTATTCAGCCTTAAGACTTACTGCTTCGAAACCGCCTTCGCTGCCTGTTACTACCAGCTGAATATCATACTTGGATACGGGCTTTGCAAATCCGTCCATACCATTGCTTATATCCAGTGTGTAATCTTCCATAGTCCATGTTTTTGTGCCTGTAAAGTCCTTACCACCGGTAAATTCTGTTATTGCAACTTCTTCACCGTCATAAGCCTTTACAACAACCTTTACTGCAGGCTGTGCACCTGCATTGTATGCACTAAACTTAAGTGTCCATCTATATTTTTCGTGATTCTTGAAGTAATCAGAGTTTGTATCAAGATTAATTGTCTGC
>JAZNUH010000062.1:0-2114 GCA_045592225.1 Clostridia bacterium | reverse complement strand
CGGATGCTCAACATTGAAGGAATATACAGACAAAAAAGCAGAATTTACTGCCCTTTCGGAACGATATAAATCTGTGTGTGACAAAATGGCAGAGCTTGTAGCCGAAATGGAAAGGGCGGAACAAGCTGTTGCAGACACACAGAAAGAAATAAAAGAAAAATTCGGCGAGCTTTCGGATTGCGAGATTTCACCCATTAAACTTGACCCTGCTGAAGAAGCAAGGGTGAGACTTGCACTGGATGATGCGGTAAGAGAGTATGAACGCCTCGAAGGTCAGCTGACAGCTGAACGCAAGGGAATGCGTACCTTTGATGTTGTTGTTGCAGAAAAAATGGAGGCACAGGAGCAGCTTGCCGAAGCACAGACAAAATATGCGGCACTGGAACTGGCAAAAAAGACTCTGGACACGGCTTATGAGAATATCAGCAAATATTTCTCACCGGCACTGTCCGAAAAGGCTTCAAAAATTTTTGGCAGACTTACCGGAGGGGAAGAAAAAATTCTCAGTGATAAGAAGTTTGCTGTGACACTTGACCGAAACGGATTGCATGATGGTAATTACTTTTCCTGCGGCACAGCGGAACAGGTATATCTGTCGCTTCGAATTGCTATAATAGATATTGTTTTGGGAGAAACAACACCTATCATAATGGATGACAGTTTCACCGCCTATGACAGTACCCGCCTTGCACGTGCGCTTGAAATTTTACGTGAAATGAGTAATAAACGTCAGATAATAGTTTTTTCCTGCAGAGAAATAACTGATAATACAGATGAAATAATTAATTTATGAAAGGATGATTTAAATGACCGGAAAGGCTGAAACAGCTTTGGGAAACATATATGTTTCCGAAGAGGCTATTGCTAAAATGGCAGGCTATATTGCAACAAACTGCTATGGTGTGGTAGGCATGCTCTATCATGGTAAGGTTGACGGCTTAACTTCTTTTTTCAAAAAGGATAAAATTTCAAAAGGTATTAAGGTTGATATGACCGATGACAGCCTTGTTATTGAAATGCATATTATGGTTGAATACGGAATTAATATGACTGCAGTTGCTGAAAGCATTTGCAAAAATGTAAAATACCAGCTTAAGGAAAATGCAGGTATAGAGGTGTCGGATGTAAAAGTATTTATAGACGGCGTAAGATGTGAAGACAAATAATGAAAGGATCGGTTAGTGCTAAATGATAAGTTTAAACACCAACGACTTTAAAAGAATGATAATCTCCGCCGCCAATAACTTAAACAGCAACAGGCAGCTTGTGGACGAACTTAATGTTTTCCCTGTGCCTGACGGAGATACAGGAACAAATATGAGCAAAACACTGATGAGCGCGGCAATTGTTGTGTCGGAAAAAAGCTTTGAAAGTGTTTCGGATATTGCCAATGCGGTTTCTTCTGCAACTCTTCGCGGTGCACGAGGAAATTCGGGTGTAATTTTGTCGCAGATTCTTCGCGGTTTTGCAAAGGGAATAGACGGAGAAGCAAACGCGCTTACCTTGTCAAGGGCATTTAAAACAGGTGCTGAAACAGCATATCGTGCTGTTATGAAGCCTACAGAAGGTACCATGCTTACTGTTATAAGAATGATAGGTGAAGCGGCTGAGGAAAAAACCGACGAAACTACTACAATAGAGCAGCTTTTTGATATTGTAATAACAGCAGGTAACGATGCACTTGCTAAAACTCCCGAAATGCTTCCCGTGCTCAAAAAAGCAGGGGTTGTTGACTCGGGCGGCAAGGGCCTTATGGTAATTTTTGAAGGTATGCGTGCAGCACTTTTATCTGATGACGAAATAAAGCTTGCGGAAGCTGCACAGGCAAGTACACCTGCCCAGAAGACCTTTACAAGCGCAGAGAAAATTGAATTTACATATTGTACGGAATTCATTGTTAAAAAGACATCGGAAACAGCAAACGGTGAAAAATTGCGTGGACAGATTGTAAATAAGGGTGACAGTCTGGTTCTTGTTGACGGTGGGGATATAATCAAGGTACATATACACACAAATCACCCAGGTGAAATAATTGAACACGCACTTAAGTTTGGTGAACTTGTTGATGTTAAAATTGACAATATGCAGGAACAGCACGAAAGTAAAATTGTTAC
>JAZNUH010000061.1:0-10871 GCA_045592225.1 Clostridia bacterium | reverse complement strand
GCGGGGATTATTGATGGCAAGACCGACACTGAATTTTGTCCTTATGATTTTATAACAAGAGAAGAACTGGCAAAGGTGCTGTCAAACATGTATGCGCTTGCAGGTGGAGAAAAAGCAGAACAGACGTATGAAGTTGCATATTCCGACAGCAATGAAATATCCGGCTGGGCAACAGAGTATGTAAATAAAATGTCAGCACTGGAAATATTAAAGGGCGACGAAAAGGGCAAGTTTAATCCCAAAAGCAACACCACAAAGGAGCAGGTTATAATTACTCTGCTCAGAATGGCAGATGCAAAATAGAGGCATGCGTAAAGACAAGGGGACGGTTCTGTTGTCTTGACAAGCTGACGTGACAGGGGGACGGGTTTGAGGTGTCCCGTCCCCAATGCCCTTACGAGTACGACAACGCCGGCAGACTTTTAAAGACTACCAATGCCCTTGGAACATTAGAGCACTTTGCATATGATACACTTGGCAATCTCATTGCCCGAAGACAAGGGGACGGTTCTATTGTCCTGCCACACACAATTAAACGACCTGAGATTTTTCTCAGGTCGTTTTTATCTACAGCAGCGATATCGCAATTCCCGCCAGCACTACTGTGGCGCAGAAAAGCTTATACCATATATTTTTGTCTTTATAAAGCAGTTTTCCTAAAAGAACCACTACAAATACCGATGACTGTTTTATAAGTGTCATAACACTTACTCTGCATTCGGGGTAGGCGTTGGCAATAAATATTGCCTTGTCACCTATAATGAATATAAGGCTTAAAATGGGTATCCACCAGTTTGTTTTAAGTCCCTTCCAGTTAACTCTGCCCTTCTGACTGCAAAGCATAAATATAAGATAGAGCACCGAAATGAACAGCATATACCAGAACTGCACCTGCGAGCTTGACATATCCTGCATAATAATTCTGTCTATAGTGCCCGAGCAGGCATTGAAAAAGCAGGAAACAAGCAGAATAAATGCAAACTTAATGTTTGTACTCTCGCCCTTTGTACCCTTTTTAAGGTTTAAAAGCAATATTCCGGCTAAAACCACGAAAAACCCTATTATATTGGGAATGGTCATTTTTTCGCCAAGCACCGTTACGGCAAGCAGAGTGGAAAAAATAATTCTGCTCATATCCATTACACCGCAAAAGCTTACCGGCACATTTTTAAGTGCAATAAACGAAAGTATCCACGCAACAAACACGGCGAAGGATTTTATAAGTATAATTCCAAGCTGGGGCGCTGTTACGTCAAACACCGTTCTGTCACAGGTGGGCAGAGTGAATATAAACCCTAAAAAGCTGTAAAAGAACAGTACCTCAGCAATACTGCTTTGTTCAAGTGTTTTCTTTTTTATTACTTCTCTTACCGCCTTTATAAATCCGTAAAGGCAGGTAAGCCATACCCATGCGTACATTTAAAACAGTCCTTCTCAAGATGTATTTTATGCCTCGGCGTTTGCCGCCTCCGCCTTTTGTGCTTCTTCCTCTTCAAGCACTCTGTAAGCCACCTTGCCCACAAGAGTTTTGGGCAGGTCGGCTCTGAATTCTATATCATAGGGCATTGCATATTTTGCCACGTTCTTTTTGCAGTAGTCAAGTATTGCCTGCTTTGTTTCATCAGTAGGCTCTGCCCCTTCTTTAAGCATTACAAATGCCTTTATCTTGTGCATTTTGTAAGGGTCAGGTACACCGATTATACAGCTCATATGCACAGCGGGGTGTGCATCAATAATATTTTCAAGCTGACCGGGATACACGTTGTAGCCCGATGTAATTATCATTCGCTTGCTTCTGCCCTTAAAGTAGATAAAGCCTTCGGCATCCATCATACCAAGGTCGCCTGTGTAAAGCCAGGTGTGACCGTCGGCATGCTTGCGCAATGTGTTTGCCGTTTCATCGGGGTGGTTTATGTATTCCTTCATAACAGTAGGACCTGCGAGTACAATTTCGCCCTCCTCACCGTAAGGCAGCTCCCTGTCGGTGCCCGGTTTTACTATCTTGTAGTAGGTGTCAGGGAAGGGAATGCCGATACTGCCTTCCTTAAACATTTTTGCAGGGGTAAGGCAGGATGCAGTTACACATTCTGTTGTGCCGTAGCCTTCTCTTATCTGCACCATTGCCTTGCTATCATAAAGGAATTTATCAAACTTCTTTTTAAGCTCAATGGACAGTGAATCTCCGCCCGAGAATACACCCTTAAGGCAGGATAAATCCACATTATTCATTGAGGGCAGGCGCAGCAGTGCCTCATAAAGAGTGGGCACGCCCGCAATAAAGTTACATTTATATTTAAGTATAAGCTTTGCATAGCTTTTAGCGGTAAAGCGGGGTACAAGAATACATCTGCCGCCGCTTGCAAGCATTGTGTGTATGCACACACCAAGACCAAAGCCGTGGAAAATGGGCATTGCCGCAAGCATTTTATCGCCTGGGCGGAACATTGGGTTTGTGGCAATAACCTGTTTTGCAAGTGCGTTAAAGTTCATATTTGTAAGCAGTATGCCCTTTGTTGTTCCGGTTGTGCCGCCCGAATAAAGTATTACCGCATCGTCGGTTGATTTTCTTTCTACCTTATAGTTCCAAAAGCACGCCTTTCCAAGCTGCAAAAACTCCTTCCAGCGGATTACAGGTGCATCAGCAGGAATTTTTTCAATCTTTCTGCCCTCGGTGAGCATATATCCCGCTTTAACAGGCTTTGAAAGCTCGTCGCGGATGCTGGCAATAATTACATTTACAACCTTTGTATTTTTTCTTATTGCTTCAATTTTACTGTAAAACTGGTCAAGTGTTATAACAGACACGCTGTTTGATTCGTTTAAGTAAAACTCTATTTCCTTCTCTGCAGAGAGTGGGTGAATCATATTAGCCACGCCGCCAACCAGGTTTATGGCATAAAACATAAATATGGCCTGGGGGCAGTTGGGCATTGCAATAGTAACTCTGTCACCCTCGCGCACACCAATTGTTCTGAGGGATTTTGCGCACTTTTTAACCTCCTGCACAAGCTTTGAGTATGTAGTGGGTTTACCCATAAAATCAAAGGCAACCGCACCGGGGTGCTCCTCGGCAATTTTTTCTACCGCTTCAAAAATTGTACCTTCAAAATACTGAAGATGTGCAGGTACATCGCCAAGGCTTTTATACCACGGTGTTTTTACTACATTCGCTCTCATATTAATATTCCACCTCTTCACTTAATTTTTTCTCAAGTAACGACGGGTCTTCAAGCAGTTTTTTGAAAAGCTTAATTGTTTTTGAAAAATAGTATCCGTCGGCAATACGCTCGTCAACGGTAAGACCAAGCTCTACCGTTTCGCGCATTGTTACATTGCCGTCCATATCATAAAAGGGCGAAAACTTTTTCTCGCCTATTATACAGAAAACGGAAGTCGTTCCCCAATTGCTCAGGTGATGATAACCACTTTTAAGCTTTATTGAACCGAGGTTTGAAAGTACCACCGATGCGTGGTAGGGGTCGGTTTTAATAAGTGATGCAGGCACCATGCCGCGGACATCAAGAAAACGTACAACCGCACCAACCATTTTAAGAATAAAGCGGGGCAGTTTGCTTAAAAAGTCCATTTGTTCTGTGGTATCATCCTTTTTACCCTTGCGACATCCCGATATATAGTTTTGTATTTTTGCACGGATATCTTCAAGAGTGTCGTCCTCATCGGCTCGTACTATTGCAAGCCCCTCCTCCGAGTCATCTTCAAACTGTATTTTTATAACAAACGCCGCAGTTACCTCGTTGCGCTGATACAGGCTTATACCCTTATAAAATCTATTCATTTTAGGTCTTAATATAATGGTTTTCATTATGGCTGTAACCACCGTCTGAAACAGGGTGTATTTCATTTCGGGGTTTGTGCTGTTTTTCTCTTTCAGCCATGCATTTAAATTGGTAAGGTCTATTTTTTCGGATATAAATGCCTCATTATCACATCTGTTAGGGAAAATAAGCGGCATAATAACGTGCATGGAATCCAACTTTTTTATTCTTGTTGCATCTCTGCGGTCACCAAAACGGCGCTTAACTTTTTTTGTCATTTTCATTTTCTCCTTTTTTTCACACAATACGACATTATTATACCATTTATGTACTTATCAAGTCAAGTATACAAAAAGACGCATATTATATGCGTCTTTTAAACCTATTTTAATTCCTGCTCAAGGTTTTTAAACTCTTCTGTATTAAAAAATTCTGTCAAGGATATAGAAAGTCCGTCACACAACATTTTCAAAGTAATAATCCCCGGGTTCTGACTTTTGCCGTATAAAATATTTTTAATGGTTGATGGTGCAACCCCCGAATTTGTAGCAAGCTTATTTATGGTTATATGCCTGTCATAACATAAAAAAATAATCCTGTTTTTAACCAATGTGTAAGTATCCACATTCCCCACCTCCAATACCACACAATTAATTATAGACTTTTAGTATTGACAAAATAGGCTATATATAATACAATATAGGCTATAAAAAGACGAAAGGGAGGTGTCAAATGAGAGAGTGTACACAAGAGCAGTACAAATATTTTTGTAAAATGGTTGATGATTTCATTGCAGAAAAATCCTACATCACAGAAAAAGAAGAAGCAGTTTTATACTCTGTTTCTCTTATAAAATCAGAAAGTAAAACACCGGCAGATGCTAAGTTTCCGCCTATGAATATGTTTTGTGTAAACCCGTACCACAACGGATATGAGGTGATTGGCTTTTATGATTCAGGTGATGATAATTCTAAATCACGCACACCCTTTACCGTATACGCAGAGAAAAAAACAGTATGGGAAGAGTTTAATCCCGCAGAGCTTGATTTACCGCATAAAAAAAGAAGATTATCACCTTTTATTCCGGCAATAATCTTTCTCATAGCTATTATTACTGCGTTTGTTTTGTTAAATAAGTAAACCCCGATTATAAAATCGGGGTTTTAATTATTTATTATGTTTTACTGTATAATTCCACAAATCTCTGCACATTTCGTCAAGACCGCGTGTTGCCTCCCAGTCAAGCTCCTCCTTTGCAAGAGCAGGGTCTGCATAGCACTCTGCTATATCTCCGGGGCGGCGTTCTGTAATGCGGTAGTTTACTGTTACGTTATTTACCTTTTCAAAGGATTTAACTATCTGCAATACACTATAACCATTACCTGTACCGAGATTATAGGTATATATACCGTTACCTTTTTCAAGCTTCTGGATTGCCTTTACGTGACCAAGACTTAAGTCAACAACGTGAATGTAATCTCTTACACCTGTTCCGTCAACGGTGTTGTAATCGTTGCCAAAAACACTGAGGCAAGGCAGCTGACCCGATGCAACCTTTGCCACAAAGGGCAGAAGGTTATTTGGAATACCGTTGGGGTTTTCACCAATCAGACCGCTTTTATGTGCGCCGATGGGATTGAAGTAACGCAAAATTACTATTCCCCATTCCTCGTCTGCTGTATGAATATCGTGCAGCATTTGTTCAATCATAAGCTTTGTGCTGCCGTATGGGTTTGTTGTGTGGAGAGGAAAGTCCTCTTTTATGGGTACACTTGCAGGGTCCCCGTAAACAGTTGCCGATGAACTGAATACAATGTTTTTTACATTGTGCTTTGCCATTACATCACACAGCACCAATGTACTTAATATATTATTGTGGTAGTACATAACAGGCTTCGCAACAGACTCTCCAACTGCCTTATAGCCTGCAAAGTGAATAACACCCGAAATATCGTTTTCGTCAAAGATTTTTTCAACCGCTTCTCTGTCTGTCAGGTCTGCTTCATAGAATTTAAAATCCTTGCCTGTAATTTCCTTTATTTTGTCTATCGTTTCAGGTTTTGAATTGGAAAAATTGTCAACTATAACAATTTCGTATCCGGCATCGAGCATTTCAACTGATGTGTGACTTCCTATAAAGCCTGCACCGCCGGTAATAAGTATTTTCTTCATATGGGTATCGCCTTTCCTGATTTTATTTTATAGCTCTGCTGCCGGGCTTAACAACAGGTAATCCCTGCTTACACAGAGGACACTCGTCAGCTTCAAAGGATTCAACATTCATAGAAATTACTGCGTTAAATTCTGTACCAAAATCAATTTTACCGCCTGTACGGTCAACAACACAGCCAACGCCTGCAACTATACCGCCGTTTTCCTTAACTATTTCAATTACTTCTTTTACAGAGCCGCCTGTTGTAATAACATCTTCTACCACAAGCACCTTCTGTCCCTTTTCTATAGTAAAGCCGCGGCGAAGTGTCATTGCGCCGTTTTCACGTTCTGCAAAAATGTTTTTAACACCTAAATGTCTGCTTACTTCATAAGACATCTGAATAGCACCTATTGCCGGTCCTATTACAACGTCAATGCCTGCATCCTTGTATTTTGATGCAAGGTCAGCGCACAGCTCTTCGGCATATTTTGTGTACTGGAATATCTTTGCACACTGCAGATATTTTGCACTGTGTCTGCCCGATGTAAGCAGAAAATGTCCTTCCAGAAGCACTCCTGCCTCTTTAAGTATTTCTAAAACTCTTTCGTTTGTCATAATTTTAAATTCCTTTCATTTTTTATTTATTCACGCCACCATTTCTGCTTTGCAAGTGTGCTCAGTTCACCTAAATGTGAGCCGTCGCTTTCAAGCACTATGCGGCATTTGTCATCATCAAATTCCATTATCGTAAGTGCAGTGTTATCTCCCCACCGTACCTTTTCAATTTCTGATAAAGGCAGTCCTTTAAACTTACATAAAAGCACCCTTAATACTGTGCCGTGGGTTGTTATGAGTATGCTTTTACCTTTGTTTTCTTTTACAATATTCATAACACATGAATAAACCCTGTCCTGAAAGCCCTGCATACTTTCTCCGCCGGGCATCTGCAGTGTGTGGGGTGCGGTTGCCCACGCATTATAGCTTTCGGCAAATTTTACAGGAAGCTCCTCCCAGGGGCGGTTTTCCCACTCGCCACCGTGTATCTCACGAAGGTTTGAAAGCTTTGTAATTTCAAGTCCTCTCTCCTTAGCCATAGGCAGTGCTGTGTTATATGCCCTGTCCAGGTCGCTTGAATACACGCGGTCAAAGTGTGTGCCGCAAAGGCGCTCTCTTATTTTTTCTGCCTGCATCTCCCCGTTTTTGGTAAGCGAAGAATTATAATGTCCGTGAAAAACACGGTTTATATTTCCTTCAGCCTCTCCGTGACGGACAAAATATACCGTTGTCAAAAGGTCTTCACCCCTCCGATTAAGTCTGCGGCATTTTCTATTCCGTATTTCTGCATATAATCCTTAAATCCGCAAAGTACGGTATAGGGTGCATCGGGATTTACAAGACTCATGGTTCCTACCGCCGTAAGTGATGCGCCTGCAAGCATAAATTCTGCCGCATCCTCACCGGTTGCAATTCCACCCATACCGATTATGGGAATGTTAACTGCATTTTTAACCTGCCATACCATACGTACAGCAACAGGCTTTACAGCGGGACCCGAAAGTCCGCCAACATTCTGGTAAAGCACGGGTCGTCTTGTTCTTACATCTATTCTCATACCTAAAAGAGTATTTATAAGCGATACTGCATCTGCACCGCCGGCTTCTGCCGCCTTTGCCATATCGGCAATACTTGTTACATTAGGTGTAAGCTTTATTGCAATAGGTTTTTTGCATCTGTTTCTTACTGCACGGGTAACCTGCTCCAGTATTTTGGGGTCGGTACCAAATGCAACTCCACCCGCCTTTACATTGGGGCAGGAAAGGTTAACCTCTATAAGCTGCACGTCAGAATCCGACAGAATTTCTGCCATTTCTTCGTATTCTTCCTGTGTGCTGCCTGCGATGTTTGCAATAATATTTGTTTTGCCTTTTATTATAGGCATAATATCGTTAACAAAGCTTTTAACACCGGGGTTCTGCAATCCTACACTGTTTAAAATACCCGCCGGTGTTTCAGCAATTCGGGGAGAGGGATTTCCCTCTCTCGGCTTTAAGGTAAGTCCCTTAACACAAATGCCGCCCAGCTCGCTTATATCAAAATATTCGTTTTGCTCCATACCAAAGTTGCAGGTGCCCGAGGCTGTGATTATGGGGTTTTTAAATTCAATTCCGCAAAAATTAATGCTTGTATTCATTAAAATTCAACCTCCCCACTCCAGAAAACAGGGCCCTTCTGGCACACCTTTTCGTTATGTCCGTCAACCTTGCAGGTACAAACCAGACATGCACCTATTCCACAACCCATTCTCTGTTCCATTGAAATCTGCGCCGGTTTTTCTATTTCCTCTGCGTATTCTTTAACTGCTTTAAGCATAGGTGTGGGGCCGCAGGAATAATACATATCTCCACCATTTATCGCTTCCACCCCCATAACTGTACCGTGGAAGCCCGCACTTCCGTCGTCGGTGGCAATATATACATCGCCAACCTCGGCAAAATCGTCTTTGAGAACAATTCTGTCTTCACTTCGGAAACCCAAAATAATTGTTGGACGCCGGGGCAGTTTTTTTGCAAGCATAAGCAAGGGGAAAATACCAACACCGCCACCGATGAGAACGCATTTTCCATTTCTTACTTCAAAGCCCTGACCCAAAGGTCCTAAAACATTTATTGTTTCTCCCGCTTTTTTCTGTGCAATTAAAGCAGTGCCTTCGCCTTTGCGTTCAAACACAAATCTTACACAGTCGCCCTCCACATCACAAATGCTTATGGGACGTCTTAAAAGGGGTGTTAATGCATCATTGCATTTTATATGTAAAAACTGTCCGGGTTGTGCCTCTTTTGCAATTTCGGGACACAAAATTCTTACATCAAATATGTCCTTTGCAATTTCTTCTATACTGCTTATAGTGCAGTCATAGCTTCTCTTTTTTTCGCTCATACTGTACCCTTTCTTCTGGCAATAGCTTCATTCAGGCTGTTTTTCATATTTATTGCCTCACGTCTTGCCGCGCCGGCGAAATCATGTTCATCACAGCCTTCTTTCTTATAAGCGCACATAATTCCTCTTGAAGAGTTTACAATAGCACCCTCACCATTATCGTTAAAGCAAGGCATAACATCATCTGCGCCGCCGCCCTGTGCACCATAGCCGGGTACTAAGAAGAATGTATTGGGCAGTATTTTTCTGAGTACCTCTGCCTGTCTCGGATATGTTGCACCAACAACACAGCCTACGTTACCAAAGCCGTATTCACCAATTTCCTGCTTAGAGAAGGAGTCAACAATATGTGCACACTTTTCAAAAACAGTTTCGTCATCTATGGTTAAATCCTGCAATTCTCCCGAAGAAGCATTGGAGGTTTTAACAAGTACAAATATGCTTTTGCCGTATTTGTTTGCATCATCGGCAAAGGGTTTTATACCGTCACTTCCCAAATAAGGATTAACAGTTACACCATCAGGAGTAAAGGCGCGTACCTTTTCGCCTTCTATATCTGTTTCGCCGATATATGCCGCAGAATATGCTCCCGCTGTTTTGCCTATATCTCCTCTTTTTACATCAAGCAGAACATACAGGCCCTTTTCTCTTGCGTATTTCATTGTCTTGTCAAGAGTCATTATACCGGGTATGCCGTACATTTCATAGTATGCTGACTGGGGCTTTACTGCAGGAACAACATCACACAGAGCATCAATAAGTCCGCGGTTAAACTGCCACAGTGCTTCCGCCGCACCCTCAAGAGTTTTGCCGTACTTTGCAAAAGCCTCGTTTCTTATATATTCAGGAACGTATGAAAGCTCAGGGTCAAGACCTGCAATTGTGGGATTCTCTTTTTCTCTTATTTTCTTTATAAGTTCCGAAATGCTCATTTACATCAGTTCCCCCATTCTTACTTTTACTTTACCGCCAACCACTGTGTAGCATACCTTACCAAACAGCTTGTAGCCGATATAAGGAGTGTTTTTGGATTTTGAAACAATATTTTCTTCTGTTACTTCTATTTCCTTATCAGGATTTATAATTGTAATATCAGCCGCCTTGCCTACCGATATACTGCCCTTGTTAAGGCCGAGTATGTTGGCAGGGGCAATGCTCATTCTTTCAACAAGCTGTGCCATTGTAATAACACCTTCTCGAACAAGGTATGTTATTGCAAGGGGAAGTGCAGTTTCAAAGCCTATAATACCGTTTGATGCCTTGTCAAATTCACAGCGTTTTTCGTCAATGTGGTGGGGTGCATGGTCTGTGGCAATAGCATCTATTGTTCCATCTGCAATACCCTCTTTTATAGCCTGTACATCCTCGTCTGTACGCAGAGGAGGATTCATTTTTGCATTTGTGTTGTAACCCTTTACCGCCTCCTGAGTAAGCGAAAAATAGTGGGGGCATGTTTCACAGGTTACCTTTACACCGCGGCTTTTGGCAGCGCGCACAAGTTCCACTGAACCCTTTGTGCTTACATGGGCTATATGAACAGGTACATTCTCTGCCTCAGCAATAAGAATATCTCTTGCTACCATTACCTCCTCAACCGAGTTGGGAATGCCTTTAAGTCCCATTATGGAAGCCACTTCGCCGTCGTTCATAACACCATCACCTGCAAGTGAAAGGTCCTCACAATGGCTTATAACAGTTGTGTCAAACATATTTGCGTAAATAAGCGCACGCTTCATAAGTGCAGGATTTGAAACAGGCCTGCCGTCATCGGACACACCTACAACTCCCGCAAACTTCATTTCGCCTATTTCAGCCATCTGTTCACCCTTAAGCCCCTTTGAAACGGCACCAATGGGATAAACATTTGCGTAGTCAACACTCTTTCCTTTTTCGATTATGTATGAAACCACTGAAGCAGAATCTGTTACAGGATTTGTATTGGGCATACAAGCAACAGATGTAAAGCCGCCCATAACTGCACTTTTACTGCCGCTTTCAATATC
>JAZNUH010000060.1:0-8139 GCA_045592225.1 Clostridia bacterium | reverse complement strand
TCCCTTTACATCAAATGCATCAATCATTTCGGCAAGAGTCATAATTTCACGGTCATCGCCGGGGCTCCAGCCTAAAAGTGCAATGTAGTTGAGCACCGCTTCTTTAAGATAACCCTTGTTGATAAAATCTTCGTAAGAAGCATCGCCTTCACGTTTTGAAAGCTTTTTATGTGCATCCTTCATAACGGGCGAACAATGGATATAGTGGGGAATTTCCCAACCGAATGCCTCATAAAGAAGGTTATACTTAGGTGTGGAGGACAGATATTCGCTGCCGCGTACAATGTGTGTAATGCCCATAAGATGGTCATCTATAACATTTGCAAAATTATATGTGGGCAGGCCGTCCGACTTTAAAAGAACGTTATCGTCAAGAGTGTCATTAGGTGCGGTGATTGTGCCGAAAACCTCATCATGGAAGGATGTGCTGCCTGTGCGTGGGATTTTCTGTCTTATTACATAGGGAACACCTGCGGCAATTTTTTCTGCAACCTCCTCTTTGGAGAGGTTTGCACAATGGCCGTCATACTTGGGAGGAACCTTTGCCGCTTCCTGACTTGCGCGAAGTTCTTCAAGACGTTCCTTACCGCAGAAGCAGTAATACGCACCGCCCAGTTCAACAAGCTTTTCGGCATATTCCTTGTAAAGACCTCTGCGTTCACTCTGGATGTAGGGGCCTACGGGACCGCCAACATCGGGGCCTTCATCGTGAATAAGGCCTGTTTCGGCAAGTGTTCTGTATATAAGGTCAACTGCACCGTCAACATAGCGTTCCTGGTCTGTATCCTCTATACGGAGAATAAAGTCGCCACCGTCCTTTTTTGCGAGAAGGTAGGCGTAAAGAGCGGTTCTAAGGTTACCTACATGCATATATCCTGTGGGACTTGGTGCAAATCTTGTTCTAACTTTTGTCATAGCTTTCTCCTAGTCTTTTACTAATAAAGACTGCCCGCAAGTTTGTTGCGGGCAGACCTGTTATTATTATTTTTCTAAAGTTCCGCCTTATTCTGCAGCTTCTTCTTCAGCGGGGAAGTACTTAGCGTAGATTTCGTCATACTTTGTAAGACCTGTTGCTTCGTCTTTAACGCCCTTAACTGTGGACAGGGAAGCGTTTACAGCGTCATGAAGGAGATCCTTGGATCTCTTAACACCAAATACGTAGGAAATTTTAGCATCGTCTTCGCCTTCTTCGTAGTAAGCGGATGTAAGACGAGCAAGCTGTTTGTTTTCGTCGTTGCTTTCCATAACGTCAACGATTACATCGATTTTGTTGTTGTTGAGAGCTTCAACCAGTTCTTCCATAGAGCCCATTACAACAACTTCGGGAGTAGCGCTCATTTCAGCTGCAACTGCGTTTGCAACGTCAATAGCAAGACCTGTAGCAGCACCGTCAGCACCTACATATGTGAAGGGCTCGGTTGTAGCTGTTGTACCGATAACCATTTTACCTTCTGTGATAAATGTTACCATTTCGTCGGATTCGTCTGTCTTAGTACATGCAGCAAATGCAAACAGCATGCAGAAAGCCAGTGCCAAAGCAATAATTTTTTTCATGATAAATCTTCCTCCTAATAAAAATATTGGTAAGGTTATTTTACAACATATAAAATAAAAATGCAAGAGTTTTGGAAAAAATGTTTTAATTTATAAAATAAAATGATATAATCGGGGCAGAGTTAATATATTGATACAAAGTAATTTGTAAAGGATATATATTAATGAAGGTTTTTTTAAAAATGCTTGTGTCGGTGGTGACGGTATGTATACTTTCTGCCTGCGGACAAAGCACGGAAACAGGGGCGGATACGCCGGATATAAGGGCGTGGCTTTATAAACTGGGGTGGGAGAGCGGCGCATTTATCGAGAGTGTGACGGTGACAATTCCTGCGCAAAATGAAGCAGTTTTCAGAGAGTATAACAGGCTTCAGCTTCAAAATGGCTATGACCTTACGCCATACTGCGGCAGACAGGTGACAAGATATTCCTGTGAAATAGTCAATCATCCGCGGGCAGAGGGCAGAGCTGTTACGGCAAACATTTTAATATATGAAGGAAATATAATAGGCGGAGATATAATGGTAACCGCGTTGGACGGATTTATGCATGGGCTATGTGCATATCCGGGAGAATGAAGGTAGAATATGAGAATAGAAAAGCTTGCGGCTTCAGTCGCTATGACAAGAAAAGAATTTAAAAAGGCAATGAGTCAGGGCAGGGTTACTGTAAACGGAGTTTACAAAAAGGGTGGCTCGGTAGATATAAACCCTGATACAGACATGGTGGAGCTTGACGGGAAAAGGATAGTCTACACCGAGTTTGTGTATATTATGTTACACAAGCCGGCAGGGGTTATATCTGCAACAGAGGACCCACGCCAGCAGACGGTGCTTGATATTTTGCCTGAAAAGTACAAAAGGTACGCACTTTTTCCTGTGGGCAGGCTGGATATTGACACCGAAGGTCTGCTGCTTATAACAAATGACGGACAGACGGCACACAAGCTGCTGACACCCAATAAAAATGTATTCAAGACGTATTTTGTAATAACCGACGGGGAAGTGACCCGTGAGGACGCGGACAGGATGCAGGAGGGGATTTTGCTTGATGACGGGTATATGACAAAGCCGGCGATTGTAAGAGTACAAGAGGATAAAACCCACAGCAGTATATCCATAACCGAGGGCAAGTTTCATCAGGTTAAAAGAATGTATGCGGCGGTAGGCAAAAAGGTTTTATACCTTAAAAGAACGGAATTTGGCGGCTTATGTCTTGACAAATCGCTTGAAAAGGGCGAATGCCGTGAGCTTACTGAAGCGGAAGTCGAAAAAATAAAGAATATTATGCAAAATTGCTAAAATTAATTTAATTTTTTGTGAAATTAGGGTATGTTAAATTTTCGGCAGATGTGATATATTACTATATAATGTATAAGTAAGAATTTTAGGAGGTTCATTTATGGCAAGTTTAAGCTTGAAAAACATTTACAAGAAATATGACGGAAATGTAGTAGCGGTAAGCGATTTTAATCTGGAGATTGAAGATAAAGAATTTATCGTTCTGGTAGGTCCCTCCGGTTGTGGTAAATCTACAACTCTGAGAATGATTGCAGGTCTTGAAGAAATTTCTGAAGGTGAACTGTACATCGGCGACGTTCTCATGAACGAAATAGCTCCTAAGGACAGAGATATAGCAATGGTTTTCCAGAACTATGCTCTCTATCCCCATATGACAGTATTTGATAACCTGGCATTCGGTCTTAAGCTGCGTCACACTCCCAAGGATGAAATCAGAAGACGTGTTGACGAAGCAGCAAGAATTCTTGATATAGCTCATCTGCTCGACAGAAAGCCCAAGGCTCTGTCCGGCGGTCAGCGTCAGAGAGTTGCGCTTGGTCGTGCTATCGTTCGTGAACCTAAAGTATTCCTTATGGACGAACCTCTTTCAAACCTGGATGCTAAACTGAGAGTTCAGATGAGATCCGAAATCAGCAAGCTTCATAAAAAGCTGGCAACAACATTTATCTATGTTACACATGACCAGACAGAAGCTATGACAATGGGTTCCAGAATCGTTGTTATGAAAGACGGTTTCATTCAGCAGGTTGCTGCTCCCCAGGAACTGTATGATGAACCCGCTAACATATTCGTAGGCGGATTTATCGGCAGCCCCCAGATGAACTTCCTCGATGTTGAAGTTGTTAAAGATGGCGATGCTCTCAAGCTGGTATTCGGTAATGACAGTATTGTTCTTCCCGAAGGCAAGGCTAAGCTTGTTGAAGAAGCAGGATATGTTGGCAAGACAGTTGTTATGGGTATCCGTCCTGAAAACATTCACGATGACCCCGCATTCCTGACAGCTTCTCCCGACAGCACAACAAACGCATATGTTGACTTTACAGAAATGATGGGTGCTGAAACATACCTTTACCTGGTTATCGAAGGCAAGCCCTTTACAGCACGTGTTAACCGTCGTTCCACAGCTCAGGCAGGAGACGACATCAAGGTTGTATTCGATGCTAACAAAATTCACCTGTTCGATAAAGAAACAGAAAAGGCTATTATTCACTAATTAATCAAATATCAGAGTCATTCACCGGGTAAGAGGTCTCTTTTACCCGGTAATTTTTTGCTGAAAGGTGAAGAATATGCTTGGGAAAATTATGGACATTATTTTTCCGCCAAAGTGTATGATGTGCGGAAAAATTCTGGATAGGGGCAAGACGTTTCTCACCTGCTCCGAGTGTGCGGGTAAA
This sequence comes from Clostridia bacterium, assembly GCA_045592225.1. GTDB lineage: Bacteria > Bacillota > Clostridia > UMGS1883 > UMGS1540 > JAZNUH01. The sequence continues at coordinate 3,887 of JAZNUH010000060.1, read as the reverse complement.
GCTCCGCTTAATGTTGGAAGACGATGCAAAATATGTGCCACTCCTCTTGAAAGTGTTTTTGGTGAACTTATATGCCCCAATTGCAGAAAAAGCAAGAGGTATTTTAAAAGAGCATATACTCCTTTCGTTTATGAGGGCGGAGTTAAAAATGCGGTGAAAGCATTAAAATTTAAGGGTAAAAATGCATATGCGGCCTCACTTGCTTCATTTATGTTTGCCTGCATAAAGGGCGAAAACGGATTTGATGACATTGATATGATTACGTTTGTGCCCATTCACTTTAACCGTTTTGGTGAAAGGGGATACAATCAGTCGCAGCTTCTGGCAGAGTGTCTGGGAGAGTTTTCGGGTCTGCCCGTAACACAGCTGCTTAAAAAGAAGGTTGATACAAGGCCTTTGTCTAAAACAAGATATTCAAAACGGAGCGAAACAGTAAGAGGATCCTTTGAATTTTGTGAAAAGACGGATGTCAGAGGTAAATGTGTTTTGCTGGTGGATGATGTAATAACCACCGGTTCTACCGCTAACGAGTGCGCAAAGCTGCTTGTTAAAAACGGTGCGTCAGCTGTAACTGTTGCGGCTGTTGCTTCGGCGAGAAGGTGGTAGGTTGGCAAGGATGTAGTGGTATGATAAAAGCAAGATGGAGGGTGGTATAAGTGTCGCTGCTTTTTGTTCATGATCATAAATTCAAAAGTTGTGGTGATAAGTTATATTCTAACGGTTGCTTCAGTGATACTGTGCTTAAAAGATATACCGATCTGTTTGGAGAGGTTTTTTTTGCCGCACGTATAATAAAAGAGGAAAAAACTACGGGGCTTTCTGAGGTGACAAACAAGAATATCACAGTTATAGACGCATATAGCGATGTTAAAAAATTAGCGGATCTTGTGGCACAGGCAAAATACATTATTGTAAGATTACCCAGCGTGCTTGGTCTGAAAGCAATACATTTTGCAAGAAAATACAACAAGCCCTATAGCATAGAGCTTGTGGGTTGCCCCTGGGATTCGTATCGTTATCACAGTACAAAGGGCAAGCTTGTAGCACCTTTTATGTGGTTTTTTACGAGACGTGAGGTTAAAAGGGCAAAGCACGTCCTTTATGTATCAGAGCAATTTTTACAGAAAAGATATCCTGCAAAAGGTAAGCAAATTTCCTGTTCGGATGTTTGTCTGACAGGATTTGACGAGAGCCTGATTGAAGAGAGAAGAGAAAGGACAAAGACTCGTAAGGATACTATTGTTTTGGGGACTGCCGCAGCAGTTAATGTAAAATATAAGGGTCAACAGTACGTTATGAAGGCGATGTACGAACTAAAAAAAGAGGGATATAAATTTAAATACCGCCTTGCCGGCGGAGGGGATAATACTTATTTAAAGAAAGTTGCGAAAAGACTTGGTATTTCGGAGGATGTGGAATTTTGTGGCTCTGTTCCACATAATGAAATTTTTGATTTTATGGATAGTTTAGACCTCTATGTTCAACCCAGTCTGGCGGAATCACATGGTAGAGTCTTAGTTGAAGCAATGAGTCGTGCTTGCCCTGTTATCGGCTCCACTACAGGCGGTATTCCTGAACTGGTGCCACCGGAATGTATATTTAAAAGAAAAAATGTTAAAGACCTCACTCGTGTACTTAAAAAAGTTATAGACCAAAAATGCGACGGACTATCACAAAAAAGCCTTGAAAGAGCCAAGGACTTTGAAAAAGACAAGCTTGACAAAAAGAGGACAGAATTTTATAAATCTTTTATTGAGGATGCAAAACAATGATGCATGTATTACATGTTATTTCTGAATTGGGAAGTGGTGGTGTTGAAAAACAGCTTTGCGCTTTGCACGGAGAACTTCCGAAGGATAAAATTGAATTTAGCTTTGTTGTGCACGGACAGAACTCCGGAGCCGCGGAAGAATATGTGAAAAATGCCGGATGTGCAGTTTATCATGTTACCCCCAAAAAAGACTCTCTTTTAAAAAATATAAAAGAGATTGACAGCATAATAAAGAATGGGAAATACGATGTTGTGCATGTTCACCAGAATTTTTCGTCGTTTACAGCATTGTGGTCAGCATACCGTCACCGTGTGCCGGTGCGCATTGTTCACTCAAGAGGATGCAATATGAATGCTTCTTTAAAAACCCGCATAAAAAATGCTGTACCCGGATTTTTGAACAAATTATTCGCAAATGAGTTTCTCGCCATATCCGAAGGAGCGGGGGAATGGCTTTACGGCAAGGGTTGGAAAAAATACGGCAGACTGTTTTATGATGTAATTGATATAGAGAGGTTTGCCTTTTCAGAGCAAAAGAGAAAAGCGGGAAGAGATACACTGGGACTTGCAGACCGTTTTGCAGTGCTTATGGTGGGGAGATTTTCGCCTGAAAAAAACCACGTTTTTGCGCTGAAGGTGTTTGCTGAACTGATAAGAATGCACCCGAATTCTGTGCTGTTACTGCTTGGAGAAGGAAAAGAACAGGACAACATAAAAAAACAGGCGGAAGCTATGGGTATTTTGGACAAGGTCCGCTTTGAAGGCACAACCGACAAGGTGGAAATGTATATGAATGCGGCTGATGTGCTCATTTTTCCGTCTTTACACGAGGGCTTTGGCGATGTGGCAATAGAGGCACAATGCGCCGGATTGCCGGTAATTGCATCGGATAGAATTCCTGTTGACACAAAGGCAACGCCTGTTATACAATATTTAAGCCTTAATGCTTCGCCTGTTGAGTGGGCGGAAAGAGTTCTGTCGTTACGGGATATTGAAAGAAAGGATTATTCCACATGTATGGATAAATTTTCGTTAAAATTCGGAGCAGGAGAATATTTTGACATTTTAAATAAGCGTTTATATGGGAGCGAAAAAGAATGCTGATATACATTGTGAATTATGTCGTAATAGCGGTGTATGCTTTTTTAAACTATCTATTTTCCAAAACTTTGGGAAACAAAGAGGGGTTCAGAAAAGTGTTTGTAACACTTATGACTATTCAGCTTATAGCGATACTCGCACTGCGTGGATATACAATAGGTATTGATCTGCCGGGGTATGTTAATAATTTTATACATCAAAGCGGACATTCTTTTGAAAGATACGAAACAGGATACCGTTTTTTATACAGAATGATTGCTATTCTTACAGATAATCCGCAGGTGATGATTACGGTGGTGGCAATATTAAGCATTGCTCCGATAGGAGTGATTATAAGCAAGTACTCAAAAATGCCATTTTTGAGTTTTGCGTTATATATTTCATTCTCGTATTATGCCTTTTGTTTTTCGGGCTTGAGGCAGGCTATTGCCTATGGCTTTGTGTTTTTAAGCTATAAATATATACGCGAAAATAAATTTCTTAAATTTGCTTTAATGATTGCCTTGGCGGTACTGTTTCATAAATCGGCAATATTTTTTGCACCGGCCTTTTTTATATCAAAAATAAAGGTCAATAAAACATCGGTCATTTCATTTGTTGCAGTGGCAGGTGTTGCTGTCGTATTTAAACGGCAGATCACAGAATATGTGATACAAAACTTTTTTGATAAATACACACTGGGCGACACAGGCGCAGGTATGTGGATGCTTATGTGTGCTATTATTGTTGTGTTTGGCTTGGCTTTGCACCCCGCGGTAAAAAAGAGTATTGGGAACAGTGTTGACCCATTGTATATGCTTGTTATGACCGGGCTTGGGCTAATGATTTTCGCAAGCGTGGCTAATAACGCCATGAGAATGGCAAACTACTATTATATGTTTGTAATACTGTTTATTCCCGAGGTAATAAACGCGGTTAAGAACAGAAGGATTTTATCGTTGGTATCCTACATTGTTACCATACTGTGCCTTTTAATGTATATATATTTTTTAAATCTCGACGAATACAATATAAT
>JAZNUH010000059.1:0-26815 GCA_045592225.1 Clostridia bacterium | reverse complement strand
CAACGCTCTTTTCAGGCACTCTTCAGCCTTGTCGCCACGCTGAAGTATTTCCATTACGGGCATAGCGGTTTGCTCAATTGCTGTTACGGCACGTGCAACACCATCTGGGTCATCGGCAAATATTATGGGCATTATGCCTGTTTCAAAGGCAAGCTCGTCTAACGTTTTCATTTGTTAGTCCACCTTACTGATATTAATCTCAACACCGGAGAGATCGGAAAGCTTTATAAGAAAATCAGCAACGTCATCGGGAAGAATTACGCCGTCTGTAACTGCTTTTGCATATCTTGCATTTTCGATTTCACCGGGAACATATATTGCGTTGGAATCGTCACGCTTGGGTGAATTGTGAATAGCGTCGGTATAGCCTTCGAGTCTTTCTTCAAATTCGTTAAAGTCGCTGAACTTGGAAATGTCAATGGCAATAAAGCAATGACTTACCTTGTTTTCAGAGGGAAGGTCAAGACACCAGCTCTTCATATCGTGGAGAAGTGCACCACCTGCCAGAACACCGGTGAGAATTTCAACCATCATTGCAAGACCGTAACCCTTGTGTGCAGCCATAGGCTGAGCGGCGCCGTCATCGTAGAAATCCGCGGGGTTTGTGGAGGGATAACCGTTTTTATCAACAATCCATGTATCGGGAATAGACTGACCGGCCTGACGTGCCTTTGCAACCTTGAGAGCTGCAACTGCAGAGAGTGCTATGTCAAGGAACATGGGTTCGCCGCACTTCTGGGGAACTGCGATGGAAATGGGGCTGTTACCAATGCCCTTACCCTTACCGCCGGGAACAGTCATGTTGGGGTCGGTGTTGCTCATGGAAACACCTATCATACCTGCTTTCGCAGCCATACAAGCGTAGTAGCCTGCGGCACCATAGTGTGTACTGTTTTTAATATTAACAAAGCCTATACCTGCTTCTTTAGCTTTTTCAATAGCCTTTTCCATGGCACGGTAACCGCACAGCATACCAATAGATGCATCGCCGTCCATCATAGCCCAGGCGGGTCCTTCTTTTAATACCTTTATTTCTCCGTTAACCTTTATGCCACCTGCCTGAATTTTGCGCATATAGTCGAGCAGGTTTTTTGTGCCGTGGGAGTATGTACCCATCATATCTGTTTCTGTCAGTACTTCGGCAGTAATTCTTGATGTTTCGTCTGTAAGACCGAATTTTTTACATGCTTCGGTACAAAAGTTGAGTAAATCATCTTTTTTAATTATATTTGTCATTAAAATCACCTCATATAAATTATATACCATGCAAAAATCAAAAGCAATAATTCGGTAGATAAAAAATAGTCCTGAGTTGTCGAAATTTTATCTCAAATTGCTCATGAACGGTAAAAAACAACTTGCACCGGGGCAGTAAGGCGTGATATAATAAAATCATGAAATACAAGAGAATTAGTGAGGGGCGGTTTGTATCACGCCCCAACAGATTTATTGCTAATATTGAAATTGATGGCAAAGAACAGGTGTGCCACGTTAAAAACACAGGCAGATGCAAGGAACTGTTTGTGCCCGGCGCAAGAGTTTTTGTACAAAAATCAGATAATCCTGAAAGAAAAACCGCATATGACCTTATATCGGTATATAAAGGGGATGCCCTTATAAATGTTGACAGTCAGGTGCCAAATAAGGTTTTTGCAGAGTGGGTGAAAGCGAGCAGCTTTTTTGGTGATGATGTGTTTGTAAAGCCTGAATGTAAATATAAAAATTCAAGGTTTGATTTTTACGTAGAGTCGGGAAAACGCAGAATTTTTGTTGAGGTAAAGGGAGTAACTTTAGAAAATGACGGGGTTGCGTCCTTCCCCGATGCACCTACAGAGAGAGGAGTAAAGCACCTTCGCGAGCTTGAGCAAGCGGTTGAACAGGGGTACGAGGCATATGTGTTTTTTATAATACAGATGAAAGAGTGCAGATATTTTACCCCCAACAGAGAAAAGCATCCCGAGTTTGCCGAGGCGTTAAAACGTGCGGCAGGGCAGGGAGTAAAGGTTAAGGCGCTCACCTGCAATGTAACGCCCGACAGTATTTGCGCAGAGCAATTTGTAAAGGAGATTAAATTATGATAAAAATACTTTTTGTGTGTCACGGTAATATATGCCGCAGCCCTATGGCGGAATTTGTTATGAAAGACATGGTGGAAAAGAAGGGGATAGCCCATAAATATGAAATTGCCTCATGTGCAACGAGCACAGAGGAGCTTGGCAATTCCGTGTATCCTCCCGCAAGAGCAAAGCTTGCTGAAAACGGAATTTCCTGCAAAGGTAAAACTGCAAGACAAATGACAAAGGAAGATTACGGCTATTATGATTATATTATTGCTATGGACAGATATAATCTGCGTAATATGACCAGATTTGTAGGTGATGACCCAGAGGGTAAGGTATCGCTTCTGCTTGACCATACAGACCGCCCCGGTGACGTTGCAGACCCCTGGTACACAGGCAATTTTGATGCAACCTGGAGAGATGTAAACCTTGGGTGTGAAGCATTAATTAATGAAATAGAAGGATAAAAAAGCTCCCGGCAGGGAGCTTTTTATTTAAAAACTATCGTAATACACAACCTCATCCACAGGTCTTGTTTTAAAGTGCATATCAATGGGTGCGGCATCTTTATGGGGATAACCCATGCAGAGCAGGGCAAGAGGTTCAATATCTTCGGGGATGTTAAAGGCATCTCTCATTGCCTGAGGATTAAAATGCATTACCCAGCAACAGCCTACGCCTTCATTTTTCGCTTTAAGCATCATATGTGTGGCAACAATTGCCGCATCAACGGGTGCTGATACTGCACCGTCATAAGGTCTTGTCCAGGTTTCGTTTTTATTGTAGCATACAAGCAGGGCGGTGGGGGCATCGAAATGTGAACGGGTGCAGCCTTTAAGCTTTTCTATTGCTTTATCTGTGTTTATTACAAGTATGCGTTGCGGCTGATAATTACAACCCGTGGGTGCTTTGTGACCTGCTTCGAGAATTTTGTCTACAACCTCTTTTTCAAGGTGCTTTTGCTCAAATTTTCTTACCGAATACCTTTCGGTAATTACCTTATCAAATTCCATTTTATAGTCCTCCTTCAAAAGATAAAAGTAGCTGTAAAGCCTTACAGCTACTTTTTGTGAGTTATTTATTCAGCTTTTCAAGGTCGTTTTTGCGTATTTCAACACGTCTTACCTTGCCGCTGATTGTCTTGGGCAGTTCGTCAACAAATTCCACGATTCTGGGATATTTGTAAGGTGCTGTGTGTGTTTTAACATATTCCTGAATTTCCTTTTTAAGCTCGTCTGAGCCTTGTGTACCCTTTGTAAGAACAATGGTTGCTTTTACAATCTGTCCGCGAACCTCGTCGGGAACAGGGGTGATTGCACATTCAAGAACATAGGGCAGTTCCATGATTACACTTTCAATTTCGAAAGGTCCGATGCGGTAGCCCGAGGACTTGATAACGTCATCAATACGTCCTACATACCAGAGGTACCCGTCTTCGTCCATGGTTGCTTGGTCGCCTGTGAGGTAGGAACCGTCGTGCCATGCCTCGTCTGTCTTTTCTTCGTCAAGATAGTAGCCGATAAACAGTCCACAGGGGGCACCGTCTTTTGTGCGGATGCAGATTTCGCCTGTATCACCTGTTTTACATTCGTTACCGTCGGGATCGAGAACAACAACATCGTAGAGGGGGCTGGGTCTGCCCATGGAGCCTATTCTGGGTGTTGTGCCTACAAAGTTTGCAATGGACAGAGTTGTTTCGGTCTGACCAAAGCCTTCCATAATTGTAAGGCCTGTTGCCTTTTTAAACTGATTGAATACTTCGGGGTTTAAAGCCTCACCTGCTGTTGTTGCGTATTCAATAGATGAAAGGTCGTATTTTGATAAATCCTCTTTAATGAAGAATCTGTACATGGTGGGGGGAGCACAGAAGGTTGTTATATTGTACTTCTTAAAGAGAGGAAGTATATCGTCCGAATGGAAACGGTCAAAGTCATAAGTAAATACTGCCGCTTCACAAAGCCACTGACCATACAGCTTACCCCAGAGAGCCTTGCCCCAGCCTGTGTCCGAAATAGTAAAGTGTAAGCCGTTGGGGTTAACGTTGTGCCAATGCTTTGCAGTGGGATAATGACCCAGAGCATATTTGCAGGAGTGTGTTGCAATACGGGGATAGCCTGTTGTACCCGATGTAAACAGCATGAGCATGGGCTCATCACCACAGGGTGAGTTTTCTGTTCTTTCGTAGTGGGTGCTGAAACGTTCCATTTCAACATTAAAGTCGTTCCAGCCGTCTTTTTTGCCGCCAACTAAAACCTTAACCATTCCGGGGAATGCTGCTGCAGCTTTTTCAGCCTCTGTTGATACATCACCGTCAGCGGTACAAACAATAGCTTTTACCTTTGCGGCTTTATATCTGTATTCAAAATCATGTTCAACAAGCTGATTTGTAGCGGGTATTGCGATAGCACCAATCTTATGCAGTGCAAGCATACAGAACCAGAACTGATAATGGCGCTTAAGCACAAGCATAACTGTATCGCCTTTTTTAATGCCAAGCGATTCAAAATAGTTGGCAGTTTTTGCCGAGTATTTTTTCATATCGCTGAATGTAAATCTGCGGTCTGTTTTATCGTTTGCAACCCACATCATAGCAAGCTTGTCGGGTGTCTTTTCAGCAATAGCATCCACACAGTCAAAAGCAAAGTTGAACTTGTCGTCGTTTTTAAAAGAAATGCCATTAAATACGCCGTTATCATCGTAATATGATGTGATGAAATTATCAGCAACTGTAGATGGTTTTTCATTATCGGAGGCCTTGTTTATAACGAAAGATGATTCTGTGTATTCGTCGCTGAAGTGTCCGTCCTTGGGATTAAGTACAACTGCATAAAATTCACATCCACCTTCACTTGCGGCAATCATACCGTGGGGGAGAAGGCTGTTGTAGAAAATAGAATCACCTTCGTGGAGTGTATCTGTGTGATTACCAATTTGTACTTTAAGCGAGCCTTTTACAATAACGTCAAATTCCTGACCGTTGTGAGAACTCAGCTTAATGGGAGTGTTTTGTTCCTCTTCGATGTAAGGGAATTTAACTAAAAAGGGTTCTGCGAGTTTGTCCTTGAACTTGGGTGCGAGGTTATTGTAAACTGTGCCCTGTTTCTTAATAATTTTAAGACCATCACCGTGTCTTGTAATATCAAAGGAAGTAAGCGTGGTGCTTGTGCCTTCTAAAAGGTCAACAACCTCAACGTTACAAGCCTTTGCACACTTGTAAATAAATGTGAAACTAAAATCTGTTTCGCCTTCTTCAAGAGTCTTGTAGTCTTCAACCGATACACCTGTAAGCTTTGCAAGCTCTTCGGGTGTATAGCCTTTTGCCTCGCGCAGGTCTTTGATTCTGCCTGCAACCACTTTCAAATTGTAATCCATGTTTTTTGCTCCTTTCTTTTCCGCTGCTTCTGTCCGAAGCTGTTACGGCTTTGAATAAAACAAAAAAACCCGTCTCAAATATTCTTTGAGACGAGCTATTAAACCCGCGGTACCACTCAAATTGCAGAATAGATTCTGCCTCTTTCCAGGCTCTAACAAGCCTTTTGCCTTTACGCAGCATTACGGAAGGAGTCTACTCGGCTTACGCCTTTCGGTCCTCCAACTCGGAAGTGATGGGTCATTGGAAAGCTTTGCCATTGGCTCGCAGCAACCGCCAACTCTCTCAAGGCTCTGCAGTCCGACCGTCTTCGTCATAGTTGTTTTTTTGTGATATTCAAATTTGTAACTATTATAAACCTATATTTTTTGGTTGTCAATATTTTTTTGAAAATTTTTTAAATTAAATTTTTTATAAGCAAAACTATGTTACATATAATGGGTGCATATATAATAGCGGGCAGAAAATCTGCCACCTTTATTTTGCTTATTCCCATTAAGTTTGTGCCTATCATAATAATTAAAAGTGAGCCTGCACAGGTCATTTCGTTAATGGCCGAGGGCCCCATAAAAGGTGAGATGACACCTGCAAGGAGAACCAGTCCGCCTTGTATTACAAATACTGCGGCAGATGAAAGCAAAACACCAATGCCCAGGCTTGATGCAAGCATCATAGATGATACAAGGTCGAGAGTTGCCTTTGTAATAAGAACCGAGTTATCGCCTGTAAGTCCTGCCTGAATTGAGCCTGTAACCGTCATTGACCCTACACAGAAAAGGAGTGTGGCGGTTACAATACCTTCGGCTACAGAAACCTTTTGCCCCTCTTTTCTGAATTTTGTTTCAACCATTCCGGCAAGCTTATTTATTGCACCGTCAATATTAAGAAGGGTGCCTGTTATAGTGCCCAGAACAACCGATGCAATGATAATCAGAACATTTTCGCCGCAAAGACTGCCCGATATACCGATAAAGAGAGTACATGCTCCAAGACCTGTCATAGCAGCCGTGCTTACTCTTTCTGGAATACCCTTTTTGAAAAGCAGACCGATGCACGAACCTATAATTACTGTGATTACATTTACAATTACACCTAACATAATACCCTCCTTTTTAGTGAGTGGAAATAAAAATCACAGTCTGTCTGCTATAAGTTTACCCATTTCGCGGCAGCCTACCTTTGTACAGGCAGTATTTCCCGGTTGCATTATATCTGCACACCGGAATCCATCCTGTAATACGTTATACACAGCCTTTTCAATTGCATCTGCTTCAGCGGGCATATCAAAGCTGTAGCGCAGCATCATAGCTGCTGAAAGAATTGTTCCGATAGGATTTGCAATATCCTGCCCTGCAATATCGGGGGCAGAGCCGTGTATGGGTTCGTAAAGTCCGACGGTGGAATCTCCGAGGCTTGATGAAGGTATCATACCGATAGAGCCTGTTATCTGCGAGGCCTCATCGGACAGAATATCTCCAAACATATTCTCGGTTACTATAACGTCAAATTGTGCAGGGTTTTTTACAATCTGCATTGCGCAGTTATCAACAAGCATATCCGAAAGCACAACATCAGGATACTCGCCGGCAAGGCGGTGCATAACCTTTTTCCAGAGTCTGCTTGTATCCAGAACGTTGCTTTTTTCAACAGAACACAGTTTTTTGTTTCGTTTTCTTGCAGTTTCAAAACCTATTCTGCCAATGCGTTCAATTTCGCTTTCGCTGTAAGCCATAATATCGGTTGCGGTATCACCTGCTGTTTTATGTTCACCAAAATATATACCGCCGATAAGCTCACGCACAATTACAAAATCTATTCCCTTTTCTACAATTGATGTTTTAAGGGGAGAAGCGTCGCTGAGCTGTGGCCAGATTTTTGCAGGTCGTAAATTACTGTAAACTTTCATGCCTGCGCGGAGCTTTAAAAGACCCTTTTCGGGGCGCTTGTCACCGGGAACATCATTCCATTTATCGCCACCCACGGCGCCAAGCAGAACACTGTCAGAAGCAAGGCATTTTGAAAGCTCCGAGTCGGGTAGAGGTTCGCCGAATTTGTCAATGGCACAACCGCCCATGTAAACATCTGTATAATTAAATGTATGTCCGTAAATTTCAGCCACACGGTCAAGTATGCCGATTGCCTGAGTGACAATTTCAGGACCTATTCCGTCGCCACGTATAACTGCTATGTTTTTATTCATTACAAACACCCCTTTTTATACATTTAAAGTTTGTTTATAAATTATAATCTTTTTTTTCGCATTTTACAAGAAAAAATTTATTGCTTTTAAATAGAGAGAGTTTCTTGCTTGTTAAGATTGAAATTTACAGGAAAACATGTTATAATAAACCCAACCTGTGCAGAAGGAGGAAACTATATGAAGGCTATAATAAACGGTGAAATAATTTTAAAAGATAAAATTCTCCAAAACGGCGCAGTAGTATTTTCTGATATTATCGAAGGTGTTGTGCTGCGGGAGGATATACCAAAGGATTGTGAACTTATTGATGCAAAGGGCGGATATGTAACAGCAGGGTTTATTGATTTACATATTCACGGTTACCTTGGTAAAGACGTTTGTGACGGCGAAGAAGAAAGCATAAGAACAATCTCCAAAGGCATTATTGCAAACGGTGTAACATCATATCTGCCGACCACTATGACGGTAGATATGAACGATATAAAGAAAGCGCTCGGGGTTTTAAGGGTGCTGAAGGAAGAAAGCAGAGATTGGGACGGCAGCGAGATTTTAGGTGCTCACGCAGAAGGCCCGTTTATAAGTGAAGCAAAAAAAGGAGCACAAAACCCAAAGCATATTTTAAAGCCGGATGCAGATTTTGTGAAGGAATATGCTGATATAATAAAAATTATTTCGCTTGCACCTGAGGAGGATAACCAAAGCTTTGATATAATCAGGGAAATAGCAGATAAAACCGATGTTGTTATATCTATGGGGCATACCTCGGCTGACTATGACACGGCCATGGCATCTGTCAAAGCGGGTGTAAAGCACGCAACCCATCTTTTCAATGCGATGAGCCCACTGGTACACCGTGAGCCGGGTGTTGTAACCGCTGCATTAAATTCGGATGTCAGCTGCGAACTGATTGTAGATAAATTTCATGTTTCTGCGGCACTTTATGACCTTGTATATAAAATGAAGGGGAGAAAGCTCTGTTTTATTACCGACTGTCTGCCCGCCGGAGGATTACCTTACGGAGAATACACTCTGGGCGGAAAGAAATTCATTTACAGGGATGCGGTTTGCCGTCTTGAAGACGGCACCATTGCGGGAAGCACTCTTGCGATGAACAAGGGAATATGGAATGTTTATACAAATTCCTCCATACCACTTTGGGAGTGCGTGAACTGTGCAACCATAAATCCTGCAGAGGCAATCGGTGTAAGTGATAAAAAAGGGTCGATTGAAGCGGGAAAGGATGCAGACCTTGTTATTCTTGATAAGAGGTTTAATGTACAAAAGACAATTAAAAACGGAAAGATAAAATATGAAGGGATGATATAATGGACACATTTTTTCTGGTTGCAGTGGCACTTTTACCGGCAATTGTTTTGTGCGGTTATGTTTTTTACAAGGACAGGGTGGAAAAGGAGCCGATAAAGCTTTTGTTATTGCTGCTTTTTCTGGGTGCTTTGTCCTGTCTTCCCGCAGCCATTCTGGAAGGTGTATTTGATGGTGCTTTGAGTGCAATATTACCTGAACAGGCAGATGCTGCTGCATGGGGCTACGGCGTAACAGAAATGCCCAGCCTGTATTTGTACAGATTTTTGGAAAGCTTTGTAGTTATTGCGCTTGTTGAAGAGGGATTAAAGTTTATAATTATGTATCTGGTTACAGGCAGAAATAAGGCCTTTAACAGTTTGTTTGACGGGATTATTTATGCTGTGTTTGTTTCGCTGGGCTTTGCGGCACTTGAAAACATTCTTTATGTTTTTTCAAACGGACTTAGTGTAGGAATTATGCGTGCAGTATTATCTGTTCCGGGGCATATGTTCTTTGGTGTGATGATGGGCTATTATTACAGCTTGTGGCATGTAACGGAGAAGGTTTCGCAACAGGAAAAAGCACTTAAAAGCTGTGGACTTATAAATTCTTCGGCGGAGGAGACCAAATCGGGCGGGAACTTATTTAAAAGTCTGTTAATCCCTGTTTTAGCACACGGATTTTATGATTTTTGTTGTATGCTTGGCACCGAATGGGCAATGCTTGTACTGATTGCATTTGTTGTATTTATGTATGTTCATTGCTTTGGAAAAATTAGAAAAATGTCGAAGGCAGATGCTTATGAAACAGCTTATGTTAATTACCTTATAAAAAGAAAATATCCGCATATTGAGACAGATGAAGAGGCTATTGAGTAGTTAGCAGGTAGCAAAGGAGGATTATAATATGCAACATAAAAACTGGGATGGCTTTGCAAATGGAATTTGGCAGGATGAAATAAATGTCCGCGATTTTATTCAGCGCAATTATAAGGAATATACAGGTGACCAGAGTTTTCTCGCAGGAGCAACAGAGAGAACAAAGGGACTTATGAAAAAACTGCAGTCTCTTTTTGAACTGGAAAGGCAGTACGGCGGCGTGCTGGATATTGACACGGCAACTGTATCCTCACTTACAAGCTATTCGCCTGGATACATAGACAAAGACAATGAACTAATTGTTGGTATGCAGACAAACCGTCCGCTTAAAAGAGGAGTGAATCCCTTTGGCGGCATGCGAATGGCACGTCAGGCGTGCGAGGCGTACGGCTATAAGCTGAGCGACAAAATAGAAGAAGAGTTCCGTTACAGAACCACACATAACGACGGTGTTTTCCGTGCTTACACCGAAGAAATGAGACAGGCGAGAAAGTGCCATGTTATCACCGGACTACCCGATGCTTATGGTCGCGGCAGAATTATTGGTGACTACCGCCGTGTTGCATTGTACGGTGTTGACAAGCTCATAGAAGAAAAGAAAAAGGATAAAGCTCTTTTGGCGGAGGGTCATTTTGATGCGTCAAACATCTGTCTTGATGAAGAACTCTACAAGCAGATAGAATTTTTGGGGTATATGAAGGAAATGGCAAAAATGTACGGCTTTGATATTTCACAGCCTGCATCCTGTGCGAGAGAAGCAATTCAATGGACATATTTTGCATATCTTGGCGCAATCAAAGAACAAAACGGTGCGGCAATGTCACTGGGACGTGTGAGCACATTTTTTGATATTTATATTGAACGTGATATAGCAAGTGGAGTACTCACAGAGGAGGGAGCACAGGAGCTTATAGACGATTTTGTTATGAAGCTTCGCATAGCAAGACATTTGCGCACACCCGAATACAATGAACTTTTTGGTGGTGACCCCATGTGGATTACCGAAGCAGTTGGCGGTATAGGAGAGGATGGCAGAACGCTTGTTACAAAAAGTAGTTACCGTATGCTTAATACCCTTTATACACTGGGTTCATCCCCCGAGCCTAATCTGACTGTTCTGTGGTCAACCAAATTACCGGAAAGCTTTAAAAAATTCTGTGCGAAGGTATCGGTGGATACCGATTCTATTCAGTATGAAAATGACGATTTGATGCGTCCTGTTTATGGTGACGATTATGCAATAGCCTGCTGCGTTTCAGCAATGAAGGTCGGCAAGCAGATGCAGTTTTTCGGCGCGCGCTGTAACCTTGCAAAACTGCTTTTGATAGCCATAAACGGCGGATATGATACAACAAGCAATATGCATATAGGTCCGCAGATGCCTGTTATGGATATGGACAAGCTTGATTTTGACGAGGTTATGGAGCGCTTTGAAATATACATTGAGTGGCTCAGCCATTTGTATGTAAATACAATGAATATCATTCATTATATGCATGATAAATATGCCTATGAAAAAACACAGATGGCACTGCACGATACACAGGTTGAAAGATTTATGGCATTTGGCATAGCAGGTCTTTCGGTTGTAACCGACTCGCTCAGCGCAATAAAGTACGCATCTGTAAAACCCATAAAAAACAGTGACGGATTTATCAGCAGCTTTGAAACTGTGGGCAACTTCCCAAAATACGGGAACGACGATGACCGCGTTGATGTAATTGCCAAGGACATGGCTCATAAGGTCATTACACAGCTCCGTAAGACCAAGACCTACAGGGATGCCATACATACTCTGTCGGTGCTGACAATTACTTCTAACGTTATGTACGGTAAAAACACAGGTGAAACACCCGACGGAAGAAAGAAGGGTGAACCCTTTGCACCGGGAGCAAACCCCATGCACAACCGCGAGGAAAACGGTGCGCTTGCATCGCTTAATTCTGTGGCAAAAATCAGTTATGATGATTGTCGTGACGGGGTTTCAAATACCTTTTCAATTACACCCGAGGCACTGGGCAGAACAGATGACGAGCGCATAGTAAATCTTGTTACTATACTGGACGGCTATTTTACAAAAAAAGCACATCACATAAATGTTAATGTTTTAAACAGAGAAACACTTATGAAGGCATACGAAAATCCTGAAGCTTATCCCAATCTTACAATAAGAGTATCGGGCTATGCTGTTAACTTCAACAAGCTTTCGCGCGAACAACAGCGTGAGGTTATAAGCCGTACCTTCCACGAGGTAATGTGAGAATGGAAATGGTAGGCAGAGTACATTCCATACAAACAATGGGCACCCTTGACGGACCGGGTGTCCGCTTTGTTGTGTTTATGCAGGGGTGCAACCTGAGGTGTAAATGCTGCCATAATCCCGATACATGGGATGTAAACGGCGGAACCGAATATACTGCCCGTCAGCTTTGCGAAAAAGCTGTACGTTATAAGGAATACTTTGGTAAGCAGGGGGGTATTACCCTTTCAGGCGGTGAGCCTTTATTACAGGCGGATTTTGCATACGAGCTTTTTAAAAAGTGCCACGAAAAAGGGATTAACACCTGCCTTGATACGTCGGGAAATATTTTAAATGATAATGTAAAACTTTTACTGCAAGAAACGGACAGAGTACTCTTGGATATTAAATATACAAATGATAAACAATATGTGGAAAATGTGGGGTGCTCAATGTCAAAACCCGTTTCCTTTCTTGAGTATATCAATGAGAAGAAAATTTCCACAACTCTGCGACAGGTCGTTATACCGGGGATAAATGACACGGAGGATAATATTAAACTGCTGAAAAATATTGCAGATATACATCCCTGTGTAGACAAAGTGGAGCTTTTGCCATTTAAAAAGATTTGTGAAACAAAATATGACACTATGGGTATAGTATTTCCCTTCGGCAATATACCCGAAACGCCGCGCGAAACTATAGAAAGACTGAATGCGATATATTGTGGAGGATAATATGAATTACAGACAGGACAAATACGGCAACAAGCTTTCTGTTTTAGGCTATGGTTGTATGAGGTTTACATCCAAAATGGGTAAGCCCGATATTGACAAGGCAGAAAAGGAAATTCTGGCGGCATATAAAGGCGGTGTAAATTATTTTGATACTGCTTATATATATCCCGGAAGTGAGGCGGCACTTGGAGAAATTCTTGCACGAAACGGCATACGTGATAAAGTGAATATTGCTACAAAATTGCCTCATTATCTTGTAAAATCAAGAGATGATATGGACAGGATATTTGACGAGGAACTGCGCAGATTACAAACCGACCATATAGACTATTATCTTATACATATGCTTACCGACATTGGCGCGTGGGAGCGTATGGTAAACATGGGTATAAAAGAATGGATTGCCGAGAAAAAGGCGGCTGGACAGATAAGACAGATTGGCTTTTCATATCACGGAAACAGCGAAATGTTCTGCCGTGTTATCGATGCCTATGATTGGGAATTTTGTTTAATTCAGTATAATTACATGGATGAGCACACCCAGGCGGGAAAACGAGGCTTGCAGTATGCAAGCGAAAAAGGATTGCCGGTGTTTATTATGGAGCCGCTTCGCGGCGGCAGACTTGTAAACCGTCTGCCTGAAGACGCAAGACAGATTTTTGCAGAGCATAATAAAAAATACACCCCGGCACAATGGTCCTTCAAGTGGCTTTACAATCAACCTGAAGTAACGGTTGTTCTGTCGGGCATGAATTCGGTGGGAATGGTGGAGGATAATGTAAAGACGGCATCGGATACGCAAATAGGGGAGCTTGACGGGGATGATGAGCAGATGCTTCAAAAGGTTGTAAAAGCCATAAACTCAAAAATGAAAGTAGGCTGTACCGGATGCGGATACTGTGTGCCCTGTCCCAAAAACGTTGATATTCCGGGTGTATTTGCAGCCTATAACCGCCGCTTTACCGAGAATAAATTCACCGGACTTAAAGAGTATTTTATGTGTACAACTCTGCGCAAAAATTCAACGGCGGCATCAAACTGTATAGGCTGCGGCAAGTGTAAAAGCCATTGTCCGCAGAGTATAGATATTCCTTTTGAACTTAAAAATGTACAAAGGGAAATGGAAGGCACAGTATATAAAATTGCTGCATCTGTAGCAAAGAAATTTGCTAAATTTTAGTCTTTGGATTAAAGGAGATAACGAAGGCTTATGTCAAAAACAAGAAGAATGTATTTTATAAGACTTGTGGGCAGATGTATCATACTGCTTCTTGTTCTTATGCTTTTGATTTTTAAAAGAGAAGAATTCGAGGTTGTGCGTGGCCTGAACTTTTTCCGACGCTTTTCGGTATTGCATATACTGTGGGCAATATGGATGTGGGATATGATTTTGCAGCTTATACCTGTAAAAGCGCACATTTCCATAGGCTCGCAAAAGCAGTTTTCGGCACTTTTCCGCCCCATTAAAGAAAAGGTCAACAGGGAAAACCTTAAAAAACACATTACCGACACGACAAAAGCGGCATATCTTGTTATGCTTTTATGGTTGTGTCTTGTAGGAGCTGTAGCCGCACTTTATTTTACAGGCTGCATAGATGCAGCTATGATGATATTTATATCTGTAATCTTTTACGTTTGCGACCTTATATGTGTGCTTATATGGTGCCCCTTCAGGCTTATAATGAAAAATAAGTGTTGCACAACCTGCAGGATTTTTAACTGGGACCATCTTATGATGTTCTCACCACTCTTTTTTGTGTTTGGATTTTACACATTGACTCTCGCAGGATTTTCGCTGGTGATATGGCTTGTGTGGGAGCTGTGTGTGATGATATACCCCGAAAGATTTTGGGAAAACAGCAATATGGCGCTTAAATGCTCTGAATGTACTGACAAGCTGTGCACACAGTACTGCAGAAAATTGCGCGGTTAATAATAAGGAGATGAATTTATGTCAGACGTACTTAAAATAATTGAGGATTTTAAAAAGCCCTGTGCCTGCGGAAGGGTGCATGAAACAACTGTTGCCGATGTGCGTATAGGCTCGGGCCTTGTGCATAAGGTGGGCGAAATTCTTGCCGAGAATAACTTTCCTAAAAATATCCTGCTGGTAGCTGATAAGAACACAATAAAAGCGGCGGAGGGTATTTGCGAAAGTCTTACAGGCTTTAATGTTGAGTATAAAATATACGAAAATCTTCGTATTGCCACAATGGACGAGGTAAAGGTGGTTGAAGGGCTTATCGGGGACAGGGATATAGCAGTACTGTCAGTAGGTACAGGCTCAATCAATGACACCTGCCGTCAGGCGGCGGCACACAGAAACAAACCGCTTTGCATATTTGGTACTGCGCCTTCAATGGATGGTTTCGCATCTTACAGTTCACCGCTTGTAGACGGTCCCTTCAAGGCTTCATATCCTGCAAAAAGCCCCGAGGTTATAATAGGGGATACAAAAATTTTAGCAGCGGCACCCACAGAGCTTAAAGCGGCAGGCTTTGGTGATATGGTTGCAAAGTATGTAGGCCTTGTTGACTGGCAGATTTCAGCTCTTCTCACAGGGGAATATTACTGCGGAAAAATTGCGGCGCTTACCCGCAGTGCAGTTGATGAACTTATGGAAATGGCGGACAGAGTAACGGTAGAGGACGAAGAAACTGCAGGCAAAATTTTCGAGGCACTTTTAAAGACAGGTATAGGAATGAGCTTTTCGCAAAATTCACGTCCTGCAAGCGGCAGCGAGCATATAATTGCCCACCTTGTTGAGTGCGTGGAGCTGCGTGACGGTATAATCCCCAACTTCCACGGTGACGACATTGGTGTGTGCACTCTGCATATGCTCAAATATTATAACTCGCTTGCAGAGCACGAAACCATAGAAACAGCAAGGGAAGATGTTGACTGGGAGGACGTGTTTGCCTTTTATGGTAACATGGCGGAGGATGTTAAAAAACTCAATTTCCCTGAAAACATAATAGATGATGTTGACCCTGATGTACTACGCGATAAATGGGGGGGAATAAGAAATATTATACATAGTGTGCCAAGCTATGAAACCTGTCTTGATGCTATGAAACGTGCGGGCTGTAAAATAACAGTTGAGGACATAGGAAAGGACAAAAAGTTGTTTGAGGATTGTGTACACTATTCACCCTATATGAGAAAACGTCTTACCCTTTTAAGACTTAAAGGGATGATAAAGGTATGATTTACGGTGTTTTAATATGGAATGTAATTGTTATGCTCATCTACGGTGCGGACAAGCTTGCGGCAAAGGCAGGCGCGTGGCGGATAAGCGAAGCGGCGTTGCTGACGTTGGCATTTTGTATGGGCGGTGCGGGAGCACTTCTCGGAATGATATTTTTCAGACATAAAACGTCAAAGCCGAAATTTAAAATACTTGTGCCTTTAGCCTTTGTATTTAATATAATTTTGACTTTACAAATAAAAAAAGTTAGTTTATAATAATATGCATAAAAAGTACAGGGAGGTAATTTTTTATGGGAACAAGAATTGAAACAAAATGTATTCACGAAGGCTACAAGCCTGCAAAGGGCGAGCCGAGACAGTTACCTGTATATCAGAGCACTACATTTAAGTATGATACAAGCGATGAAATGGGCAAGCTTTTTGACCTTGAAGCTTCGGGATATTTTTATACAAGACTGCAAAACCCCACAAACGATTCGGTAGCGGCTAAAATATGCGCACTTGAAGGCGGCGTTGCGGCTATGCTTACATCATCGGGTCAGGCGGCAAACTTTTATGCAATATTCAACATCTGTGAATCAGGTGACCACTTTATAGCTTCTTCTTCCATTTACGGCGGAACATACAATCTGTTTTCTGTTACAATGAAGAAAATGGGAATTGAATGTACATTCGTTGACCAGACTCTGCCTGAGGAAGAGCTTGCAAAATATTTCAAACCCAACACAAAGGCTGTATTTGGCGAAACAATTACAAATCCCACAGTTACCGTGTTTGATTTTGAAAAATTTGCCCGTCTTGCACATTCTCACGGTGTACCCCTTATTATAGACAACACCTTTGCAACACCCATTAACTGCAGACCCTTTGAATGGGGTGCAGACATTGTAACCCACTCCACCACAAAGTATATGGATGGACAGGGTGTTGGCGTTGGCGGTGCTATTGTTGACAGCGGTAATTTTGACTGGATGAAATATGCAGACAAATTCCCCGGTCTTACAACACCCGATGATTCCTACCACGGAATTACATATGCTGAAAGATTCGGCAAGGGTGCATATATAACAAAGGCTACTGCACAGCTTATGAGAGATTTAGGTTCAATACAGTCACCGCAGAACGCATTCTACTTAAATCTTGGTCTTGAAACTCTGCATGTAAGAATGGAAAGACATTGTCAGAATGCACTGGCAGTTGCAAAATTCTTAAAGTCCAGCGACAAGGTTGCATGGGTACATTATGCAGACCTTGAAGGTGACGAATACCACGAGCTCGCTAAAAAGTATATGCCCAAGGGTACATGCGGTGTGCTTGCCTTTGGTATAAAGGGCGGCAGAGAAGCCTCCATTAAGTTTATGGACAGCTTAAAGCTTGCAAATATCGTAACACACGTTGCCGATGCAAAAACCTGTCTGCTTCACCCTGCAAGCCACACACACAGACAGCTTACAGAGGAACAGCTTATTGAAGCAGGCGTTGCACCTGACCTTATAAGACTTTCTGTTGGTATTGAAAATGCAGAGGACCTTATAGACGACTTAAAACAGGCACTGGAACTTATATAAGTAACTTAAAGCACACCGCAATAGCGGTGTGCTTTGTTGCAGAGGGGGAAACAAAATGATAATAAAAAGCCGTTTTAAAATAAAAGAATATGAGTACATCTCCGATGAAACACCACTTTTACAGGGAACGGCAAACAAAACAACGGGATTTATAAGACAAAAGATTTACGCAAGCTACGGAGATGACAAGATAGTAATAGAACAGAAAAATTTCCTGCTTAAGTTTTTAAACAGCTTACCATTGCTTAATGCTGTGAATTTTACGCCGTTTAAATGCTATATAAACGGCAGATTATGCGGTAAGGCGAAGAGAAAATTTTTCGGGACAACAATTAATATTGAATTTGATAATGATACATACATTCTGTCACTGCATACAGGTGACAGCATTTCTCTGAAAAAGAACGGAACAGAGATAGCCGCATACAGTAAAGCTCCATACAGCGAAAAGGAAGAACATAATTATAATGTATACAGTAGCGAAACAGCCGGTTTGGCGTTGCTTCTTACGTTTGCGTTTTGCATACTTGCAGATATTAGCTTTTACAGGTTGTCGGGACTGGAGTTTAAGTCCGGCAAATACGAAAAAACATTTGTTTTGGGTCAAAGAAAAAAGTGACAGGTGTTAATATGAAATAACTGTTGCATTTTGTTTATAAAAATGGTATAATACCATAGATAACAGCGATGAACGGGAAAAGTAAGAATTTTACCGCCAGAAGAGAGAGGATGTCATGGGCTGGGAGCATCCTTTGGTATGGAATTTTCCGAAGTTCACCCGGGAGCTGCTGTGCTGAAGTAGCAGTAGGTACAGCCGCAGACGTGCGTTAACCGTTAATTAAGTGCCCGCGATGTGCGGGAATTAGGGTGGTACCGCGGAAGTTTTTTCGTCCCTGTCATATGGCAGGGACTTTTCTTTTGTCAAAAAAAATATTTAAATATACGGGAGGTTAACATGAACGAAAAAATTGCTAGTTTAAAGCTTCAGCTTGAAACAGAGCTTGGCAACGCCACATCTGTTTCAGAACTGGAGAACATCAGGGTTACATACCTTGGTAAAAAGGGAAGTATTACCGATTTGCTGAAAAATATGAAGGACTTATCTGCTGAAGAAAAGAAGACCTTTGGTCAGGAGGTAAATGTTCTCAAGAATGAAGCTACAGAAAAAATTGCGGCAAAGCTGCAGGAACTTAAGGACGCTGAAATATTAAAAGAAATTAATTCTATGCCCAAATTTGACCTGTCAATGCCCGCAAAGCTTGACAGGGGCTCATATCATCCCATAACACTTGTACAGCGCGAATGTGAAAGAATTTTCCGTTCCATGGGCTTTAATCTGGAAGATTACAGCGAGATAGTAACAGACTATGAATGCTTTGAATCTTTAAACATTCCCAAGCACCATCCCGCAAGAGATATGCAGGACACATATTATCTCGAAAACGGTCAGCTTTTAAAGACACAGACAAGTGCGGCACAGAATGCTATTTATAAAAAGTACCGCGATGCACTTATAAATGACAATATTCCCATAAAGGCAGTATTCCCGGGCAGATGCTTCAGAAACGAAGCAACAGATGCCTGCCACGAAAACACATTCTTCCAGATGGAGGGTGTTATGGTTGGCAAGGATATATCTATTTCAAACCTTATCTTCTTTATGAAGTCTATGCTTTCGGAAGTGTTCCAGAAGGACATAAAGGTACGTCTGCGTCCCGGTTTCTTCCCCTTTGTGGAACCCGGATTTGAGCTTGATATAAGCTGCCTTATCTGCGGCGGTGACGGTTGTCCCTCCTGCAAGCACGGCGGTTGGCTGGAGCTTTGCCCCTGCGGTATGATTCATCCCGAGGTATTAAAAGCCGGAGGAATTGACCCTGATATTTACACGGGCTTTGCTTTTGGTCTTGGTCTTACACGTCTTGCAATGATGAGATACGGCATAAAAGACCTGCGTGACTTAAACAGTGGCAGCCTTAAATCAATGACACAGTTTACAGATATGTAAGGAAGGGGAGTGAATATAAATGTTTTTATCAATGAATTGGATTTCTGACTTTGTAGACCTTACAGGTTTGGATAAGCTTAAACTGATTAATCAGTTCTCACTGTCCACAGCCGAGGTTGAAAACGATATTTTCTTTAAGGGTAGCGATATAAGCGGCATAGTAGTTGCTGAAATCAAGTCTGTAGAAGACCATCCCGAATCTAAAAAACTGCACCTTTTAAAGGTGGATGCAGGTGACGGCAAGCTGACAGATGTTGTTTGCGGTGCGCCCAATGTTCGTGTGGGTATGAAAACTGCTTTTGCGAAAATAGGCGCGCAGATTGGTGACATTACCATTGCACCCCGTCCCCTTGCAGGCTATGAATCCCATGGTATGTGCTGTTCCGAAAAGGAGCTTGGTCTCAGCGATGAGCATAATGGTATTATGGATATTACCGAGGATGTGGCACTGGGTACAGACATTAAAGACCTTTACGAAATTGATGATATAATTTTTGAGGTTGATAACAAATCGCTCACAAACCGTCCTGACCTTTGGGGTCATTACGGTATAGCAAGAGAATTTGCAGCGCTTGCAGGCAGAGAGCTTAAGCCCCTTGATACTGTAAATCTTGCAGATTATGACAACCTTCCCAAAATCGACCTTAAGATAGAAGACCCTCTGTGTCAGAGATATTCCTGTCTGCAGGTTGAAAACATTACAAAGAATGTAAGTCCCATGAATATGCGCATCCGTCTGCACTACTGCGGTATGAGAGGCATAAATCTGCTTGCCGACCTTACAAACTACCTTATGCTTGAAATGGGTCAGCCTATGCACGCATTTGACTCACGCAAGGTTGAAAAACTGCGTATAAAGAGATTTGATACTCCCTTTAAGTTCAGCACACTTGACGGCGTTGAACGTGATATAGACGAAAATACACTTATGATTTGCAACGGCGATACTCCTGTGGCAATCGCAGGTATCATGGGTGGTCTTGACAGCGAAATTGTTGAAGACACCACAACACTTACTCTTGAATCTGCAACCTTTGATGCAGTTTCCATTCGTAAGTCCACAGTACGTCTTGCACACAGAACAGATGCTTCTATGAGATATGAAAAATGCCTCGACCCCGAAATGACAGTAACTGCTATTGCGAGATTTGTAAAGCTGCTTACTGATATTGACGGAGGTGCAAAGGTTGTTTCATCACTTACCGACGAGAGGGCATTTGAGTATGACAAGATAAGCCTTGACTTTGACAAGGATTTTGTTGACCGTTATACAGGCATTGACATCAGCAAAGAAACCATTGTAAAAACTCTGGAATCCCTCGGCTTTGGAGTTAATACAGCCGATGATAAATTTACTGTCACAGTTCCCAGCTGGCGTGCAACAAAGGACGTAACCATAAAGGCGGATATTATTGAAGAAATAACACGTATTTACGGCTATGACAACTTTGATATAAATACAACAAAAGCTCCTTTGTATCCTGTTCGCGAAGGTATGGTTAAATCGGTTGAGGACCGCATTAAGGATATACTGGTAAAGAGAAATGCATTGCATGAACTTCATTCCTATATCTGGACATATTATGATGAATGCAAGGAGCTTGGAATTGAATGCGAGGACAATGTAAAGCTTGTAAACGCATCTAACCCCAATATTGAAACTATAAGAAAGTCAATTATCCCCACACAGCTTTGTCAGGTTAAGACAAATACAGGCTTTGCGTCTGACTTTGGTATTTTCGAAGTGGGCAGAGTGGTAGACGGTCTTGATGAGCAGGGTCTGTGCAAGGAACACAAAATGCTTGCAATCACACTCTTTTCAAAGACAAAGACACCCGAGGTACTTTACTTTGAATTGCGTGATATGCTGGCAATGCTTGCAGATGACATAAAGCATCAGGAACTTGCCTTTGAAGGCATAGAGGCGACACATTCATATCAGCATCCCGTTAACCTTAACGCAGTATGCTGTGACGGAGTAAAGCTTGGTGAAATTGGTCTTGTTCACCCCGTCGTTTCAAAGAAAATTGATAAGAAAGCAAGTATTGTTTATGCTGAAATTGATGTAGAGGCATTTGCACAGCTTGCTGATAAGGGCATAGCTTATGAAGAACCCAGTCGCTACCCCGGAATGGAAATTGACTTAAGCTTTGTGTGTGATACATTTGCGCCTATAAGTGGTGCAATCAAAGCACAAAACTGTGAGCTTATCAAAAACGTAAGTGTTGTTGACACATATACAGACGAAAGCGGTAAGTCCATTACTGTAAGAATACTCTTCTCCCATCCTGAACGTACGCTGACAGGTGATGAGGTTAAAGAAATTGTAACAGCAATTACTGACAAGCTTGAAAAAGAAAACATACACATCAAAGGCTAAAACAGACCGCTGCATCAGCATTCAGCCGATGCAGCGGATTTCTTAAGAAGGATTGATAAAATGAAAAAATTTATATGTCTGCTGACGGCAATTATTATGGCCATTTCTGTAATTCCTGTGTCAGCAGACAAAAATCCGCAGGAAAGTGCCGAGGCGCTTTACAGTCTTGGATTGTTTCGAGGAAGTGATACCGGCTTTGAACTTGAAGCTTATGCAACCCGTGTGCAGATATCGGTTACCCTTATCAGGTTGCTCGGCAAGGATGCAAAGGCACAAATGCAAAAAAATCCGCATCCCTTCACAGATGTTCCTGACTGGGCAGGGGATGCAATAGGCTGGCTTTATGAGAATTATCTTGTAAACGGTGTTACCGACACTTATTTTGATTCGAATGCCGTTGCAAACAGACAACAGTTTGCAACTATGCTGCTGCGTGCTTTAGGATATTCGGATGCAGGTGGATGGGATTTCACCTATGATAATGCCCTGTATTTTGCACAGACTATAGGTCTTACAGACAGTGGAGAAAATGCATTGCTTACCCGCGGTGAAATGGTTTCTCTGGCATACAGGGCACTCAAATTGCCCCTGCGTAATGCTCGCAGAACCCTGGCGGAAAAGCTATGTGCAGAACGCATTTTCACCAAGGAGGCGGCAGTGGCAGCGGGAATAATGGGCGGAAAAACCAATGATGGACAGTTTGCCGATATACCCGAAAATCTTGGTACAATGATGTTTGGTACAAGTGGAACGGGTGGATATATACTCACCTTTGAAAATCCTCCGGAGAGTTATGGAATGCGTCTTTACTGTTCGGTTGACGGCGGTGCATATACACAGATAACGGGACAGACAGCTATAAGCTGTACAGAGTTTATAGGATACAAAAGCGGTGATGCCGCAACATACCTGGATGGTTACGCTTTGTATGGACTTAGCAGCGGCAGGCAATATTCTTTTATTGCACTTAAATCATCATCTACAGGCGCACTTTATGAAATTTATGGAAAAACAGCAACGCTGGACATTGGACTTTAGGGGGGAGACAATGCTGAAAAAAATAATCAGTCTTATTTTTTGCGTACTGATGCTTAATATGTCGGCACAGGCAGATGTAGCCCCGCCGCAGCTTAAATATAAAAACGCGGGTGCATTTAAAAACTGGGCGGAGGAATCCTACCATTGTACACCGATTTTTACCGACCTTGAAGATGACGGTAGTATGGAAATAGTTTGTTCTTCTTACTGTATAGTGGTACTTGATGCTGCTACAGGCGCAGTTAAATGGCGTGTAAACTCAGGCAAAGACCGTAGCAGTAACTTTCAGGAACTGCACGGAAATGACGGTTTTACCTGGTCTGACCTTGAAGTTGTGGATATAAACTGCGACGGAAGAAAAGAAATAGTAAGTATTCACGGCGGAGGATGTATATCTGTTCTTGACTCAAACGGATATTTTCTGCCGGGTTTTCCGGTGTGGCCTGTTAAGGAAACACTTCGCTCGCTTTGTACAGAGGATTTGGACGGCAACGGCACGCGTGAGATTATTGTAGGGGCAGGCGTTGCAAATCCTTGTAGTGTGTGGGTTTATTCCTGTGACGGCAACATTCTTCCCGGCTGGCCGCAGCTTGACAATATGCAAAACGGCGAAACAAATCCCACAGACTATAAGAACAACGGTTGGGGATATGGCGTGTTTGACGACGGAATTTCAACAGGCGATATTGATGGTGACGGAATGCCGGAGATAATAGTGCCAACAGACACAGCCTTTGTTGGTGCTTATGAAGCAAACGGCAAACTTTGTAAAGCGAATGAGAGCCTGTACGGAGGACGTACATGGGGAAAGATACCCTTTTATGAGGATTATTCCACCGAACTGCGGCTTGAAAACGAAGGATGGGGGATGCCTCTTAATGGTAGCGAAAAAAGGGAAGAGCTTTACCACGCGGAGCATGGCCACGCAGGTAGTGAGGTTTGTGATGTAGACGGTGATGGCAAAAACGAGGTTGTGATAACAACAATTATAGGCGATCGAAGATATGTGGAGCAATATAAAACTGAATATATGACTGTATTTATAGTCAACGGAGACCGTTCGCGTTATCAGAACGCCGCATTCGGATACGACTGGACAAACATACCAACAGACCTTGGCGCGCCCCTTGTGCAGGATGGAATAATTGTAAGCTCAAGAGTACAGTGCAAGCCTACAGTAACCGATATGGACGGTGACGGACATAAAGAAATACTTTTTGCCGATTACAGCGGCAAGCTGCACTGTTTCAGCCTGGACGGAACAGAACACGGAGCATGGCCATACAGCCTGACAAAGAGGACAAGCCCGTTGTATGAATATGCCACACGTCCTGTATGTGCGGATTTGGATGGGGACGGAAGCAAGGAAGTGATTTTTGCGTCGTTTTATGATGAAAATCAAGCTCTGCCTGCAGGTCAGAATGCAAGCCTTTATATATTAAACAATCAGGGAATGCTTCTGCACAAGGTTTCTTTACCTGCGGCAATGGAAAACTGCTACAATAACGGAGCAATGGCTTCGCCTCTTGTAGCCGATATAGATGCTGACGAAAGGTATGAAATAGTAATAAACACAATTTATGGCGCAATATGTGCCTATGATATATAAAAAGGAGAGATAAATATGCTGGATTTTACTTATTACGCACCCACCAAAGTGCATTTCGGACGTGACAAGCAAAAGGAAGTAGGAAAAATTATTAGCGAATACGGCTATAAAACCATAATGATGCAGTACGGAAAATCAAGTATCAAGAAAAATGGTCTGTATGATGAGGTTATGGCATCGCTAAACGAATACGGCATAAAGGTAATAGAAATGGGTGGAGTTGAGCCTAACCCAAAGGTATCCTTTGTGCGTGAAGCGGCAAAGGTTGCAAAGGAAAACAAGGTTGAAATGATTCTGGCAGTTGGTGGTGGCAGTGTTATTGACTCATCAAAGGCAACTGCTGTTGCTGCAATGACAGAACGCGATATATGGGATTTTCCCACACAGAAGGCAAAGGCTGAAGCGGCACTTCCTGTTGGATGTATCCTTACCCTTGCGGCAGCAGGAAGTGAAATGAGTGCATCGCTTGTACTTACAAATATGGAACTCAATATGAAACGCGGCTTTAACACCGAGCTTAACAGATGTAAATTTGCTATATGTAACCCTGAGCTTACATACACAGTAAGCAAGTACCAGACCGCTTGTGGCGTAGCTGATATTATGGCACACACAATGGAACGTTATTTTACTGTTTGTGACCCCACAGATATAACAGACAGAATTGCCGAGAGCATTCTCAAGGCGGTAATTGCGGCAGGTACAACACTTATGGATAATCCCGAGGACTACGATGCAAGAGCTAACATGATGTGGGCATCAAGCCTTTCTCATAACGATTTAACAGGCTGCGGCAGAGAAAACGCTCTCGCAGTGCATCAGCTTGAACATGCGCTGAGCGGTGAATTTGACAAGGTTGCACACGGTGCAGGTCTTGCAGTTTTGTTCCCTGCATGGGCAAAATTTGCCTATAAGAGCAACCCCCCACGCTTTGCACAATTTGCAAGACGTGTTTGGGATGTAGTTGAGGCTGACGATGAAAAGGCAGCACTTATGGGTATAGAAAAAATGAGCGAATACTTTGTATCAATAGGAATGCCTGCAAAGCTTCGCGAATTTGACATTGAAAACTGTCCCGACAGACTTGCCGAGCTTTGTACATTTGGCAAAACAAGAACGGTTAAAAGCCAGATACCCATTGACTATGATATGGCAAGGGCAATATTTGAAAGCTGTTACTAAACAAAAAGCGGTCGTAAAGACCGCTTTTTTGTTTAGTTTATCTCAATCTGTACCGCTCTCATAGCCTCAAGAGCTGTGTCATGGCTTTGTGGTGTAACACCTGCGCAGCAGGAGGCATCAACAGAGATTTTAATTTCGGGGAAATGAGCTTTTAAAATCATAGCGTTTGAAATTACGCATATATCGGTGCAAAGACCGCAAAGCTCAATTTCCGAAACATTTTCGATTTCACCTATAACCTTTGGCAAGTCTGTACTTCCGAAGGTTGTTTTATCGATTACATTATCTGAAACATAGGGGAGAAGCTCATCACATATCTGCCACCCGTGTGAGCTCTTTATGCAGTGCTCCACAGGCAGATTTTTGCCCTCCTGAGTGTTTAAATAGTCGGGGAAGTGTGTATCCCTTGTAAAGATTATTTTGCCGTCAAATTCCTTTATTTTCTGTAAAACATTCGGAACTATTGTCTGTGCATCGGTACTACCCAGACTGCCTAATATAAAATCATTCTGCATATCCACTATAACTAATAATTTCATAAAATTACCTCGTTTATTACATGATATAAAATTGTTGTAAATAATTATAACAGTTATTTGGAGGGAAGTAAATAGTATATGCTAACTTTATGACAAATGACCTACGCGGCGGCGTATAAGGAGGTATTCTTTGAAACTGCCTGTTCCGGGTGTCAAGCGTTGTCCTATAACACATAAGCGCGGAGAAATACCATACAGCAAATTTTTTCGACCGCTGCGGGCGGTATTCGAAAAATCTTCGTTCTCGAGACTCCGCAGTCCGCAAAGGCTGACGCGCCTTTGCATCTGCTCCGAAGAACCCTCTTCTCGGGTTCGATCGACTGATTCGCCAAAAAAATAAGCATCACCATCAGGTGATGCTTATTTTTTTGTACGAGTGTGACGGTTTTACTGTCACCGCTATTTTTACCAGTATTTATGCGGTTTTGAAAGGTTTTACCCTTATCAGTACCAAAGCATAATTTATGTCTTTTTGTTTGTTTTATTGTATCATAT
>JAZNUH010000058.1:0-3812 GCA_045592225.1 Clostridia bacterium | reverse complement strand
CTGCCCTGCCGTTAATTTCAGCAACAGGATTTTCAATTTGCAGCACTATATTTACATCGGGATATTTTAGAGTAATTGTTTTTGTTTCGCCCTCCCATAAAACCTCAGCGCCGAATGCTTCGGTAATTACTCTGAGGGGGACTAAAGTTACTCCGGCACCAACAACATAGGGTTTTTCAACCACTACCGGCTCGCCGTTTATCATAAGTGTTTCATCACCCACGCAAAAGCTTATCTCAACACGTTCATTTTCGGCAAGAGTACAAACAGACATAAGGCATATAACCAAAATTGCACTTATGATTACACCGGTTATTCTTTTCATCATGATGTTCACTCCTTTTGTGTTAAATTTTAGTGTAATGTTATTCACCAAACTTGGCCGATTCGAAGATCTTTCTTATTTCATCGCGTTTAGCTTCTGAATAGGACAGTTCGCTGTAAAACACATTGAAGATATATCCGGCTCCGTCATGAAGTGTAAAGTAAATTTCGCTGTATGTCACAGTAGTACCATTAACTGTTTTAAGTGTTACAATTATGTAATCCTTTCCTCCATATGTTTCATTCTCGGTAAACATATGCATCGCACCCTGCTCTGATGCTGCATCGGATGCAAATTTACTTGCAGTATACTCAATATCATCCATATCGTATTTTTCGTTACCCGAAGGCGGATAATAACCGCCACTAAAAAGGTTTATACCGTCAGTATATGATACTGTACTATCAGCAGCCTCGACAGCTTCATAGCTTACCGGCAAGTTGAATGAACAGTTGTAAAGATCATCCACCTCGTATGTATCTTCTATAATTTCACTGTTGTAAATTATATCACCGACAACAGAAGAGTCTATCTCCTTGGCGCTCAAACTATTTATAATATCATCAACCTGTTTTTTATCTCCCGGCTGTAGTATTGTAACTGCAATGTTGTACACATATTCACCTATTTCGAAGAAAACGTCTCTTGTATAGGTTTTGCGTGCCAGTGTATTTATTTCATATTCATACTGGTACGCGGTTGTATAAATACTGTTATAACTTGCTCTGGTAAGTTTATCAGAGAAAGTAGATATGGAGCTATTTACTCCTTTTGAGTTTCTTTTAAGATCATAGTTTGCAAGTTCCTCAGCTGTACCGGCACTTTTCTTTGAATAAATAGCCACGGATACTCTGGCTGCAAGTTCACCCTTGTTATCACCGCTTACAAATTCAAATTCATTGTATGCGTCCTCGCCGGTTGCCATAATATATTCACCGGGAATATCAATGGACAAATTCATGTCCTCTGATTCAAATCTACGAACACTGTTTTTAACATTTGATAAATCGTAAATATCTTCAAAAACATAACCAATAGTGAAGGAATCGATAATTCTTACCCCTTCATTCTTTCTTGCTTCGTCACTGTTTTCAAATATTGCCTGTACATCGTAACCATATTTATCCGTAGCAAAATGATATGCGACATATGTTTTGTTTTTATCTTTAAACTGCAGATGTATAGTTTTATTTTGCGAATCTTTCTCAGACTTTATAAGGGTTTTTCCCTCTCCCAGATTTTTAAGGTTGGAAAAGGTTTTTTCAAGATTAAACCCTTCGGTCATATTGACAATCGATATCGAAATAACATTGTTTTCATCATATGAAAATTCAGTTTTTCTCCCATCAAAACGTCTTAATGTCATTGTCATTTCCTTCGGGTTTTCCATATACCATTTAAAGTAACTGTCACCAACATATATTGTTTCTATTCCGCCTTCAACAGTTGCACCTGTGGAAGCAGAGAGTTCCTTAACAACTGTAATTCTCTTTGTTGCATCGTCATATGAAACTGTTGCACCAAAGTTTTCAGAAATGAATCTGAGGGGTACTACAGTATATCCGTTTGATGTAAGTTCAGGTGCTGCAAGAAGTTCCTCTGCTCTACCGTTGATTTCTGCAACAGGGTTTCCAATTTGCAACACAATATTTACATCCGGGTATTTAAGTGTTATAGTTTTTGTTTCGCCTTCCCATAATACTTCTGCACCAAAAGCCTCTGTTATAACTCTCAAAGGTACAAGAGTAACACCTGCGCCAACTACATAAGGCTTTTCAACCACTACCGCCTGTCCGTTAATCATAAGTGTTTCATCGCCTACGCAAAAGCTTATCTCAACCTTGTCGTTGTCCGCCAGGGCGACAACGCCCATACATCCGAGTGTTAAAGCTATTGTCATTATAATACAAAATAATTTTTTTATCATAAAATTCTTCCTTTCTGTTATGCCGTTACCTCTGTTTCACAAGCTACTCCTGCACGTACATAGTTAACTTTAAATCCTGTACCATTATATGTATCTTTAAGTGCCTCGTTCCAATCTGCAATACTGTGAACAGCAACTCCGTTAACTGATGTTATAATATCGCCCGTGAGAAGTAATTCATTCGACGAAGTTTTAACAGTTATACCCTTTGTTGTGGGTAATCCGATTTTAGCCTCCCACGATTCTTCAAAGGTAATGCTGATATTGGGTCTGACAATTCTGCCGTTTGTTTCAAACTGATTTATAAAATACGTAACTGTATCAATAGGTATGGCAAAACCCATGTTGTCAATATCTGCACTTACAAACTTTGAAGAGTTTATACCAATAAGTTCGCCCTTTGTGTTAACGAGCGGACCACCGCTGTTGCCGGGATTTATCGCCGCATCTGTCTGCGTAAGTTTATAGTATGAGCCGCTAAGGGCAACATCCACACCACTGACAATGCCTTTAGTCACCGAATTTCTCATAGAAAGTGAAATTGGTGTGCCTACAGCCAAAGCCGTTTTCCCTGCCATTACAGAAGCAGGGTCAGCCATTTTTACAGGAGCAAGGCCAAGCTTTTCTATTTTAACAATTGCCAGGTCAGCATCCTTGTCCGAAATCATTACCTTTGCAGGAAGACTTGTACCATCATTCAACACAACTGTAAGGTTGACAATATCCTCTACAACGTGTGCATTTGTAATTATGTAACCGTTGCTTTTATAAATAACACCGCTGCCGTGTGCGGTTGGGTTAATATGTTTGTAAACCTCACCATCTCCGGCATAGTTTCCTATAATAGTAACCACGCTCGGGCTTATATCTGAAACAAGCTGTGCAATGGCGTCATCCTCGGTAAATGAAACATACGCACTTCTCGACTGTCCGTCCCAGCTTACCTCTGCCCCCATAGCTTCACTTACTGCGCGCAAAGGAATGTAGGTACGGTCATTTTGCAGTATAGCAGTTTCGTTAAGGCGCATGCCGTTTACATATACTTTCACCTGTTCCTGCGTTGCAAAAGCAGTAACCGAAAGAATAGCTGTCAGCACAGCGCCTGTAATCATCCATTTAAGACGTTTCATTGCACTCACCTCTTCACTCTGTATTTACATTTATTTTACCATATAACAGCAGACAATACAATAAAAAAATTATTAATAAAATATTACATTTTTACAATTTTTTCCGCAAAGCAGAATAATAATGATGCAAGCATAAAAATAAGCTTTGCAAGAGCAAAGCTTCCTTAACTTCTTCCCTTTTCACCATTATTTATTACTTTCCAAAAAATCCGTACTCAAATATTTTAGGGAATAGTGAAGAGTGAATAGGTAATAAGTAAAAAATCCGCACACTTCCGTGTACGGATTTTTTGGCAAAGCCGAACGATATACATGCACTTTAATTATTGTTTTTCTTCGCCGTATTTATTGATGAAATAAGAATTTTCTTTAATTCAATGCAATTTCCAAGAGTGGTTTTATCGTCATAATATCCGCTTTCTATAAGCAG
>JAZNUH010000057.1:0-3703 GCA_045592225.1 Clostridia bacterium | reverse complement strand
TTGACAATTTTATTGTCTGTAATGAGCTTATGTTCGGTAAGCACCCTGGCACTTACAGAGGGTGACTGGGAGTTTAAGATTTTGGACAATCAGGTAACAATTACAAAATACATAGGTTCAGGCGGCAAGGTTACCATTCCTGAAAATATTGCAGGCTGTTCTGTTACTGCTATTGGTGAAAAAAGAGACACCAAATATTATGCGGACAGTGTTTTTGATGACAGCGGTATTACCGAGCTTATAGTAAATGCAAAGATTACAGAAGTTCCGGTATATTTTGTATCCAGCGAAGATACCATTAAAAAGATAACCCTGCCCGAGGGGGTTGAAGTTATCCGCAATGCGGCTTTTCGTGGTTGTGAAAGCCTTGAAAGTATATATATTCCTTCAACTGTAAAGATTATAGAACCCGATGTGTTTAACGGATGCAAGGCGCTCAATTATGTTACTCTTCCCGA
This sequence comes from Clostridia bacterium, assembly GCA_045592225.1. GTDB lineage: Bacteria > Bacillota > Clostridia > UMGS1883 > UMGS1540 > JAZNUH01. The sequence goes on along the minus strand of JAZNUH010000057.1, from coordinate 3,245 downwards.
AGGGATTGAGTGTATAGGCGGGGGTTGCTTTGCAGGGTCAGGAATAATTGAAATTGACCTTTCAAACCTTAAAAGACGTTACAAATCAACACAAGGGGACGGTTCTGTTGTGTTCTGTCCCCTTGTCTTCCTAAAAGCGGACAAAAAGTAAAGGCATTTGTGTGGACAGAAAATATGCAGATAGGGCACTTTAAAGTATTGTAAATTATGTACAGAGTTGTAAATAATTGCAGCTCTGTATAATTTTTTATGTGTACAAAAATGCATTGACTGGGTGTGTCGGCTATGGTAAAATGCGTATAAGACTTAAGTGATTTTGGGAAAGGGACTACAACAAGTTGATGTGACAAAAAATGTATGTAATCCAATAACCTTATGAGAAAAATTAAGTTTTTATAAGAAGTTTATAATTTGTATAATATGAGGAGGTTAATAATGATAAATAATCAGAACAACACAACTAAAAAGAGATTTGCAATGGCCGGAGCATCTAACCGCGGTCTGAATTCCTACGGAAAACCTCTGGTAGCCGGGAGAGAAATGAAAGAACTAGCCTCCAATTTCGGCTATGGTGGTGAGGCTGCCAACAAAGGTGAAATTCAGAAAGTCGCAGAGCTGGTTGGTGTTTACGACAAAAACATCGGACGCGCCAGATTTGTTGCCAATGAACTAGGCGTGGATGCTTACGAAGACTTTGACAATATGATTAAAACCGCAAAGCCGGACTGTGTAATCGTCAGCACTACTGACTATTCACATGCGGAGTATATCATCCGAGCACTGGACGCCGGATGCGATGTGTGGTGCGAGAAACCAATGTGTATTAATGCTGAGCAGTGCCGTGCTATTTTGGAGGCAGAACGCCGCAATAACCGTAAAATCGGCGTGTGCTTCAATGTGCGCTATGGTACAGATGCTACCGCCATCAAGCAGGTGGTGGAGTCCGGTGTGTTGGGCGACATCTACAATGTCCACCTCGAGTGGCTATTGACTAAAGACTATACCGGCGGTCACACCGGTCACGGTGCCAGCTACTATCGTCGTTGGAATGCCTATATGGATCAGTGTGGCGGATTGTTGCTGACAAAATCTACACACCACTTTGACTTTGTAAACTGGCTCATTGGCGGAAGACCTAAGCGTGTATCTGCATTCGGTAAGTTGCGCCATTACGGCAAAAACGGTACGTTCCGCGGTGAACGTTGCTCAAATTGTGAGCATACCGAAAAATGCCCATTCTATGTTAAGATTACAGACTTCATGCAGAAAATGTATGTAGACAACGAACAGTACGACGGATATAAGATTGACCGTTGCGTATTTGATGAGGAAATTGATAGTTATGATACTATGGCATTAAATGTTGAGTATGATAACGGCGTTATTATGTCATATAGCGAGTCATCCGCGGCTATGTACGAGGGATTCAAGCTCTTTATCAACGGCTCCAACGCCCGCCTGGAAGTTCAGATAATGAGTAAAGGTAACGGCGGTCTGCGTGATGGCGAAACTCCCCCGGATTTCATTCGTATTATTAAGACCGGCGATGGACAGATTACAACCCTTGAAATGCCACCGGAAAAACCCGGTGACCACGGCGGCAGTGACGATGCATTCAGACGTGTGTTATTCCTTGGTGAGGAACCGGAATTTGAGTCACAGCGTGCGACTGCTATTGATGGAGCATACTCTATCCTCATCGGTGCTGCAGCCAACAAATCTATCGCGACCGGACAGATTATCAATATTGATGAACTCATAGGAGATCCTTCGTTGCTGGATAAGGAATAAATTAAAGATATAAGACAGTAAACGCACTAAAATGACTAAAAGGAAGTGATGATATAATGCACAAACCACATAGTCCCTACATATTGCAGCGGGACACTTTAGATGAAGGATTTTCCAAAGGTTGGGGGTTTCACTTTCAACCTTCTGAAGAATATGTCATTGACTGTCATACCCATTTGTGCATACCCAGCGGAAAAGAGGAAGATGCCATAGACACCCTGAACCGCTGGTTTGCCTACACGGAGGCATTTCGTCAACAAAAGTTGATTGCACTTATTGATAATAAGGAACAGTTTGAATTGTTTCACAACGTATCGGCCAAGGATAGCCGCATACACTGGATGTACTGGCCGAATTTTGATGGACCGGACCTTTCCGCAGTCCAAAAAGCTCATGCGCTTGGAGCGTGTGGTTTAAAACTGCACAATAATCGCATTATGCAGGGCGAGGTTCCGATTGAGTCGTGGGAAAGCCCTCAGTGGCAGGAGATTTTTGCATATCTGAATGAGCACAAAATCCCCATATTGTGGCATGTTACGCAGCGCGTCGGATATTCTCCATATCACGGTGGAGGATTCAATTCTTATTTTTCTGAAGGACAGGCTAAAGGAATTTATGTCACAAACCAACAGTTGGTCCATCAGTTATGCCGCATTATGGATAAGTACCCGGATATTCCTATCATTGCTGCGCACCAGATGTACATGAATCTGGACAATATGGCAGCCCTGATGGACCGATATCCCCAGCTCACCTTTGACACCACAGTTGGTTTCTTTATGCGTCGGGATGACACCATATACGAAGAAGATCGGGAGATTTACTATGAGTTCGTTATGAAATACGCAGACCGGTTGCTGTTTGGTAGCGATACCGATATGAAGCCGGATGCTATCAATTTATATCAGGTGGAAGGCTTTCTCTGTCATTTACGTTTTATTCATCAGCTTCGCCTCCCTCATGACCAACTTCAGATGATTCTCTATCGCAACTGTGAGCGTATTCTCGGTCTGCCGCCGTCCAGTTCTGCAAGAAAACACAATTCCAGACCATAACTAAATTAAAATGATAAAATATAAATAGATATATGTATAAGAAGACAAGAGAAGACAAGGGGACGGTTCTGTTGCCTTGACAAACTGTTCCCAAACCGTTCGAAAAATGCAGAATGCAAAATGCAGAATTAATGAAGAAATCCGCGAGAGCGCATTTCTTTTTTCGGTTGACACAGTTATGGGAAATATGGTAAAATAACTGGGACATTTTATGAGAAAGGAAACATAAAAATGAAAGCATTAAGAGTATTTCTGACATTGACAATTTTATTGTCTGTAATGAGCTTATGTTCGGTAAGCACCCTGGCACTTACAGAGGGTGACTGGGAGTTTAAGATTTTGGACAATCAGGTAACAATTACAAAATACATAGGTTCAGGCGGCAAGGTTACCATTCCT
>JAZNUH010000056.1:0-3667 GCA_045592225.1 Clostridia bacterium | reverse complement strand
CGTCATGTACGGGAATATATCCGCCGGCGAATGCGGCAAAGTTACTTCCGTCTTCATCTCTTATAAAGTCTATCTGGCGGTCGGGGGGAGAGTCGGGATTTTCAAAATATTCCTTTGTGGTGTAAAAGCTTTTAACAAAGGGCTCTGCCGACGAGTTTATGGGCACCGAAAAGTCAAAGGTAATATCATTTTCGGTAAAGGGTAAAAGCTTTGGAATGTATCTGTAAATTCCGCCGCCTGCATTACAGCGCTCCTGATACATAAAGCCAAGGTAAAGAGAAGCATTTATGTCGCACAGAGGCTTATATTTAAACTCGATAACAACAGTTCCGTCGCCCATTATGCGGTAAATTGCAAGGTAGTGGAACATAGCTTCACCCTTTGCAAGGTCCTGGGGAGCGGTGTACCCTCCCTCGGGTCTGTCTGCACGAAGTCCGTCGCAAAGGGTTGCGGGGTTGATAATTTCGTATTCGTCGATTATTTCAGCATAGTCGCATCCGCTGTGGCCTGTATAAACCTTTGTGCGTGTGTCACCGCAAACGGCATAAACTACGCGGTTTAAGTGGCGGCAGGAACGGTGAATCTGGTGATTTCCACTTTGACTTTCTATTTCAAAAGAGGCGGTATGTACTCCGTGACTTATGTATGTAAGCTTACCCGAAATTTCACTTGCAAACTTGTAGTCGCATTTGCTGTTGCCAATGTTTTCGGACATAAATATCATTCCGTCGCCGTCAAGAACGTTTATAAGAGTCCATTTAAGACCCTTTTCATCCTCCCACAGAGAGCCAAGGTCCGAGTAATCCTTAGCGTGACCGGGCGAGTAAACTGCAACACCTGCACTCTGTCCGTGGTTAGCGCCCATCCAGCAGCCGTTTATAAGTGCAGGGGTTACGTCATCTGTATTAATTGCAAGTGATTTGTCAATATGCCATATATCGCGGCAGGATTTATGCTGAAATCCGCTTGCTAAAAAATCTACGGGAGAATTTTTGCCTATAAATTCGTCAAAGATTCCTTTAAAAATCTGAATAAGATTATTTTTCTCTGAAAAGGGTGTACGGAAAGTTACGTTTGAACCCGAAATTGATATTTCAACCATATTTATACCTCCATAAAAATACTTTCTTTAATATATTCTACATAAAGAGCCAAATTCCTTTGACAAAAATAGCCTGTAGTGATAAAATATATCAATAAAGTTAAAAGGAGAATACTATGCAAAGAAATACAGCTTGCATACTTGGAGTATATGTTGACAGAGATGGTATGGACAAGGCTTTTGAAAAGGCTGCGTCGTATCTTGGCGGTGATGGTGCAAAGGCAATTTACACCCCTAATCCCGAGATTATAAATGCCGCTCTTAAAAACGAAGAATACAGGGATGTTTTAAACAGAGCCGATATGGTTGTGCCCGACGGAATAGGTGTTGTTTACGCTTCAAAAATAGTGGGACAGCCTGTGGCGGAGCGTGTGGCAGGCTATGATTTAACCTGCAAAATACTTGACTTTGCCGCGCAAAAGGGCACAAAGGTGTTTATATACGGAGGAAAGCCGGGCGTTGCAGATGCTGCGGCACAAAAGCTTTCGGAAAAGGGTGTAAACATAGTTGGCACAATGCACGGCTACCAGCAGGATGAAAATGCCGTGATTGAGGCTATAAATGAAGCCGGGGCCGAGTTTGTGCTTGTATGCCTCGGAGCACCCAAGCAGGAAATGTGGATAGACAAAAACAAGGACAAAACCTGTGCTAAACTGTTTATTGGTGCAGGCGGCTCGGTGGATGTTATTGCGGGTAACACCAAGCGCGCACCAAAGTTTTTTATAAAGCTTAATCTTGAATGGTTTTACAGGCTGTGTAAACAGCCGTCGCGTATAGGCAGAATGATGCAACTGCCTGTGTTTATGCTAAAAGTAATTGTATCAGGGAGAAGGTATTTAAAATGAAGGTAACATTAATACAGTGCACACCGAATGCGGAAAAGGTAATTGCCGTTGCGGCAAAAATGTGCTACTCCAACGCAGGAGTGGAGGGAATTGAGGCAGGGCTTGACGCAGCAGCTACAGAAAGATTTTTGAATATGCTTGTTGAAATTGGCCACGAAAGCCCCATAGAGCACGTTACCTTCACATTTGGTATTGAGGGAGTAAGCCGTTCGCTTTTGGCACAGCTTACCCGTCACAGAATGGCAAGCTACAGTGTTAAAAGTCAGAGATATGTAACAGAAGGACAGTTTGAATTTATTCTGCCTCCTGAAATAGAGGCAATTCCCGAGGCGAAGGAGCTTTTCCTGCGTGCTATGGAGGATGACCAGAAAACCTATGACAGACTTACCGAAATACTTTCGGCAAAGCACTATGCAGAGTTTATTAAGCAGGGCAAGGACGAAAAGAGTGCTAAAACAGCCGCATCCAAAAAGGCTATTGAGGATGCAAGATATGTACTGCCCAATGCTTGCGAAACAAAGCTTGTTGCAACCTTTAACGCGCGAAGCCTGTATAACTTTTTCAGGCACAGACTTTGCGAGCGCGCACAGTGGGAAATACGAGATATGGCGTTTGAAATGATGAAGCTTGTTAAGGCAGAGGCACCTACACTCTTTAAAAAGGTTGGTCCGCCCTGTGTGTTCGGCGCTTGTCCCGAGGGCAAAATGTCCTGCGGTAAAATGCTTGAAAAAAGAGAAATCTATAAAAATTTATAATGGGAGAAAAATAGACTATTATGCAGTTTAGAGAATTTAAACTGTCGGACAAAGAGGTATTTGACAGATGTAAGGCATGCAGGCACTTTATGGGTGCCGAGCGCTCCTTTGCCTGTATGTATACCTGGCAGTACGGTTACAATGTTCAGGTTGCCATGGAGGAAAATCTTTTGTTTATCCGTGGCGGCAAAAGTGAGCAGGACGCCTACTACCTTATGCCGATAGGATGTGGGGATATCCGCCGCGGTATAGAAATGATAATGGAGGATGCCCACAGCCGTGGTATTAAGACAGTTTTCAGACAAATATATGAAGATGATGTTACCTTACTTAAAAATGAATGCGGATTTTCGATAGAAGAAGACCGTGACATGGCGGACTATGTGTATCTGGTGGACAGGCTCATAGGTCTTAAGGGTAAAAAATTACATTCAAAGCGTAATTTCTTAAACAGGTTTATGCAGACAGAACATACCTTTGAAGAAATAACGGCAGAAAACATTGAAGAGGCAAAGTCTTTTGCCCTGTCAACCCTTGATGGCAAGGAGAATACAGGTGAGGAAGAGGTTGCAATTCGTCTTCTTATGGATAACTTTGATGCACTTGACCAGAAGGGTGCCATTATAAGAATGGGAGAAAAAATAATTGCAGTTACGGCAGGAGAGGTCCTGAACGATAATACAGCGGTTATTCATCTTGAAAAAGCAGACCCCGAAATTGTCGGAGCGTATCAGGCAATAAACCAGATGTTTTTACAAAACTGTTTTGCTGATATGGAATATGTAAACAGGGAAGAGGATATGGGCTTGCCGGGACTCCGCAAGGCGAAAATGTCCTACTACCCGGACATTCTGCTTATGAAGTACACGGCAAAGGAGGCATAGTATGGCAGTTGTTGAATTTGCAAAGATAAGCCAGAAGGCTCAGCTTAAGGAAATGTGGAAATACTGTTTTTATGACAGTGA
>JAZNUH010000055.1:0-12765 GCA_045592225.1 Clostridia bacterium | reverse complement strand
CTTTATGTCACAAAAAACAAAAAAAATAACCTTTATAGCCATGCTTTGTGCGCTTTCATATGTAACCATGATGGTTATGCGCATACCTGTTATGCCTGTTGTACCCTTTTTAAAATACGAGGCGAAGGATGTATTTATTACCATAGGCGGTTTTATTTTCGGTCCCCTCACCTCTGTTATTATTTCGCTTGTGGTTTCACTTGTTGAAATGATTACGGTAAGCGAAACAGGTATTATAGGCTGTATAATGAACATTTTGTCTACCTGCTCCTTTGCAGGGGTTGCAGCATTGGTGTACAAGAAAAAGCATAATATATGGGGTGCGGTTATGGGGCTTATTCTTGGCACTTTGTTTACCACAGCGGTTATGCTTTTATGGAATTACCTGATAACTCCGCTTTATATGGAAACTCCCCGCGAACAGATTGCAGCTCTGCTTATACCCGCATTTTTACCCTTTAATCTTATTAAAGGCTCACTTAACACCGCTATTACACTCTTAATATACAAGCCTGTGGTTTCGGCTCTGCGCCGTTCGGGACTTATTCCCGCGTCCACATCGGCAAAGGAGGGCAAGAGCAACCACCTTGCAATAACACTTATTGCAGTAGCAGTACTTGCCACCTGTATACTCACAATCATGGCGCTGAACGGAATACTTTAAGTATTTTACCTTTCAGCGTCTCCCCCCTAACCACAAAACCGCTTCGGCGGTTTTATTTTTTTTGTAATAATAAAGGCAAGTCCTTCATATTATTTAACAGAGAAATTCAAGGAGGACGGATTTATGAATATAGAACTCAAAAGGGAATTGCTTACCGCAAACTGTTCTGTCATGGAACAAAAGTCTGATATTGCGGTTCAGGGTGATTTGATTGTACCCGACAAAAAGCCCGATATTGCACAAATTCTGCAGATAGACGGACGGGCTGTGGTTACCCACCGTGAAGCTATGGGCAATAAAATAACAGTAGGCGGTACCGCTGAATTTTCCATTCTCTATTTGCCCGACGGAGACACCATGCCGGTACGGTGCATTAAAACCACGCTCCCCTTCAGGGATGTTTTTGAAACCGACTGCGAAAACGGTGACGACCTGCATGTTTATGCCGATGCCGATGTAAGCAGTATTGATTTTACACTTCATAACAGTCGCAAGCTTTCTGTTTCGGCCACCGTAACACTTACTGCCGGCGCATACAGGCAGGATGTAACCGACATTGTGTGCGACATAGAATGTGATATTCCTTTGGAAATACGGCACAAAACCGTTAAAACCTACAGTGTTGCGGCAGATATGCAGACCACAGTTACTCTGCCTGACAAAATAGAGGTTCCCTCAGGTAGCTATCCTGTAGGTGAAGTGCTGAAAATGGATGCTACCGTTTCAGGGCACGATGTACGTGTGCTGTCCGGTAAAGCCATTATAAAGGGTGATGTCACCCTGAAAACCCTTTATCTTGCCCCGACCGGCGATGCCCCTGTACAGTTTATGGAGCATGTGCTCCCCTTTACCGAAATACTTGACCTTAAGGGAGTTACCGAGGATATGGCATGCGAGGTTGACTATACTGTAGGTTCGGTGTACTATGAAACAGACGATGATACACAAAGTAATCTTTTAGGGGTAGAGGTTACACTTTTCGTCCATGCCCGCGCCATAAGCACTGCATCGGTGGATGTTCCCGACGATTGCTACTCAACAGTCGCCAACATTGTTCCCAAAAGAAATACCCGTACAATTGAGTACCTTGCCGACACGTCCGGGACACACGCATCCATCCGCGGAGCAGTTAATCTGCCGGACGACTACCCTGAAATCATGCAGCTTTACACTGTGGTGGCAAAGCCCTATGTTGAAAGTGTAGAAAACAGTGGCGGTGATGTTACCGTTCGCGGTGTTCTTGATACCTATCTTTTATATATGACACCCCACCCATCTCTGCCAATTTTCAGTGCAAAAGGAGAAATACCCTTTGAGGTTAGCGGTGATATACGCGCAACAGACCCCGACACACAGATAGAATGTGCCGTAAACCTTATAAACTGTGGTTACACCGTTACCGATGACAGATGTGTGGAAATACGCGCAAATGCAGATGTTAATTTAAAACTCATCTGCCGCGGAGAGGTTTCACTCATAGAAGATATCGCAGTAACCGATACCGATACTGCTCCACGTTCATCGGTTGTTATATGCTTTGTAAAGCCGGGTGAAACTCTGTGGGATATTGCTAAACGCTATAAAACCACCTGCAGTTCTATTGCAAAATCCAATGACATTGACGTCAACGCACCACTTAAAGCAGGTACGGCACTTATTATTTCATAACATATAAATGCCCTCCGCCAGGAGGGCATTTAATTACTCTTTACTGTTATTTTTTATATTATTATAATTCTCAACCTCTCTGTCCATTTCTGCCATTGCTTTTCCGTAATTTTCGAAATCGCCTGCCATACTGTATTTTTTTGCCTCTTCGTACTTATCAACAATATTTTGTGCAACTGCAAGCAAATCCTCTCCCGCCTCTGCAGGAGGTGTTTCCTGCTCATCTCCGACAGGTTCTTTGGGAGGTGGCGTAACCGCAAATAGCTGTGAGAGAGCCGATTCAATTGTTTCTGACATTATAACATTTTCACCATATGCCACAACCACACGCTTAACCTCGGGTATTGCGGCGGTATTCTGCGTAGTAATGTAAATAGGCTCTACATAAAGCAGGGAGTTTTCCACCGGAATTACAAGCAGATTACCCTTGACTACCGATGAACCGCCCTGATTCCACAGTGAAATTTCTTTTGAAATATTAGGGTCATTATCTATTTTGTTTTCTATATGCAATGTTCCGTATACAGTTTCACCCTTGGGGAAGGTGTAAATGTAAATCTCACCGTCTGTCCTTCCTGCCATCCAAGAAACAAGATTTTCCTTGCCCTGTGGCGTAAATGGCTGCATAAGCACAAGCTCGGTTTCGCCTTCAAGGCTCATAAGATTGTAATAGGGTGCTACATCAACAGGCTCTCCGTCGGTGTATTTCTCCCTTGCGTTAACCCATATATCCGAATTACTGTAAAGTGTTTCGGGCTGGGATACATGATACTTCTTATACACGTCTGCCTGAAGCTTGAAAAGACGCTCCGAATAGCGTGTGTGCTTGGCTATATCAGCAGGTAAATCCTCTGTCGAGAAAAGACCGGGGTACATTTTGCTGTACATATTTATTATAGGCTCTGTTTTGTCGGTAATATAAAAGGTTACCGTTCCGTCATAGGCATCCACAACCGCCTTGACAGAGTTGCGGATATAGTTTACTCCCTCGTATTTCTGTGCGTAGGGGTAGTATTCGCTCTTTACATATCCGTCTATAATCCATTTAAGCTCACCCGCATCGTTTATAACCATGTAGGGGTCGGTATCAAACTCTATAAACGGTGCTACCATGCTTACCCTGTCAAGTATATTTCTGTTTGGTAAAAGCCTTGTTTCAGAGTTGATGTACCCCGAAAGAAGCATCATGGTGTCGGCTTCCTTTATGGCAAATATAAGCCTGTTTATGGGGGTGAGCTTTATGCCCGCTTCACCGTCATAGGTAAATTCTATATTCTTATCCCCATCCATATAATCCAGCTCTTTATATGATGAGCCTACAACTGCGTACTCATCTGTCAGCTCGCCAAAGTAAATACGCGGCTGTGTCACCTCGGGTACCCCCTCCTGATATGCAAGAGGTATATCCTTTATAAGGTAATCGGGCTGACCCTCGGCGGTTATTTTGTTAACTGCGTTCATTACTATGCCGTAGCCGTGAGTGTAACGGAGATGTGTGTTGATATAGTTTTGTGAGGTTTCCTGCAGTTTTTTCTCGTCAAACTCGCGCACACCTATATTTACCGCAGTTTTTTTACCGTTTATTTCGTACACGGTTACGTCATTGTCGTAAAATGTATAGAAGGTACGCAAGCCCTGCAGCGAGTTTGTTGCGGTGAGTGTTGCATTCAAATCGGTTATGCGGATATTATCTACAATATCGCTGTTATTGGCAAGGTCGGCAGGTGTAAGGTCATTTTTAATTTCAAACTCGCGCTCCTGCACAGCACCAAGTCCAAACCCCGCTTTTGTAGCCTCCATATTATAAATCATATACTGCTTTTCCACCGAAACCTCGTGAGGATTTACCACAGCAAGCTGAACTATACCCGCGGTACCCAGAGTTAAAAGCCACAGCACAGGTACAGCGGCTATGCTGAAAAGTGCGGGCTTTATTTTATTTTTCAAAAGAAAGATTATAGTTAAAAATACAACCGCAAGCAGAACAAAGGGTGCCACCTTGTAATATGTCTGCCAAATGTGAATTTGCGTGTAGCCGGCGCCTACAAGCCCGCCGAATTCGTCATAGAGTATTTCCTCCATTGCAAAGCGGTAGCCTGCCGCCTTGGCAAGAAAATAAAGTATTACATTTATAATGGCATGCGCCATAAGCCATTTTTCGTGCAATATATCGCTGAAGGTGGAAATATCGTTTTGCGCATAGGAAATTATATAAACCACTGCCACATATATTGCCTGTACCAGCATTACAGCCGTAACCGATGTGCATACCGCTGACAGGAATGGTCTTTCAAAAATGTAGTAGCCGATATCCCTGCCGAATATGGGGTCAACACTGCCAAATGCTACACTGTTTACATAGGTCATATACCTTGCATAAATTTCATTACCCATAAAAATGCCCGCAATAAGTGATATTGCAAGACAAAATCTTACCATACCGCCTGTGGATTTTGACAGGTTAAACTCTATCCCGCGTGATGCGGTTATTTTTCGTGCAATAAAGGTGTTTGCAAAAAGCACCCCGAATATTACCGCAGTTATTATAAGCTGTGTTATTGTGCGTACCTTAAGATTTTCAAAAAACACAACATCATAGCCTATTTCACGTATTTCCATAACCTCTGCAATAATGTTTATTGCAAATAAGCCTACTGCAGCAATTATTGCAATAATGCTTATCAAAAGTCCTAAACCCTTGCCTTTTTTCATTATTTTACCTATCCTTCCGTGGTTATTCCGTCTCCCCATATAGGAATTGCCTCTCCGCCGTATTTTGGCTCACTGCCCAAAAGCACATCAAAAAATGCTTTTATTTTTGCAAGCCTCTCTCTGGCGTTTAAATATTCCATATTATAAATTTCCTTATCCTCCGAGGGGTAGCCGTAGGCATCTATTCCAAGCCTTCTGCCTATATAAATTGCCCTTTTTATGTGAAAATCCTGCGTTGATACCAAAAGGCTTTCAACGCAAAATACACTTTTTGCCCTGTGCATACTGTCATAAGTGTCAAAGCCCGCGTGGTCCATAAATATGTCCTCACGGGGCACTCCCTTTTCAATAAGATATGCCTTCATTACATTTACCTCGTCATATCCCTTGGTGCCGTGGTCACCGCTGACAAGTATTTTGTTTGCCTTGCCGCTGTTATAAAGCACAAGCGCATAGTCAAGGCGGTCTCTTAAAACAGGTGACGGTGTGCCGTCACTGTAAACCTGTGCACCCAGCACCATTACAGCATCGCACACCGGTGCCGTTTCAGGAGTTACCATATAGTCGGCGGCAAAACCGTCTATATATGCAGGTATCCCAAACAGAACCGCCGCGCCCGAAAGCACACCGCATAAAATTAAAATTAAAAAAATCAATAAAACTTTTCTTTTCAAGGTTTTCTCCTTACAGGGGTATTCCCTTAAGATGTGCTATGGCTATGCCGTAGTTTGTAATGGGCACGCCCTGATTTTGTGCGCGTTCAATACGCGAGAGTACATACCTTTTGTTAAACATACACGCGCCGCACTGTATTATAAGGTCATAGTCTGTTAAATCCTCGGGGAAATCTGTGCCGCTTACAATGTCAACCTTCATTTCCTGTCCGTAGCGAGCACGCAGCATTGCAGGTATTTTCACCCTGCCTATATCCTCGGTTGTGGGTGCGTGGGTGCAGCATTCGGCAATAAGCACACGGGATGTACCGTTTAAGCTGTCAATAGCTGCGGCGCCCTGTGTGTAAGCATTTATATCTCCCTTATATGCCGCAAAAAGCACCGAAAAGGATGTTAGCTTTGTTTCTTTGGGCTTGCGCTCATACACATAGTCAAACACCTGTGAATCGGTTATTATAAGTGCAGGCGGTGCGGACAGAGCCGCCAGAGCATTCACCATTTTATCTGCCGTACTGCTCACTATAATGCATTTTTTGTCCAAAAGCTCTCGGATGGTCTGGGACTGGGGCAGAATAAGTCTGCCTGCCGGTGCCTGAATATCCTGCGGCATTATGAGCATTACAACATCTCCCTCTTTTGCAAGGTCCCCTGTTATGCTCTGTGCCCCGAAATCCTCGGGCATAAGACGTGCAAGTGCAGGGCGGATAAGGTCAATGCCCTCACCCGTCACTGTGCTTGTCATAATTGCCTTTTGTCCTGTTTTTTCAAGCAGTGCCTGTGCAATACTGTCCTTATTACCCTCATCGGTTTTGTTTATAACAAACAGCACCGGCACCTTTTTGTCTTTAAATTTATTGTATATTTCTATTTCTCCGTCAATATCGGTCTGGGCAATTACAATTACAGCAATATCGCACTTTTCTGCCGCGAGCATAGTTTTCTCTACACGGCTTTTACCTATTTCGCCCTGGTCATCGTCATAGCCTGCGGTATCAATCACCGTACAGGCGCCCAGCGGCTTAATTTCCACTGCCTTATATACAGGGTCTGTGGTTGTGCCGGGTACATCGGATACCACCGCCACCTCCTGACCGATAAAGGCATTTACAAGAGAGGATTTACCGCTGTTGCGCTTACCGAAAAAACCGATATGCAAACGGTTTGATGTGGGTGTTGCGTTCATAGTCCCCTCCTAAAATCTGAAGTCACGCTTGCCGCCATCCAACTCCACAATGTGGTGACGTGCAATTTCCTGCACCTTGGGATTGGGTATTTTATCAAGCTCTTTCTCAATAAGCTTTTCACCAATCGCCTTTGTTTCGGGGCTTGCGTAGTCATTGAGATATTCTTTTAAGGTCATAAGTGCATTGGGGTGGCAGCAGTTTAAAATCTGTCCGCTCTTGCAAAGCTGCATAAATCTGTCGCCTGTTCTGCCCTCTCTGTAGCAGGCAGTACAGAAGCTGGGAATATGACCAAGCTCCATAAGCCAGCGCACAACCTCGTCAAGTGTTCTGTTATCACTTACGTCAAACTGCTCGGATTTTTCATCCTCTGGTTCAGGCTCACAGTAGCCGCCCACACTTGTTCTTGATGCACCGCTTATCTGTGACACACCAAGCTTTAACACCTTTTCTCTTACCGCCTGATTTTCGCGGGTTGAAATAATCATACCTGTGTAGGGAACAGATATACGGATAAGAGCGCAAAGCTTTTCAAAAATTTCGTCGCTTATGCCGTTGTCAAATTCGTCGGGGTCAATATCGTCGGCACGCTTTAAACGGGGCACACTTATGGTATGAGGACCTACGCCGAATGCCGCTTCAAGATGCTCTGCGTGCATTAAAAGACCTGCAAATTCATATCTGTAAAGCTCAAGTCCGAACAGAACACCAAGACCCACGTCATCTATGCCGCCCTCCATTGCTCTGTCCATAGCCTCGGTGTGGTAGGCATAATCACTCTTGGGACCTGTGGGATGCAGATACTCATAGCTTTCCTTGTGGTAGGTTTCCTGAAACAGGATGTATGTGCCTATTCCTGCTTCCTTAAGCTTTCTGTAATTTTCAACCGTTGTTGCAGCAATATTTACGTTAACACGTCTTATTGCGCCGTTTTTATGCTTTATTGAGTAAATTGTTTTTATACTCTCTAAAATGTACTCAATGGGGCTGTACTGGGGGTGCTCACCCGCTTCAATTGCAAGGCGCTTGTGACCCATATCCTGAAGGGCAATTACCTCTTTTGCAATTTCCTCCTGGGAAAGCTTTTTACGGGCAATATGCTTGTTTTTCATGTGATAAGGGCAGTACAGACAACCGTTTACACAGTAGTTTGACAGATAAAGTGGAGCAAACATAACTATTCTGTTGCCGTAAAAGTCAAGCTTTATCTGTTTTGCAAGCTCGTACATTTCCTGAATTTTTTCCTGATTTTCACAGGCAAGCAGTACCGATGCCTCACGGTGCGTAAGGCCCTTACGTTCTCTTGCCTTTTCGAGAATACTGTCAATAAGCTCAAGGTTATCCTTGTTTTTGTCAGCATATTCAAGGGTGGCTAAAATCTCCTCGTGGTTAATAAATTCTTCTGCCTTGTGTGATTTTGGATTATACATAGTTTTCTTCCTTTCTTTCGGGTCAGAGCATCTTTCCCGTCAGTTAAATTTTTTTAAAGTTATAATCTCCTCTCGCCACCGTGGTACGATAACCAATGGCAGCAAGACGGTTTTGTATATCAGCAAGGCTGTCAGCAGGCTCTGCCGATGCCTTGTTGTTATAGAGTGAATATTTTTCCCTTGCCTCTTTAAGAGACAGGTTTGGCATTATTACGTTAGTGCCCGATAAAATACCCATTTCCCTGCCGTTGCCGCTGGCTGTGCTGAGTGCGGTTGTTGCGGGAATGAGTGCATTTGGAAGCATAAGCCTTACAATTGCCAGAATATTAAGGGTCATTTCCACACTTCCCGAAGGGTACCCGCCAAAGGGTGTGTCCTTGTGCGGAATAAAGGGGCCAATGCCCACCATATGCGGCTTAAATTCCGATATAAAAGCCAAATCCTCTGCTATATTTGAAAGGGTCTGGAAGGGTGAGCCAACCATAAAGCCGCAACCCACCTGATAGCCTATGTCCTTAAGGTCGTAAAGACATTGCTTTCGCTCCGCAAGTGAAAGCTCTGCAGGGTGAAGCTTTGCATAGTGCTCATGGTTTGCCGTTTCGTGCCTTAAAAGATAGCGGTCTGCCCCTGCATCAAAAAGCCGCTGATAGCTTTGTCTGCTTTTTTCACCTGCTGAAAGGGTTACAGCACAGTCGGGATAATTGCTTTTTATGTCCGAAACTATACTGCACAGCAAATCATCGGTAAAGTGTCCGTCCTCGCCGCCCTGCAGTACAAAGGTGCGAAAGCCCATTTCATAACCGTTTTTACAGCAGGTCATAATATCCTCTGCGCTCATACGGTAACGATTTGCACATTTGTTGCTCCTGCGTATTCCGCAGTAGTAGCAGTCATTTTTGCAGTAGTTTGTAAACTCTATAAGACCGCGGATATATATATCCTTCCCAAAGATGCTTTGCGCAACCTCTTTGGCGGCGTTACGTAAAACAGCGGCGTCCTCTCCCTGTGCACAGAGCAGAGCGGTAAACTCATCTTTTGAAAGTATGCCCTGTTTATTAAGTTTTTCTGTCAGGTTTTTCATCAGCTTTTCGAATATATGGTTTTAGCACTTATCCCGTCTATTTTTCCTATCTTTCCCGAAAGGGCATTAATGGTATCGGCAGGGGCATCAATTGCTATGCTTATAATGTTTATTCCCCTCTGTGCGTGGGGTATGCCCATTCTGCCTATTATATATTTTCCGTAATCGTGCAAAATTTCGTTCAGACGGCTTACAGAATCGGAATTTTCAACTATTATTCCAATAAGTGCAACTCGTGTTTCCATACATATCTCCATTTCGTAAAATGCCTTTTATTTATTATATACTCTGGCGGCTTTGTTTGCAAGAAAAAAATCCTGATATTGCATCAGGATTTTTATTATTTGTCGTTTCTTTATGCGTCTGCCTCTTCGCACAGTGAAAGTTCAATTGCGCGGGTCAGTACATCGGTATAACTGTATGACACCCTTCTGCCATTATCAAGAGGGTTTTTATTGTTCTGAAGTTTAACTATAAATATGCTGGGGTAGGTGTTTTCGATAGTGCCCCGTCTGACAACTGCTCTTTTGTGACCGCCTCTTGATATCAGCTGAATTTCCTGACCAATCATTTTGTCAAGGCTTTCTTTAAGCTTTGTCAGATCGTTCCTGATTATCAATTCCTACACATCCTCCGTTTTAATTTACATAATTATATCACATTTTACAGGTTATGTCAAATAAATTTTATCGACAAAGCTGCGCCAACACCTGCCCGTCCTCTACCTTTATGTGTATGGTAACAGGTGTATCCAGTGTGTTTACAAACTTAAAATCCTGCGTACTGTAAGATACTGCCGCATCCTGTCCCTGCTTTACATAACCTACATCACCCTCATGGTTGTGGCGTTCTGTGACTTTAAGTTCTGCATCGGAGACGGCACCCAGTAACGTACTGCTTATCTGACATATACCGCCTCCCACTGCATACCCCCTTTCTCCGTCAATTATAATCTTTGCGCTGTTATATCCTTTGTCGGTTGTTCGCCTTCCCACAGTTTCATTAAAGGAAAATTCTTCTCCGGGCATTATTCTTTGTCCGTTTACCGCATTTGCGCATATAATAAGATTTTCCACCCTTGCCGGGTCGGTGTCAAGAATGTCGGTTATAAATACACCTATGCACTCGGGTGACGACGTTACTGCTACACGTTTTGTTTCCTGCACTTCTTTTTTTACTGTGCATCCCGCAAAAAGAAATACTATGGATAAAGCTAATAAAAAAAGCTTCATAAATACCACCCCGAAGGTAGTATTTACAAAGCTTTGAAAATTTATGAATTTTTCTTTTGGTCTGCTTCATCAATCTCTATACTTTGCAGCTGCTCAAGCTTATAAAACTCGCCTTTTTTCGCCATAAGCTCTTCGTGTGTTCCCATTTCCACACATTTGCCCGCCTTCATAACAACTATTCTGTCGGCATTTCGTATTGTGGAAAGGCGGTGAGCAACAATAAATGTTGTTCTGCCACGCACAAGCTCATCCATCGCCTTTTGTACTTTAAGCTCGGATACATTGTCAAGCGCACTTGTTGCTTCGTCCAGTATTATAATATCCGGCTTTCTTATCATCGCACGGGCAATGGCAATTCTCTGCTTCTGTCCGCCCGAAAGTCTGCCGCCGTGTTCGCCTATATTTGTATAAATGCCTTCGGGCATCTCTTTTACAACGTTTGTAAGGTTTGCAAGCTTTATAACCTCGTCAAGCTCTTCTCTCGGCACATTAGGCATACCATAGGTTATATTTTCCTTTACATTGCCCGAGAAAAGAATATTGTTCTGGGATACAACTGCAATATGTTTTCTGTAAGCGGTAAGATTAATATCTGTCATATCGTTGCCGTCAACAGTAAGCTTCCCCCCTGTCGGAAAGTTAAAGCCGATGAGCATATTTAAAATTGAGGTTTTACCCGAGCCCGATTCACCTACAAAGGCAATACACTCTCCCTTTTTAACCGTCAGGTTAAAGTCTTTGATAATAAGTGTTTCAGGGTCATCAGGATATGCAAAAGAAACATTTTCAAACACGTAATCACCCTTTACGCTGTCCAGTTCCTTTTTGCCCTCGTTATTTTCTATATCTCGTGAGCCAAGTATTTCGGATACAGATTTTATTGCCTCAAAGCCCTTTGCAATCATAGGATAAATGGTAAGCAGAGAGCTTACACTGCTGAGTATGGTTGAAAAGTAGCTCTGGTAAAGAGCAATATCACCGACGGGAATTCTGTCGGTATATGCAAGGTAGCCTGTAAAGCATATACACGAAAACTGGAAAATGTTAAAGGCAACAAAGGAGGATGAGCCAAACAAGGTCTGCACACGGTCTGTATGTCTGCCTGTTTTCATAACCTTGCCAAACTGTTTGTCAAGCTTTTCCTGTTCCACATTTTCAAGTCCGTGTGCCTTTGTTACAGGTATCATTTCAATCATTTCCGTAACATCCTCGGACATGTGCTCTACCTCTTTACGGAAGGCGCCCATTGTATTATGCACCGTGGAGCGAAATCCCTTGATAAGTATTGCAGAAACAGGTATGGCAACAAGGAAGAATAATGCCACCAGCGGGCTTTTGGTAAAGGTAACAAAACCAAGAACAATTACATTTATTACCGCCTGTACTATGTTTGTTATCATTACCCTTGAAAGCTGCTCAATGCTTTCAACGTCACGCAACATTTTTGACTGAATTCTGCCCGACATAAAGCTTTTGTGGAAGGAAATTGTAAGATGCTGCAGCTTACGCACAAGACTGCTGCGCATTCTCATTTCCACATTACGTATTGCCTTGCTTGAAAAGCGGGTTTCCATTTGCTGCATGGGAATATTAATTCCTATAAGCACCGCACCTATCGCAAACCATTGCAGAATGTTTTGAAGGGTTGTATTAACCCCCTCTGTTGCTGTGTTTATAATACACGCCGTAATATATGGAATAACCCATACAGGCAGGTATTTGAGCGTAAAAAAGACAACTGAAAGCAGAATGTTGCTCCAATTGTCCTTGTAAAGCTCAACAAACACTCTGAACGGATGCTTTTTGGCATCAATACGCAGGAAAATTTCTTCAAAGTCACGTTTTTTCTTTTTGTTCACAATCCTCACGTCCTTTTTCTTACCCCGTTTATTCGGGTATAAACTCGGCTTCATTGGTTTGTTGCCGTCATTTTAGCACCCTCGAAAGCCAAAGTCAATATATTCGCCAAAAAAATTGTATTTTTTTTGCAGAGTGCAGAAAATGCCCGTTTTCCGGGCATTTCTCATAGTTAAAATTCGCAATATTTTTCCATATTATGGGTTTACAATTATATCAGCATACTTAAAATCAACTATCTTTTTTAAATCTTCGGGGCAAAGCTC
>JAZNUH010000054.1:0-9384 GCA_045592225.1 Clostridia bacterium | reverse complement strand
GCTCAAGAACTGGTAACAATCGCTGCAGTTGATGCAGAAAACGATACACTTGCATACTCTGTTGACGCTGACGGTTTTGCAGTAGATGCAAAAGGTAAGGTTACATTCACAGGTGAAATTACAGAAGATTTAACAGCAACTATTACAGTACGCGACGCTATGTACGAAGATAGCTATGTACTTACAGTAACAGCTACAAACGATGGTTTCGCAGCAGTAAGCGTTGCAGATATTGACACAGTTGTTAAGGTTTCCGACCAGGCAGCAGACTTTACTGCAGCAGTTGGTATTCCTAAAACCGTAGAAGTTAAATACATGTACGGTGAAGTTGAAAAGACAGTTGAAATCGCAATCGATTGGGACTATGAAGAAGCATTAATGAATGGTATTGAAAAGGAAAATAAAATAGTTAATGGTACACTCAATGCAGCAGCTTTAGCAGAAGCTGGCATCGATCTCGGTGGTGTTTCTGCAGAAGTTTCCTTCAAATATGAAAGAGTAACAGCATCCTTTGATGTTATTACAATTAACCAGTACAACGCAAAGGTATTAAACGTAGTTCCCGGTGAAGAACTCGCTATTGTAACCGAGTACGTTGGTCTTGGTGAAGCAACATATGCTTACAAGATGGTAGAACTTAATAACGTTGCTGCAGAAAACGAAATCCCCGCAGAAGAGGAATTCGCACCTGAACTCAGCATCATGGCTCCCGCAGCACGCGAAGGAAAACGTCTTGTAATCTATGCTAAGGACTCTGTAACAGGTGAAGTTTTTAAGGTAACAAGATATGTATATGGTTATATTCCCTATCAGGTTTCTGTAACACTGGACGGTCAGGCTCGTTACTGGAACATCAAGAAGGGTGATTCTGTAGAAGCAGCTGTAGTTGTTACAGATGCTAACACAGGAGATGAAATAGAAGCTGAAAAAGTAACCTATTATCTGATGAAAGGCGAAGAAGTAGTTCAGACCAATGAAACAGGCAAATTTACTGTTGATACAAATGGTGCATACATTGTTAAGGCTGAAGCAAAATTTGGTGATGTTACTGCAAAAGGTCAGAGAACACTGTATGTTATGGACACAGCATTTACAGCTATAATTAAGGTTAATGACATAATTTCTCATCAGTTTGTTGCAGAAAACAGCGACATAAAGGTTGATGCAGTAGTTGACTTTGTTCCTGCAGAAGGTCTCGAATGGTATACAGACATTGTTGCATACAGCGCAGCACTGGATACTATTAATGTAGAGAACTGGAATAATGTTAACGGCGGAACAACAACTAACATCAAAGCCGGCGAAGCAGGTACAAAGAAGGTTGTTGCACTCTTCAAGACAGTAGGTGCCGATGTGGCAGAAATCGTTCGTACAAACACAATGTATGTAAGAAACGCTAAGAACCTGTATGTAATCACCGGAATTACACGTGATGGTATTCCCTATACATCAGACGCAATTGGTGATGACACTATTGGATTGGCTGTTTCTTCTGCAGAAGGTCCCGGAACACTTGAGGATCTTACAATGGAAGTTAAGATTCTTGAATACAGATACGAAAAAGAAATCTGGACATCCGGTGATGTTGCAGCTACAGAAACTGTAAACATTACAAAGGCTGATTGGTTTGATAAGATCGTTGATCCTGCGGAAGGAAAGCCTGCTATTAGAAACGCAGTAAGAGTACAGTTTGTACTTAAAGATGCAAACGGTGCAGAAGTTGGTTCTATCAAGAAAGTTCTCTTCTTATAATAAATTAACCAAAACATAAAACAAATTTGCGGTGGGCAATGCCCACCGCTTTTTGTTTGTCAGATATAAAAAAATAAAAGCTCAGGATCGCTGTTTATATAATCAGCAAGCCTGAGCTTTTTAAAGCTTCAGAATAAGCTATTAATGGTAGAAATAAGTTGCTTTGCAATCGTATCCTTTTGTTCAGTAAAGGAAGACCGGTCATTAAAACATATGGGAGCGCCAATGTGAGTTTGATGTGTTTTTTTGTCATAAGATACCGGGACAAAGTTTAAGTGTTTGCCGGTGGCTTTAAAATAAGTTTTTTCCAGGTGGAAAAATCCGGTGTATATTTCCCCCATTTGTTCGGAGGAACTGTCATAGTCAATATCCGGACAAATAATTAAACTTTCGCCCTTTAAAAGTGCAGAATGCGACTGTTTGAACGTATCAAGTATCCTACGTGAGTCACGATGGACAGGGATAGCTGCAAAAGAGCGCATTATAGCCGGTACAATTCGTGACAAAAGCCATGCTGCGGGTGTAGCAAGCACACGCGGCATGCCAAATCGCTCTGTAAAGGTATAATCACGATATTGTCTGAAACAAGCCCCGCAATCAAAAAAAACTCTGTATACCCACAAATGAGACTCCTCAGGCAATGTCAGAATTGCATGAATGGGTCCGCTTAAATTTTTGTGGTGAACTACATATACAGAAGGTTCATCGCTGTTAGGCGTATAGCCTTCTACCTTATACGGAGCAAAGGTTTTATAAACCAGGCGTGCAGTACGTGCAAAAGGGCCGTAAAGCATAAGTTATATCATCTCTTCCTTAATATTTTAATGCGTTTCTTTGTTGTTGTTATTGCGAAAAACCCAGCGCGTTTGTATTTGGTAACTGAAAAGAGCAAGGATCATATCAACAATAACTTTAAAAAGCTTCTCGTCCACGCTTGTAAGAGTATGTAAAGAGTATACACATAAATAGGAAATCATAAGTTGGCAAACAAGAAGTGTATAATATTTTGGCATGGTAGATGAAATCTTTGTATTTTGTATATGCGGCAATCTGCGGTTGAGCATAAAATTAACGGCAGAAGAAATAATGCGTGCTGTAACTGCAGCAATAAACAATCGCTGACCATCAGGCATGTTTTTTACAGCAAAGTCAACCATAAGTGAGTACACCAGAAGGTCAAGCAGTCCGGAACAAATAGCCGAACCACAAAATCCTGCCAGACCACTCAGCACGCGTCCGAATATGCGCATAGAATCCACAAACGGACGGTAATGACTGCCTGAATTGTTATCAAAGTAAATTGTTTCGATGGTAACAGTAACAAAAGGAATGCAATGACTTTTAGCATAAATAAGCATATTGAGCTCATATTCGTATCTGTTACCCGAAAGGTGAATAAGAGGATCAATCATACAGGAAGGGAGACCGCGGAGCCCTGTCTGAGTATCTTCAAGCTTTATTCCGTAAAGCATACGCATAGCAACAGATGTTATTTTGTTGCCTGCAAGGCTTTTGGCAGGTGTTCCTTCGTCAAAATTACGGCAACCGAGAACGAAAGCACCGGGATTTTTATCCATTGCCGCACAGAGTCGTAATACATCGGTAACACTGTGCTGACCATCGCAGTCAGCAGTAATAACACCATTGAAACCGGACATATATTGGCTGTAGTACATCAGTGCAGTCTTAATAGCGGCACCTTTACCCATGTTAACAGAATGAGACAGCACTACGCAATTGTCCATATCTGCAAGCTCGCCAAATATACTGTCGCATTTAGGGCTGCTGCCATCATTAATGACTATTATATTTTTTATTCCGGCTGACAAAAGCTCGTTTACGTAAGCAACAAGTTTTTGTTCAGGTTCAAGTGCCGGGATGATAACAACATAGTTCATAAAGCACCTCATAAAACATGATGAGTATATAAGGACATATATTTCCTGTTTAATTTTAACACAAACAAGAAAAAAAAGCAAGACAAGGGTTTTGTTTCTGCAACTTTTTATAAATTCTTCCAAAGAAAAATAAAACAGCACTTCTCATATTAATGCATGAAGTGCTGTTTGTATTTTCATCTGCTTTACGTATAAACTAAATATTATTTGCTGTAATTAATGGTAACACACCGTGTAGAAGCATCCCATGAGATTTCGCCGCCAAAATATTCGACAATTGCACGAACAGGCAGCAATGTTCTTCCGTTCATAAGAACGGGTGCGCTATCTAAAGCATAGGTGTTTTGGTTGTCAAAGGCATAATTTTCGCCTATGCGCAGGAATAATGTTTTGCCGTCAAGCTCAAGATTAACCTGCTGCAATGTACCGTTCCAGCCAACTGTTCCCCCCATTGCCTCAATTAATGCACGAATAGGAATCATTGTACGTCCGTTGATAATGCAGGGGGCAGTTCCCTGGTTGTCAATATTTGTGGCCACACCAGCAACACGCATTTTTGGGTTGTCAATGTAGAGCTTTATAACAAGATCACCGCTGTTTTTTGCCTCTTGCCATATTGCTACAAAATAGAAAGTCTGATCCCCGCTGACATCTGTAGCCCAGTCCTCATCCACAACAAGCTTCTTTCCGGGGGTAAAGGTTTGTAAGTTGTAATTGTTTGCCCTCAGGGATTCAGCGGTTTGCCACCCGTTATCAGTAGTCAGATATTTCTTATCTGCCGCACGGAAAAGTACCCAGGTATAAAACTCTTTGCCGGAATTTGTAAACTCACTGTCGGCCACGGTCATTGTTTCGCCGTATTCATAAACGGAGCTTGCCATCTTTCCGCTTCCTCCGTAGGGATCATAACCGATTGTGCAGGAGCCTTTTGCTGCGTCCTGCCAAACGGCAACAAAGTAGAACATGGTTTCCTGATTGCAGCCTTCCATTAATTCTTCGCTGACAGTAAGCTTGTCGCCGGGGTTAAAGCCCTTTAAACCATAGCTGTATTTTTCTACATTATCAAAGGTCTGCCAACCGTTTTGAGGAGTATAGAAGGTTTCATCAGCACTGCGGTAAAGTGTCCACTTGTAAAACTCTTTACCACTTTTTGTAAAGTCGCAATTTTTAACAGTAATGGTCTGACCGTATTGGTAAACCTCGTTAGGCATAGTTCCGGTGCCGCCCTGAGGACTGTAGCCTATGGTAAGGATCTTGCTTGCATCCTGTTCCCAACCGGCGTATATAGTTGCATCAGAATTGCCTGTAAAATAAGAGGCATCGGTTACTAAAGCTCCGTTGCTTTTCTGGTTATACCAGCCTGTAAAACGGTAACCGTTTCTGACGGGTGTGGGAAGTGTTCCGAGGGTACCGCCGGAAATAACCTTTTTGCTGTTTGTAGTGCAGCTGCCGCCGTTGGCGTCAAAGTACAGGTTATAGTCGCCTTTTGTTGTGAAACTGCGTGTTTCGCCTTCGTAACGAATTCCGTCAACAACGGTAAAGAACCTGTATTTGTATATAGTACCTTTTGAAAGGGTGTAACCTACTTCTGTATTCATATCATACCAGGAATGGAAAAGGGTTGTATTTTTGCCTACGTTGGATATATTTTCCGAATAGTTTTTCAAAACATTTCCCTTGGAATCCATAAGAGTAAGACCGCACTGGCTTACAGTTGTTCCGGCAGGCTTGGTTATCTGTGTAACAACACATGCATTTGTTTCAGCTATAAATTCCTTTGCAACATACTCTCCTTGTGTGGCTGCGGTAAGAGCAACATTGGCGGTTACTGTGTTTGATGATGTATTTCCGCCGCTTGAAACCTTGCTCCAGTCAGGTCTCCAAAAGCCCTGAACAACATACGCGGACGAGCCTGCGGGAGTCTGTTTTCCGCAGGAACAGGTTGAGTTTGCACCGCGCTTCATTTTTGTTGAGATTGTATGAGATTCAACGGTATTGTTGTTACCTCTTTCGATTGTTGTAAAGTTCCAGCCGCCGGCAGAATTCTGATTATTTTCAACCGCCGCAACAATTACAACATGAGCGGTGGGTTTTACTGCATTGTAATGTTTGTTACAGGTTGTACAATAAGGCATATACAGGCATAAATCACCAACCTGGGGCTTGTAGGGATTATAGGTTGTGTAATTGTTAGACCAAATGGGAGTGTATGTACCTGTGCCGGGGCTTCTCCAGTGTCCTGCACTTGCAGAACGAGGAATTACACCGGTAGGAATGCCTGCAGCAGCAGCACACCAGGATACAAAGGATGCACACCAATCCAGACCGTCTTTTTTCATAAAGCGACCGTATTCGGTATATCTTCCGCCGCCGCCATTACCTGCCCACTGACCGGAGGCAGTTCCGCCTTTATAGCCCTTCTGGCTGAGTGCCACCTGAACGAAACGTGTTCTCGGATCGACATTACTGCTGTATGCAGTGCATGCGCGCTGATAGTAAACACTACCTTGATAGCTTGCCGAGGTGCTTACAGCGAGACCTGATGCATATGCATGCATAGGCACTGCAAAAGCACAAATACTGATTATAAGTGTCAGGGACAACATTATACTTAAAGTTTTCAAAATTCTTGAGTTCATATCAATCAGTCCTTTCAAATGCTAGTGGTAATTGTATCATTTTTAAAAGTTGATGTCAATAAAAAACGAACCCATTTTGGGTTCGTTTTTAAGATAAAATTGCTATTAATTATTCCTGTGCAGCCTTTGCTTTGTCGATAATTGTCTGAGCAACGTTTGCAGGAGCATCTTCGTATCTTTCAAATTCGAGGGAGAACTTGCCTCTGCCCTGTGTCATTGAACGAAGGTCTGTAGCATATTTATGCATTTCGCTCATGGGAACTTCGGCTTCAACAAGACCTAAGCCCTTGCCGATGGGGTTCATACCAAGAATTCTGCCGCGACGCTTGTTAACATCACCAATGATATCGCCCATGTAGCTTTCAGGAATTGTAACTTCAAGCTTGCCGATGGGTTCGAGAAGAACGGGTGAAGCTTTTGCAAGACCGTCTTTGTATGCCAGAGAAGCAGCAACCTTAAATGCCATTTCAGAAGAGTCAACGGGGTGGTAAGAACCGTCAATCAGAGTAGCCTTAAGACCAACAACGGGATATCCTGCCAGAACACCGTGTGTAATACATTCGCGCAGACCCTTTTCAACAGCGGGGAAGTAGTTCTTGGGAACGGAACCGCCGAAGATGCTTTCTTCAAAGATGAGGTCTTCGCCATCATGGGGTTCAAATACCATTTTAACATGACCGTACTGACCGTGTCCGCCGGACTGTTTCTTGTGCTTACCTTCAACTTCAACTCTCTTGCGGATAGCTTCTCTGTAAGGAACAGTAGGTTCGATAAGGTCAACGGAAACACCAAACTTTGTCTTCAGCTTGCTGGTGATAACATCAAGATGCTGTTCGCCTACACCGGAAATCAGTGTCTGCTTTGTTTCGGGGTTTATAGAAACCTTGAAAGCAGGATCTTCTTCTTCAAGCTTACGCAGACCTGAACCAATCTTTTCTTCGTCGCCCTTTGCCTTGGGAACAACTGCGAGAGAAAGTGCAGGCTTGGGGAAGTTAATGCCGGGCAGCTCGATGGATGTTCCTGCAGCACAGAGAGTATTTCCTGTTACTGTGGAAGTCAGTTTTGTAACTGCACCGATGTCACCTGCTACCAGAGAATCGGTTTCAACCTGCTTTTTACCGCAAAGTGTAAATATTTTACCCAGTTTTTCGTTTGCGCCTGTATTGGGGTTGAAAACTGTTGTATCGGGTTTAACTGTACCTGAGTATACTCTGAATATAGAAAGCTTACCAACAAAGGGATCGGCAATTGTCTTAAATACCAATGCTGCTAAAGGAGCATTTGCATCGGGCTTAAGAACAACATCTTCGCCTGTCTTTGTGTCTTTTGCAACGATATCAGCTGCATCAAGAGGTGTGGGGAAGAAGCTTACCATAGCATCCATAACTGTTGTAACACCCAGGTTTAAGAGAGCAGAACCGCAGAATACGGGAACAATGTCACCGCTCTTAACACCAACCTTGATTGCTGAAGAAATTTCGTCAGCTGTAAATTCTTCGCCTGCGAAGAATTTTTCCATCAGTTCTTCGTCTGTTTCAGCAATAGCTTCGAGGAGCTGATCGCGTGTGGCAGAAATATCGTCAGAAAGGCTGTCGGGAACGGGAATTTCCGAAACCTTTGCATCTTCATATTTATAAGCCTTGAGGTTAACGATATCTACATAACCTGTAAGCTTGTCGCCTTCTTTAATGGGCATCTGGAAAGGAGCAACAGCTGTGCCGAATTTTTCGGTAAGCTGGTCCAGTGTGTTTTTGAAGTTAGCTTCGGGATCGTCCATTTTATTTACAAAGAAAACAGCGGGAATGCCTCTTTCTTTTGCATAATCCCAAGCGTGTTCAGTACCAACAGAAACACCGGAACGACCTGACAGAAGAATAACTGCAGCGCCGCAAACACGAACTGCTTCGTGAACTTCACCAACAAAGTCGAAGTAGCCGGGTGTGTCAAGTATATTTATTTTTGAACCCTTCCATTCGCAGGGAGCAACAGCTGTATTAATAGAAAACTTTCTCTTAACTTCTTCGGGATCATAGTCGGTTGTTGTTGTTCCGTCAGCTATTTTTCCGAAACGGTCTGTAGCCTTTGCATTCCAGAGCATAGCTTCTGCGAAAGAAGTTTTTCCTGCTCCGCCATGTGCCATAAGGCATATGTTTCTGATTTTGTCTGTTGAAAATTTGCTCATATCATATTTCCCCTTTTCTGCTGCGGCCAAGCCGCAGACTATATATTTTTGAAAAGCCCCCCAGCACCAATGGGGACAGAATTAGACAAAAGTCATAAATCCGGTAGCTTGTCAAATCATAATTAGCATTCGCCTAAATCTATAGGCTTACCTTATATTATAATATAAACATAAAAAATGGTCAAACAGAAATATATACAATTATATGCAATTTTTATAGTTATATTGCACAATTCAGAGGTTGAACCAAGCAAAAACCTTGGTAAAATCAGCCTCTTATCTGTCCGTTTCCGCGAATGACAAACTTGGTTGCGGTAAGAGCGGATAAGCCCATGGGTCCGCGGGCGTGAAGCTTTTGTGTGCTTATGCCAATTTCGGCACCCAGACCAAACTCAAAGCCGTCTGTAAAACGTGTGGAGGCGTTAACATAGACTGCAGCGGCATCAATCTCTGCAAGAAACTGTTGACTTGCATTATAGTCATTAGTAATAATGGCTTCGGAATGTCCCGTGTTGTGTGTGTTTATGTGCTCTATTGCCTCGTCTATGCCCGAAACTGTTTTTACTGAAATAATAAGGTCGAGGTATTCTGTGTAAAAGTCCTCGTCGGTGGCAGGTATAATTTCGGCGCAGATTGCACGCGACTCTTCATCACCGCGTATTTCCACACCCTTTGCCAAAAGACGCCTGCAGATTACAGGAAGAGCCTCGGAGGCAATATCCTTATGAACCACAAGCGATTCGCAGGCATTACAAACACCTGTGCGCTGGGTTTTTGCATTTTCTATTATATCTGCTGCCATATTAATGTCTGCAGATTTGTCAATGTATATGTGGCAGTTACCCGTACCTGTTTCAATTACAGGAATACTGCTCTGTTCCACAACAGTTTTTATAAGCCCTGCGCCACCGCG
>JAZNUH010000053.1:0-2713 GCA_045592225.1 Clostridia bacterium | reverse complement strand
TTATCACGAAGGTCGCAAATGGTCTTGATTTTTTCTTCAAGCATTGCCTTGTATTTTGCATCTCTTGTTTCAAAGAACTTTGTGTACGCCATAAATATGTGTGTAAGCTCGTACCATATAGCGGTCATATACTTTAAGTTGCAGAACTTTGTCCACAGCTTTTTGTATTCGGTTTCTTCAATTTTATCCTTGAGAGCCGAAACCTTGTCAAAGAGCATAGCTGCCTCGTCTTTAGCGCTCGCCTTTTCGTCTATAACACTCTGCAGTGTGCCACGGCGCCAGCCAATGGGAATAAACCATTCGTTTGATGCTATGTCATAATCATCCTTCATCATTTCAAAATAGAAATGGTTTTTGGAGTGGTTAAGACCGGGGAATATGCTCAGCTCACTGTAGTAGTAGCCCTGCAGATAAAGTGTTCTGCGGAGAACATCCTCTGTGTGCTCCATAATTTCGCGAACCTCTGCACCTGCACCGGGATATTTCTTTGCAAAGAAGGCATCTATAGCCTTGTCAACATCGTCACCGCTGAGGCATGCATTCATAATATCAAGGTTTACCTCGTTAACATCACCAAAGGGATGTCTGCCTGCGCGGTCAATACGTGCACAGTAGCCTGTTGCGTTGTGGCTGTTGCAGTAGTCAACCTTTTCAATAATGTGCTGACGGAGCATAAGGGGCAGTCTGCCCTTGCCGAAGAATTCGCCGAAAATATCTGCTTCAACAAACAGGGGGTTGTTTTTAATTTTGTTGTAGAACTTGTTGTTGGGCAGGCAAAGACTCCAGTCAAACTGTGTCCACTTGTCCATAACAATAAGGTCGTGGGAGATTTCCTCATAAGCCTGCATCATCATGGAGTAGTCCTCTTCGATACTTGCGAAGGGACGAACAATAAGCTCCTTGCCAAGCGCCTTACAGGTGTCAAACAAAATCTGGGTTACGTATTTAACTCTGCCGATTTTGTCAAGCTTCTGGTTTTTAAGCTTTAAAAGGGGCACCTTTGTTTCGTGGAGGGTAAGGATAATACCGTCCATTTTGTATTCATTAAAAAAGTCAATAATTTTATTTTCAAGGAAGTCTTTAACAAGGGGGTGTGTTACCTCAACATCACCGTACTCATTTAAAACTTCGGGGTATGCTTCGTTAAAGCCTGTGGGCAGGTCAAGCTCGTGGTGCCATACATACATTTTAATGCCGGCAGGGGATGCTTTTTCATAAGCCTCGTTTATAGCCGCCTTTGTTTCTGCACAAAAATCCAGGTCCTTTGTGTTGTTGAAAGCACTGTATTTGCGGTAAACTGTCATACCGTCAATGTTACCCAGCTTGCCATCGTGAATTGGTCCTATAACCTGCATATGGTCAAAGCCCTTTTCTATTGCATAGTCAACGGTATGCATAAGGTAATCCCTTTCAACAACAACGGGATTACAAACCGATATTCCCTTTACAATTTTGCGTGTGTTTTCCATTGTAAAAGCCTCCTTGTCATTTGAAAACATATTTGGATTTATTATAGCACGGATTGGGTAGAGTTGCAAGAATTATTTAGTGTGTAAAAAAATAAAATAAATAGTATATTGAATTTTCACACTGGTGGGTATATAATAAAGCTATTATAATATTAGGAGGCATTTTTTTGGAAAGAAGGCATCAAAAAAAAGCACTAATGATAATGAATCCGCTGGCAGGCAAAATGGAGCTTTTCAAAAAATTCGGTGAGCTTACCGGACTGTTTTATCAAAATGGGTATACGCTTGATATCCGTTGCGGCGCAGTCAGGGGGGATGCCGGTGCAATTGTAAAGAAAAACTCGCGCAGCTTTGACCTTGTAATCTGTTGCGGCGGCGATGGCACGCTCAATGAAGTCATAAACGGTATGATGGAGTGTGATAAAAAAATACCCATAGGCTACATTCCCTGCGGCACCACCAATGACTTTGCACAGAGTATAGGTCTGCCCAAAACCATTATGGCAGCGGCTAAAAATGTAATCAAGGGCACACCGGTGCCCATTGATATAGGTAGCTTTGGGGGAAGATATTTTTCATATGTGGCGTCCTTCGGCGCATTTACCCAGAGCTCTTACACAACACCCCAGAATATGAAAAACGTTTTCGGGCATTTTGCCTATGTGCTGGAGGGGGTTAAGGAAATACCCTATATAAAGCCGAGCGTTCTTACAATAACAACCGAAACAGGCGAAACCTATACCGATGAATATGCCCTGGGCGCAATTACCAACTCAACGTCAATAGGCGGCATAATAAAGCTTAGGGACGCGCAGATTGATTTTTCGGACGGAATGTTTGAAATACTGCTTATAAAATTCCCCAAAAACATTGTTGACCTCAATAAAGCGGTAATGGCACTTAATACGTATAACTACAATGATTCTTCACTTTCGTATTTCAGGGCAAAGGAGATTACAATTTCCTGCGATGAGAAGATGATGTGGTCACTGGACGGCGAAGGGGTAGAGGCAGGTAAAACAGAAATTATTAAAAATCATAATAAAGCGGTTGAAATTATACTTGCTTAAATAAAAACGAGGCTGAAAACAGCCTCGTTTTGTTTTGTGTAATGACAACCACCAGCAATGCTGGTGGGATAAAAAAGCTTTAGCTATGCGTGGTAAAAAATATCCTCCTTTGATATAATTGAGGCAGGTCTAGCCAACCGCCGAAATTATTTAAAGGAGGAATCAAGTAATGAA
>JAZNUH010000052.1:0-25945 GCA_045592225.1 Clostridia bacterium | reverse complement strand
CTTTTTGTGGATTCACGATACACCGTACAGGCAAAGGAAGAAGCACCCGACTTCCGTGTGGTGCAGTTTGGCAGGTCACCGCTCGAGGTTATAGAAGAAGAAACCTCATATATGAAAAGAATAGGGTATGAGGATAAAAGTGTGTCGGTGTTCACATATAACAAAATAAGTGCTGCCCTTTCAGCAGAGCTTGTGCCCTTGGGAGATACCATGACAAGCCTTCGTAAAATTAAAAGTATTGCCGAGCTTTCGCATATTACCGAAGCTGTACGTCTTGCAGACTGTGCTTTTGAATATGCCGTAAAAAATATAAAAGCGGGCATGCGTGAAACAGAGGTTGCCCTTTTGCTTGAAGGGTATATGAGGAAAAACGGTGCTGAGAAAACATCCTTTGATACTATATGTGCATCGGGTGTGCGCTCGGCATTACCCCACGGAACAGCCACAGACAAGGAAATACAAAAAGGAGATTTTCTTGTAATGGATTACGGCTGTGTGCTTGACGGCTACTGCTCGGACATAACAAGAACAGTTGTAATAGGCAAAGCAAGTGACAGACAAAAAGAGCTTTACAACATTGTGCTTTATGCCCAGTCAAGGGCGGAGGATAACGCAGAGCCGAATATGAAGGCGGCAGACCTTGACAAGGTTGCAAGGGATATTATTAAAAATTTTGGTTACGGAGATAATTTCGGTCACTCGCTGGGCCACGGCGTAGGTGTGGAAATACACGAAAAGCCAACAGTTTCACCTTCTTCATTGGAGCTGATTGATGCAGGCTCGGTAATTACCGTAGAACCGGGTATATACATTCCCGACTTCGGCGGTGTAAGAATTGAGGATATGCTGTTTATAGAAGGCAGCGGTCATGCGGTGCTGACAAAGTCAACAAAGGAAATGATTGAGATATAGACAAAGAGGATGCAGGTTGCATCCTCTTTTTGCACAAAACAGCCGCTTGATGGGTCGCAAAAAAGAGAGCTTGCGACAGGTATGTCCCTTGTGAATACTGAGGCAATGACGTTTTAATATCGTGTTGACAAACCACATGTGCTTTTTATATAATGATTTTATAAAAGCACAGGTGGTTTTTGTGTAAAAAGGGAGGTGCTCGTAATGAAAAAAGCAAAAGAGTTTTTGCAAAACAGAGCTGATCCGAGATATAACATTGATATTTTATCCCGTGAGGATGCACTGCTGTTTATTGATATATGTGAGAAAGAAGGCTTGTATATTCTGGGGATAGATTCTTTTTTGATTCAAGATGACGGTAAAATCCAACCATTTTCTGCAGACAGTATAGATTACTCTTTTGAAAAGCGTGACCGCAAAATTTATGAAAAATCAAAGGAGTTTATTCTGTCAAGGGAAAATAAAGAGTATTGTTATGAGATAGTATATGATGAACAGATGAAAAAGCATGCCGGGAAAACAAAAGAAAATACATCTCTTATATTACTGTCTGTAATTCTTGCCATACTACTGCTCATAGGCTATATGCCTTTAAAATTTGCAAAAAATATAAATGATTACAGTATAGATTCGGATGAGTATATTTTGTGCAAAGAAGAAAGAGTAACAGGATACGGGTGGGTAAGAATTGCCGGATATGAGGGAGAGAGCCTCAAACAGGCTATAGATAATGATGCGTGGGAGGGTGAAGATTTTAATTTTGTTGACAAAACCCCGTTGAACAGTAAATACAAATTACACCTTTCAAACATATATGTTGTAAATGGCAAGCGGTTGGACCAACCTGTATGGGATGAATTTGAGGAAAATAAAATATACACTTGTGAAAGCTGGGAGATAATATATCCGATTCATAGACCGTACAGCTTGTTTGAACCATTATTGCCTAAAGGGTATATGTGCATATGGGATATATTGGAGAAAAATACCGGTTTATTCTGGGTGATGATCGAATTGCTTTATTTTGTAATGGTAGCAGTATTGTTTGTTATGATTATTGTCAGGGTTGGAAAAGTGATTTTGAA
Source organism: Clostridia bacterium (assembly GCA_045592225.1). Taxonomy (GTDB): domain Bacteria; phylum Bacillota; class Clostridia; order UMGS1883; family UMGS1540; genus JAZNUH01. The sequence goes on along the minus strand of JAZNUH010000052.1, from coordinate 23,948 downwards.
AAAAATAAGAAATTGAAATAAACATACAAGGGAGGGCAGTATATGCCCTCTTTTTCAAACTATAATTTTTATGGAAAAAAATAAAAAATTTTCTTGACAAAAACACTTGACAATGATATAATGACAATCTGTACTATGGACAATTATAATAATGGGGTAATAGTGACTTCTAAGCTGGACCCCCAAGGCCTTATATAATAGTGAAGCAAAATTTAAAATTGGGGTGATTAAATGACACATCCGGTACAGCTTGGTAAAAACACCAGGTTGAGCTTCTCACAGATCGACGAAGTTCTGGAGATGCCTAATCTTATTGACCTGCAAAAGAATTCCTATAAGTGGTTTATCGAGGAGGGTATCAAAGAGGTATTCCATGATATCTCGCCCATAACCGATTATACCGGCAACCTTATACTTGAATTCATCGACTATGCTTTTGATGAAAAGCCCAAGTATGAGATTGAAGAGTGTAAGGAAAGAGACACAAACTATGCCGCTTCCTTAAGAGTTAAGGTAAGACTTATAAATAAGGAAACAGGCGAAATAAAGGAACAGGAAATTTTCATGGGCGATTTCCCGCTCATGACAAATCAGGGTACCTTTATTATTAACGGTGCGGAAAGAGTTATCGTAAGCCAGCTGGTTCGTTCTCCCGGCGTTTACTTTAATGAACAGCCGGACAAACTGGGTAAGCGCCTTATGGCATCAACACTTATCCCTAACCGTGGTGCATGGCTTGAATATGAAACCGATTCCAACGATGTATTCTGGGTAAGAGTAGACAGAACAAGAAAACTTCCTGTTACTGTTCTTTTGCGTTGCCTGGGTCTGGGAACAGACATTGACATCACAAACGCATTCGGCGAAGATAATATGCTGTATGCAACCATTGAAAAGGACAGCACAAAAACAGAAGAGGAAGCCCTCTTTGAAATGTACAGAAGACTGCGTCCCGGTGAACCCCCCACAGTTGAAAGTGCAAAAAATCTGCTCAACTCCCTGTTCTTTGATCCCAAGAGATATGATCTGGCACGTGTTGGCAGATATAAGTTTAACAAAAAGCTGGGCATCGCTGCTCGTATAGCAGGTCAGGTTGCCGCTGAAGATATTGTTGACACCCGCACAGGCGAAGTGCTTGTTTCCAAGGGTGAAGCAATAAACAGAGAAACCGCTGCCGAAATTGAAAAGGCGGGTGTTAACCTTGTTTTTGTTCAGAAAGAAGACAAGGTTGTTCGTGTTTTCTCAAATAATATGGTATACCCCGAAAGCTTTGTTGACTTTGATGTAACAGAGCTTGGTATTAAGGGTAAGGTAAGACAGGACGTTTTAAACGAAATACTTGAAAACAACGAAAGCGAAGAAGATATCAAGGCTGATATGCTTCGCAGAATAGATGAGCTTGTTCCCAAGCACATCACAGTTGACGATATTTTTGCATCTGTTAACTACTGCCTCAACCTGTTTGACGGTATGGGCACAACAGATGATATCGACCATCTGGGTAACAGAAGACTCCGCGGTGTTGGTGAACTTTTACAGAACCAGTTCCGTATGGGTCTTGCAAGAATGGAACGTGGTGTAAGAGAGAGAATGAGTATTCAGGATCTGGATATCGTAACTCCCCAGTCACTTATCAACATCCGTCCCGTTGTTGCTACTATTAAAGAATTTTTCGGTTCGTCACAGTTGTCACAGTTTATGGATCAGACAAACCCCTTAGGTGAGCTGACACATAAGAGAAGACTTTCAGCTCTGGGTCCCGGCGGTCTCAGCAGAGAGCGTGCAGGCTTCCAGGTTCGTGACGTTCATTATACACATTACGGACGTATGTGTCCTATAGAAACACCTGAAGGACCTAACATTGGTCTTATCAACTCACTCAGTACCTATGCACGTGTAAACGAGTACGGCTTTATCGAAGCTCCCTACCGTAAGGTATTAAAGGAAGAGGGCAAGGTTACAGACGAAATCGTTTATATGACAGCTGACGTAGAGGATGAATACACAGTTGCACAGGCAAACGAAGCAATCGACAAGGACGGCAAGTTCATAGCGAAAAAGGTTACAGCAAGACGCCGTGAGGAATTCGTAGAAGTAGCTCCCACAGAAGTTGACTACATGGACGTATCGCCCAAGCAGGTTGTATCTGTTGCTACTGCAATGATCCCCTTCCTTGAAAACGATGATGCTAACCGTGCTCTGATGGGTTCCAACATGCAGAGACAGGCAGTACCCCTTCTCAAAACAGACTCACCTATCGTAGGTACAGGTATGGAGTACAAGGCGGCGAAAGACTCGGGTGCTGTTGTACTTGCTGAAAACGACGGTGTTGTTGAAAAGGTTTCGGCAGAGAAAATTATTATCCGTACAAATACAGGCGAAAAAGAAGAGCACAAGCTTCTTAAGTTCTCTCGCTCCAACCAGGGAACATGTATTAACCAGAAGCCTATCGTAGCTCGCGGCGAAGAGGTTAAGAAAGGCGACATCATTGCCGACGGTCCCTCCACAAGCCAGGGTGAAATTGCTCTCGGACGTAACATTCTCATGGGCTTTATGACATGGGAAGGCTACAACTACGAGGATGCTATCCTTATTAATGAAAAGCTTGTAAGAGAAGACGTATTCACATCTATTCATATAGAAGAATACGAATCCGAGTCCAGAGATACAAAGCTCGGACCCGAAGAAATTACAAGAGATATACCCAACATCGGTGAAGATGCACTCAAAGACCTTGACGAACGCGGTATTGTTCGCGTTGGTGCAGAGGTACACGCTGGTGACATTCTGGTAGGTAAGGTAACAGCCGAGGGTGAACCCGAGCTGACTCCTGAAGAACGTCTGCTCCGTGCAATCTTCGGTGAAAAGGCACGTGAAGTAAGAGATACTTCTCTCCGTGTTCCTCACGGTGAAGCAGGTATCATCGTTGACGTTAAGGTGTTCACACGTGAAAACGGTGACGAGCTGCCTCCCGGTGTTAATCAGCTGGTACGTTGCTACATCGCACAGAAGAGAAAGATTTCTGTTGGTGATAAAATGGCGGGTCGTCATGGTAACAAGGGTGTTATTTCCAGAATTCTTCCTGAAGAGGATATGCCCTTCCTGCCCGACGGTACACCACTTGAAATCGTACTTAATCCTCTGGGCGTTCCTTCCCGAATGAACATTGGACAGGTACTTGAAGTTCACTTGGGTCTGGCAGCTAAACAGATGGGTGTTAAAATTGCAACTCCTGTATTTGACGGTGCAAACGAAGATGATATTATGGAAGCACTTGAAAAGGTTGGTTGCAGCAAAGACGGTAAGACAATTCTTTATGATGGTCGTACCGGTCAGCCCTTCGATAACCCCGTAACCGTTGGTTACATGTATATACTTAAACTGCTGCATCTTGTTGATGACAAGATTCACGCACGTTCCACCGGTCCCTACTCACTGGTTACACAGCAGCCTCTGGGTGGTAAAGCTCAGTTCGGCGGACAGAGATTCGGTGAAATGGAAGTTTGGGCTCTTGAAGCCTACGGTGCAGCTTATACCCTGCAGGAAATCCTCACAGTTAAGTCGGATGACGTTGTGGGTCGTGTTAAGACATACGAATCTGTTGTTAAGGGTGAAAACGTTCCCAAGCCGGGTATTCCCGAATCCTTCAAGGTTCTTATCAAGGAACTGCAGAGTCTTGGCCTTGATGTTAAGGTTCTTGGCAGCGATATGAAGGAAGTTAACCTTAACGGTTCAGCAGACGAAGATGCGGACGAAATCACACTTGATGACCTCAGTAATGAACTGAGCGCAAGACACAGCGAAGAAAGCGAGCTGACAAATGCCGGCTTTAGCGAAGTTGACGATGACGAAATGCTTATGGATGCGCTGGGTCTCAATTCCCCGGATCAGGATGAGGAAGAGGACGACGAGTTCAATTATGACGACATCGACTTTGACGAAGAATTTGATGATGAGGAATTGGAAGACGAGGACGATGACCTATAATCATCAATAGAAAAATATAGGGAGGATTGAGTCCATGTTAGAGTTTAATACATTTGAATCTATACAGATAGGCCTTGCATCACCTGAAAAGATCAGAGAATGGTCCAGAGGTGAAGTTAAAAAGCCTGAAACTATAAACTACCGTACATTAAAGCCCGAACGCGACGGTTTGTTCTGCGAGCGCATTTTCGGACCCACAAAGGACTGGGAATGTCACTGCGGAAAGTACAAGAGAATTCGCTTTAAGGGCATTGTGTGTGACCGTTGTGGCGTTGAAGTAACACGCGCAAAGGTCAGACGTGAAAGAATGGGTCATATTGAGCTTGCGGCTCCCGTAAGCCATATATGGTACTTTAAAGGCAGCCCCAGCAGACTGGCACTTATGGTAAACATTTCGCCCAGCGAGCTGGAAAAGGTACTGTATTTTGCCGCTTATATCGTAATCGATCCCGGCAGAACAGACCTTATGAAGTGTCAGCTTTTAAACGAAAAAGAATACAGAGAAAACCTTGAAAAATACGGCGATATCTTCAGAGCAGGAATGGGTGCAGAGGCTATTAAAGAGCTTCTTTGTGAAATCGACCCTGTAAAGCTTTCCGAAGAAATCAAAGCAGAGGTTGAAACTTCACAGGGACAGAAAAAACTGCGCCTGCTGAAGAGACTTGAGGTTGTTGAATCCTTCAGAACCTCGGGCAACCGTCCCGAATGGATGATTCTGGATGCAATCCCTGTTATTCCTCCGGAAATCCGTCCTATGGTACAGCTGGATGGCGGACGTTTTGCAACATCTGACCTCAATGACCTGTACAGACGTGTTATTAACAGAAACAACCGTTTAAAGAGACTTCTCGACTGAAACGCACCTGATATCATTGTAAGAAACGAAAAGAGAATGCTGCAGGAAGCTGTTGACGCACTTATCGATAATGGCCGCCGTGGCAGAGCCGTTACAGGCCCCGGCAACCGTGCACTCAAATCTCTTTCGGATATGCTTAAAGGTAAGCAGGGACGTTTCAGACAGAATCTGCTTGGTAAGCGTGTTGACTATTCCGGACGTTCAGTTATCGTTGTAGGACCTGAACTTAAGATTTATCAGTGCGGTCTTCCCAAGGAAATGGCACTTGAACTGTTCAAGCCCTTTGTAATGAAAAAGCTTGTTAACGACGGAAATGCACATAATATTAAGAGTGCAAAGAGAATGGTTGAAAGAGTAAGACCCGAGGTTTGGGACGTGCTCGAAGAGGTTATCAAAGAGCATCCCGTACTCTTAAACCGTGCTCCTACGCTGCACAGACTTGGTATTCAGGCATTCGAGCCTGTACTGGTTGAAGGCAGAGCACTCAAACTGCATCCGCTGGTATGTACAGCGTACAACGCCGACTTTGACGGTGACCAGATGGCTGTTCACGTTCCCCTGTCACCCGAAGCACAGAGCGAAGCAAGATTCCTTATGCTCTCTGCAAACAACCTGTTAAAGCCGCAGGACGGTCGTCCTGTTGCAGTTCCTACACAGGATATGGTACTGGGAACATACTACCTTACAATAGTTAAGGAAAGCGAAAAGGGTGGCCCCAGAGATTTTGCAACTCCCGAAGAAGCTGCAACCGAAGGCTACTACAAGCACGGAGACAAATATTACCAGACATATGCAAGCTTTGACGAAGCAAAACTTGCTTATGAAAACGGTGTTGTTGGTCTGCACGCTCCCATCTACGCAATGGCAAGAAAAGAAATTGACGGCGTAATGAGAAGCAGACTCATAGAAACCACAGTTGGTCGTATAATATTCAATGAACAGATTCCTCAGGATTTAGGCTTTGTTGACAGAAGTAAGGACGAAAATCTCTTCAGGCTTGAAATTGAGTTCTTAACAGACAAGAAAAAGCTTGGTCAGATTATCGACAAGAGCATAAAGGTTCACGGTATTACCGAAACCGCTATTCTGCTTGACAAGATTAAATCCATGGGTTACAAGTACTCTACACAGGGTGCTATCACAATCAGCGTATCCGATATGGAAATTCCTGACGAAAAGGCTGAATACATCGCACAGGCTGAAGCTGAAATCGAAAAGATTGAAAAGAGTTTCAGAAGAGGTCTCTTGACAGAAGAAGAACGTTACAACAACGTAATTCGTGTTTGGGAAGACACAGTTAAAAAGGTTACAAAGGCTCTTATGGATAACCTTGACGAGTTCAACCCCATATACATGATGGCAAACTCCGGTGCGAGAGGTAGCGTAAACCAGATAAGACAGCTGGCAGGTATGCGTGGTCTTATGGCTGATACCTCGGGTCGTACAGTGGAAATTCCTATCAGAGCAAGCTTCAGAGACGGTCTTAACGTTCTGGAATACTTCATTTCAACTCACGGTGCAAGAAAGGGTCTTGCCGATACAGCTCTTCGTACAGCTGACTCGGGTTACCTTACACGTCGTCTTGTTGATGTCAGCCAGGATGTTATCATAAGAGAAGACGATTGCGGTACCGATAAGGGTATTACTGTAAGTGCAATTATGGACGGAAAGCGTGAAATCGAATCCCTGTCCGAAAGACTTTCAGGCCGTGTTCCTCTTCAGGATGTTGTTAATCCCGAAACCGGTGAGGTTATAGCAAAGGCTAACGAGATGATGAGCGTTGAAGCAGCTGAAGCTATTGAAAAAGCCGGAATTAAAGAAGTAACAATCAGAAGCGTACTGCACTGTCATGCAAAAATTGGTGTATGTGCTAAATGTTACGGTGCTAACCTTGCAAGCGGTGACCTTGTAAACGTTGGTGAAGCAGTTGGTATTATCGCTGCACAGTCCATCGGTGAACCCGGTACACAGCTTACAATGAGAACATTCCATACCGGTGGTGTTGCCGGCGGCGATATCACACAGGGTCTTCCCCGTGTTGAGGAATTGTTCGAAGCAAGAAAGCCCAAGGGTGTTGCTATCCTTTCCGAAATGGCAGGTAAAGTCAGCATCGAATCTGTTGGTAACCTCCGCGAGGTTGTTATCACCGATGATGAAGCAGGCCTCAGCGAAAGACATACAATTCCCGTTGGTGCAAAAATCAGCGTAGAAGAAGGCGCGGAAGTAGAAGCAGGTGCTCTGCTGACAGAAGGTTCTGTAAATCCGCACGAACTTCTCAAAATCAAAAATGCTTTCGCTGTACAGCAGTATATTATACAGGAAGTACAGAAAGTATATAGATTACAGGGTGTTGATATTTCCGATAAGCATATCGAAGTTATTGTCCGTCAGATGATGAAGAAGGTTAAGGTTAAGGAACCCGGTGAAACCGATCTCCTTGCCGGCGCACTTGAAGACAGACTTACATTCGAGGAGCTTATCAAAAAGGCAGAAGCCGAAGGAAAGCCCATCCCCGAAGCAGAAGAAATTATTCTCGGTATCACAAAGGCATCCCTTGCAACCGATTCATTCTTCTCAGCAGCATCCTTCCAGGAAACAACACGCGTGCTGACAGAAGCTGCAATCAAGGGTAAGATTGACCCGCTTATCGGTCTTAAGGAAAATGTTATCATCGGTAAGCTGATTCCTGCCGGAACAGGTATGCCCAGATACAGAGATGTAGAGATTGTTACACATGCTAAAAACGATCTCTTGAAAGACATAAATATTAAGGACATAATCTTTCAGTAAAAAAAACTTGACATAGTTTGAAAGATGTGTTAAAATTTCTCGGAAGGTGATTTTTTGTTACAGGAACTTTCTGACCCGCATAAGATAACCGGACTTAAGCAGTCTGTTAAGGCTGTCAAGGCGGGACAGGCACGAAAAGCTTTTGTCGCAAAGAATGCAGATGCTCATGTGATTGAACCCTTCATAGCTCAGTGTGAGCTTTGCGGGGTTCCGGTTGAGTACTGTGAAACATGCGAAGAATTAGGTAGTGCCTGCGGTATAGAAGTAAAGGCTGCAGTTGCAGTACTTTTGAAAAACAGTTAAAAGAGCTTTATGCTTTTTTATAAAAAATTTCACGCAGGAGGTGAAAGATAAGAATGCCAACCTTTAATCAGTTAGTTCGTAAGGGTAGAGAAGTAGGCGTGGAAAAGTCCACAGCTCCCGCACTCCAGAAGGGTTTTAACTCCCTGAAGAAGAGAGCAACAGACGTAAGCGCTCCTCAGAAGAGAGGTGTTTGCACAGCTGTTAAGACAATGACTCCTAAAAAGCCTAACTCCGCGTTACGTAAGATTGCCAGAGTAAGACTGAGCAATGGTATCGAAGTAACGTCCTACATTCCCGGTATCGGACACAATCTGCAGGAACATAGCGTTGTTCTGATAAGAGGCGGAAGAGTTAAGGATCTGCCTGGTGTTAGATATCACATTATCAGAGGAACACTGGATACTGCCGGTGTTACGGGAAGAAACCAGTCTCGAAGCAAATATGGCGCAAAGAGACCCAAGGGCGGAAAATAAGTTTATTGTTCCGTGCGTAATCGGAAAGGCAGCAGGTTAGCCTTTCTGCAAGTGCGACGTGCGCGGATTATTATATACACGTAGGTTGCACTGACAAAGTTTTTATACTTTGAGTACCTGTGAATTCATAAAAAATTTAATGAAGGAGGGAAGTTAAGTGCCAAGAAGAGGTTTTATTCCTAAAAGAGACGTATTACCCGATCCTCTGTACAACGATGTTGTTGTAACAAGACTTATCAACAACATTATGCTTGACGGAAAAAAGGGTGTAGCTCAGAAAATCGTTTACGGTGCATTTGACATCATTCGCGAAAAAACAGGCAAAGATCCTGTAGAAGTATTTGCACAGGCAATGGAAAACATTATGCCTGTACTGGAAGTAAAGGCTCGCCGTGTCGGCGGTGCTACTTACCAGGTTCCTATGGAAGTACGTCCCGAAAGACGTCAGACACTTGGTCTGAGATGGCTCACAACATACTCACGCGCAAGAAGCGAGAGAACTATGAGCGAAAGACTTGCTAACGAAATTATAGATGCCACAAACAATTTGGGTTCTTCTGTTAAAAAGCGTGAAGATACTCATAAGATGGCAGAGGCAAACAAAGCTTTTGCACATTACAGATGGTAATTTTTACATCATATCCCTGCCGACAGTTACTGTCGGCAGGGCAGTAGTTTTTGTTAGAAGCTGTCTGTAACAGACATATAAAGGCGAAGGGAGGATTATGTTTGCCTAGAGAATTTACACTTGAAAATACAAGAAATATCGGTATCATGGCTCACATCGATGCCGGTAAGACAACTACAACAGAACGTATACTTTTTTATACAGGTCGAGTTCATAAGATAGGTGATACCCACGAGGGTACAGCTACAATGGACTGGATGGAGCAGGAACAGGAAAGAGGTATTACAATTACTTCTGCTGCTACAACTGCTCAGTGGAAAGGTACAAGAATAAATATCATAGATACACCCGGTCACGTTGACTTTACAGTAGAAGTTGAACGTTCACTGCGTGTACTTGACGGCTCAGTTACTGTATTCTGTGCAAAGGGCGGTGTTGAACCCCAGTCGGAAACAGTTTGGCGTCAGGCTGATAAATATGCTGTACCCAGAATGGCATATGTAAACAAAATGGACATCATGGGTGCTGACTTCTTCAACGTTGTTCAGATGATGAAGGACAGACTGCACTGTAATGCTGTTCCCATTCAGCTGCCTATCGGCGCTGAAGATACCTTCAAGGGTCTTATCGACCTTGTTGAAATGGTTGCATATGTTTATTATGATGATCTCGGAAAAGACGAGAGAAAAGAAGAAATTCCTGCTGATATGCTTGAAATTGCGCAGGAATATCGTGCTGCCCTCATCGAAAGTGTTGCAGAGCAGGACGAAGAGCTCATGATGAAGTACCTTGAAGGTGAAGAGCTCACAATTGACGAAATCAAACAGGGAATACGTAAGGCTACAATCGCTGTTCAGATGACTCCCGTACTTTGCGGTACATCTTACAGAAACAAGGGTGTTCAGAACCTTCTGGACGCAGTTGTTGATTATATGCCTGCTCCTACAGATATTCCCCCGATTAAGGGTATCGTTCCCAAGGACGAATCCGAAACTGTTAGAAAATCTGACGATAACGAACCTTTTTCGGCTCTGGCATTTAAAATTATGACAGACCCGTTCGTAGGTAAGCTTTGCTTCTTCAGAGTTTACTCCGGAACACTCAATGCAGGTTCCCACGTTTATAACTCTACAAAGGGAGTAAAGGAAAGAGTCGGCAGAATTCTGCAGATGCATGCTAACCACAGAGAAGACCTGGAAACAGTTTACTCGGGTGATATAGCTGCAGCAATCGGTCTTAAGAGCACATCCACAGGTGATACACTCTGTGCTGAAAACGCACCTGTTATCCTTGAATCCATGGAATTCCCCGAACCTGTTATCAGGGTTGCTATTGAACCCAAAACAAAAGCAGGTCAGGAAAAGATGGGTATTTCTCTTGCAAAGCTTGCAGAAGAAGATCCCACATTCAAGGCTTATACAGACGAAGAAACAGGACAGACTATTATTGCCGGAATGGGCGAGCTGCATCTTGAAATTATCGTTGACAGACTTCTGCGCGAATTCAAGGTTGAAGCTAACGTAGGTAAGCCCCAGGTTTCTTACAAGGAAACTATCCGCAAGCCTGTTGAAGTTGTCCACAAATACGCACGTCAGTCGGGTGGTAAGGGTCAGTATGGTCACGTTAAGATTCAGATTGAACCCCTTGAGGCAGGTAAGGGCTACGAATTTGTTAATAAAATTGTTGGTGGTAGCATTCCTAAGGAATACATCCCCGCAGTTGACGCAGGTATCCAGAGCGCTATGAACAGCGGTGTTCTTGCAGGCTACAATGTAGTTGACGTAAGAGTAACTCTGTTCGACGGTTCATACCACGAAGTTGACTCCTCGGAAATGGCCTTCAAAATTGCTGCATCTATGGCATTTAAAGAAGGTTGCCGCAAGGGCGACGCAGTTCTGAAAGAACCTATTATGAAAGTTGACGTATTGGTTCCTGATGAATACATGGGCGACGTTATCGGCGATATCAACTCCAGACGTGGTCAGATTCTCGGTATGGAACCCAGAAACGGCGTACAGGCTATCGCATCCTACGTTCCCTTAAGCGAAATGTTCGGTTATGCTACAGACCTTCGTTCCAAAACACAGGGTCGTGGACAGTACACAATGCAGCCCAGTCACTACTCTGAAGTGCCTAACAGCATTATGGAAGCTATCATATCCGGAAAAAGACGCTAATTAAGCATAATTTTTGCTAAAACTATTGACATTCCATCGCACATTTATTAAAATATAGTGAGATGAAAAAATAATTTTTATTACTAGTTAATAAAAGGAGGAAATTAAAAATGGCAAAGGCTAAATTTGAAAGAAACAAACCCCATGTAAACATTGGTACTATCGGTCACGTTGACCATGGTAAGACTTCTCTTACAGCCGCAATCACAAAGGTTCTCGGTTTTTCCGGTAAAGCTGAGTACGCTGCATATGACATGATTGATAAGGCTCCCGAAGAAAGAGAAAGAGGTATCACAATTTCCACAGCTCACGTTGAGTACGAAACAGACACACGTCACTACGCTCACGTTGACTGCCCCGGACATGCTGACTATGTTAAGAACATGATCACAGGTGCTGCTCAGATGGACGGCGCTATCCTCGTTGTTTCCGCAGCAGACGGTCCCATGCCTCAGACAAGAGAGCACATCCTGCTCGCTCGTCAGGTTGGCGTTCCCTACATCGTTGTATTCCTGAACAAAAAGGATCAGGTTGACGATCCCGAACTCCTCGAACTGGTTGAAATGGAAATTCGTGAACTGCTTAACGAATACGAATTCCCCGGAGATGATATTCCCATCGTTGCAGGTTCTGCTCTTCAGGCTCTCGAATGCACTTCTGAAGACATCAACGATCCCGTATACGCTCCTATCGTTGAACTGATGGACAACGTTGACTCTTATATCCCCACACCTGAAAGAAAGACTGACCTTCCCTTCCTTATGCCTGTCGAAGACGTATTCTCCATCACAGGCCGTGGTACAGTTGCTACAGGTAGAGTTGAAAGAGGTGTCCTGAAGGTTTCCGACGAAGTTGAAATCGTTGGTCTGACAGACGAATCCAGAAAAGTTGTTGTAACAGGCGTTGAAATGTTCAAGAAGCTTCTTGATCAGGCTGAAGCTGGTGACAACATCGGTGCTCTTCTCCGTGGTGTTCAGAGAACAGAAATCGAAAGAGGTCAGGTTCTTGCTAAACCCGGTTCAATTCATCCCCATACAGCATTCAAAGGCGAAGTTTACGTTCTGACAAAGGACGAAGGTGGCCGTCATACACCTTTCTTCAACAACTACAGACCTCAGTTCTACTTCCGTACAACTGACGTTACAGGTATCGTAAACCTTCCTGAAGGTGTTGAAATGTGTATGCCTGGTGATAACGTTTCCATCTCTGTTGAACTTATCACACCTATCGCTATTGAAGAAGGTCTCCGTTTCGCTATCCGTGAAGGCGGAAGAACAGTTGGTTCAGGCGTTGTAAGCTCCATCAACAAATAATTAAAACAGTTAAAAGGGGACTGTTCGGATTTTCCGGACAGTCCTTTGTTTTACAAAAGGAGGATGCGGTAATGGACAGAAGGGATAAGCACAATTATTATCTGGACATAGCTGAAACTGTACTTGAAAGAGGTACTTGTTTAAGACGAAATTACGGCTCTATTATAGTAAAAAATGATGAAATAATATCCAGTGGATATACCGGTTCACCCAGAGGGCGTAAAAACTGCCTTGATTTGGGTTATTGCCGAAGAGAGCAGATGAATATACCCCGCGGCGAAAGATACGAACTGTGCCGCAGCGTGCACTCGGAGGCTAATGCTATTATCAGCGCGCCTCGCCGTGATATGATAGGCGCAACACTTTATCTTGCAGGTAAGGATGCAAAAACAGGCGACATTGTGCAGAATGCATCATCCTGCGCTATGTGTAAGCGCATGATAATAAATGCCGGTATCGAGAAGGTTGTGGTGAGACTTTCGGCAGATACATATAAGATTACAGAAGTTTCTGAGTGGATTGAAAACGATGATTCGCTTGGAAATGAACTTGGATATTAAAACTATAAAATGCAGCCCGTAACCGGACTGCATTTTTTAATCATTATCTACATCGGTAAGCTTGCTTACAGGTACCCCCAGAGCCTTGCTTATTTTGTATAATGATTTAAGCGATGGAACGTAGGGTGCGCTTGGGCCTTCAAGCTGTGAAATGAAGTTTAAGGACATACCGCTGTATTCGCTGAGCTGTTCCTGTGTAATACCGGCAAGCCTTCTGTAGTATCCTACCTTCAGACCAATTTTAATAATAAACATCTGATATTCTTTGTCATTGTATATTTCCAAATTAATCACCAACCGATATTTTATTTGTTTTATTAATTATATACTATTGACAAATAATTATAAATTTATTATAATTAAATAAAACTACCGACATGCGGAAGTTTTATTATATCAACCGAAGTTAATACATCCTGGAGGAAAACTATGAAAAAAGTAACAAAACCTAAATACGGGCTGTGGCATACCGTGTTTTTTATGGTAAACAAGGCACAGTCCAATGTAAAGAAATTAATACCGACGTTGCTTGTGTGGGTGCTGGCTACCGTTGCAATAAGCCTGATAGAGCTTTATATAGCACCTGTAATTATTAATAAAGTTGAAATGTCGGTCGGATTTTATGAGCTTATGATTACCATAGGCTTGTTTACGCTGGGAATGTTTTTAATAACAGGTATACAGACATATGCGGAATTTAATTCTCATACACTGCAAACCGAACTTAGAAACCACCTTAAAAATCAGGTTAATAAAAAGGCTTGCCTGCTTTCATATCCAACAATTATGAAAACAGAAACTGTTCATTTGCTTGACAGGGTAAACCAGACACTCAGATGGCCGTGGATGCCGGGACAGAGAATATGGATAACTCTTGCGACCATGCTTTCAAACTTTGTAAGCTTTGGAATATATCTTATTCTTTTAACCAACCTCAACTGGATACTGATTGTAATTGCGCTTGTTTGTTCAGTGCTTGCCTACATATTCAGCCACGAAATCTATAATGTAGGGAACGAGTATCGCAAAAAGATGTCTGAGCACAGGGCACACCTTTTTTACGTAAATGAATGTGCAGAATCGGTGCAGCTTGCAAAAGATATACGAATCTATGAAATGGACAGCTGGTTGCACAGTATATGGAAACGTGCGTGGAAAAAATATATGGGCATTACTCTTACAAAGGAAAAAATCTACTTCTGGGCATACATACAGGAGGGGCTGTTTGGACTTTTAAGAAATGCGGCAGTATATGCATATCTTGTATATCTTGTTATAAACAGGGGGATGAGTGCAGCAGAGTTTTTACTCTATGTAGGCGCAATAAACGGCTTTTCAAAATGGGTAACAGGCTTTTTGCAAAATTACCTGTCCCTTTACCGTGAAACGGCAGAGGTTTCGGATGTTAAGGAATTTCTTGAACTTAAGGACGAATTTATATTTGAAGGAGGAAAGAGCATTCCGAAAGCCGATAAATGGGAAATAAGGCTCGACAATGTTTCCTTCTGCTACCCGGGTTCCGGGGAATACATTTTCAAAAATTTAAATCTCACCATTAAAGCAGGGGAAAAGCTGGCAATTGTTGGTTTGAACGGTGCGGGTAAAACAAGCCTTGTGCGTTTGATTTGCGGATTTTACGACCCTGATGAGGGCAGAGTTTTGCTAAACGGTGAGGATATCAGAGAATACAACAGAAGGGAGTACTACTCACTCTTTTCAGCAGTTTTCCAAAAGTTTTCTATACCCGATATTACGGTAGAACAAAATGTTTCTCAAAAAATCTGCGGTATTGACAGGGAAAAGGTATGGGATTGCCTTGATAAGGCAGGATTGTGCGAAAAAATATCTTCTCTGCCTAAAGGTGTTGAAACAACTGTTGGCAGAAAGGTAGACCCGGAAGGGGTGCTGCTTTCCGGTGGGGAAACACAACGGCTTATGCTGGCAAGAGCACTGTATAAGGATGGACAAATACTTATTCTTGACGAACCCACCGCCGCACTTGACCCGCTTGCGGAACACGATATTTATATGAAATACAATGAGATGACAAAGGGAAAAACCTCTGTGTTTATATCTCACAGGCTGGCATCAACAAGATTTTGCGACAGAATAATTTTCCTTGCAGAGGGCACCATTGCCGAAGAAGGAACACATGAGCAGCTTATAGGGGCGGGCGGACAGTACGCAAAACTTTTTGATGTGCAGAGTCAATATTACAGAGAGGGAGGCGGAGAAGATGAATAAACAGAATATGAGAGAAGTTATGAAAAATCATTTGCGCGGTTTTTCGTTAATTGAAAAGTATAACCGCGGTTACTTCTGGGCTGTGGGAATTACCATTGCAATCACTTCTCTGACACCGTTTATAACAGCCTTCTTTTCAGCACGTCTTGTAGACGAGCTTGCAGGAGCAAAAAGAGTAGAGGTTATGACAGAGCGTGCCCTGTATTTAATTATTGCAACATTCATTCTCGCAATTTTGTGGGGTGGTGCATCCAGATGGAGAAATATAAAAAGCGAATCCAGCTGGGTGTGTGCAAGGAGAAATATGGCTGAAAAGCTGCTTGGTATGGATTTTGCTGATGTTGACAGTCAGGTGACCCAGGATATTTGCAGTCAGATACGTCAGGACGAGGAATGGAGCGGCTCAGGTCTTATGAAGGTCACAGAAGTGTTTGTCGAAACAGTAAAGGCGGTTGTGGGTATCGCAAGTGCATTGGTGCTGACTGCCGGACTGTTTACATCACGTGTGCCGGATAATGCAGGAATATACACGGTATTAAATCATCCTGTGTGCACAATTGGTATGGGCGTTATTATGCTCCTCATCATTGTATTCGGAGCATTCTTGTTTAAAAAATCGGGAGAATATAAGGTTATGTGGGCAGAGAGTACCCGCGACATGAACAGGAGCATTGATGCCTTTTCCGGGCTCGGCAGCGATCAGGATGCGGCAATGGATATACGAATGTACAATCAACAGGATATAGCCGCATATTATATGGAAAAGGATGCATTTTCAGGAAAGCAGAAAGAATACAACCAACTATCGAGGGGGAAAATGGGTCTGCTTATGGCAATTTCTGTTAGTGCACCGGTTTTGCTTACCGGTGTAACATATGTTTTTGTATGTCTTAAGGCTATGGGAGGCGCATTTGGTGTTGGCTCGGTTACTCTTTATGTTACATCGGTTGTTGCAGTAACTGCGCATATAGCCGGTCTTATGAAGCAGATTGCAGAGATGAAAAATAACTCTCCTTTTTTAAGCAGATTGTTTGGCTTCCTTGATATGAAAAGTAATATGAAGCAGGGAAGCCTTGATATCTGCAAATTACCGGAGAAAGAGTATGAGATTGAATATAAAAATGTATCCTTTTCATACCCCGGGAGCAAAGAAAAGGTTCTGTCGGATGTTTCTGTTAAACTTACTCCCGGCAAGAGAATAGCCATTGTAGGGGAGAACGGAAGCGGGAAAACAACATTTATAAAGCTTTTGTGCAGACTCTATGACCCTACAGACGGGCATATTACTTTAAACGGCAAAGATATAAGAGAGTTCGGAACAAAAAGCTATGAAAAGCTTTTTTCGGTGGTGTTTCAGGATTTTAAGCTGATAGCACAGTCGCTGGGCGAAAATGTGGCAGGCTCAACAGAATACGACAGGGAAAAGGCAAAAAAAGCCCTTAATGATGGTGGGTTTGGAGAACGTCTTGCCAGGATGCCCGAGGGACTTGACACGATGTTATATAAGGAGCTTTCGGCAGACGGTGTGGATATATCCGGTGGCGAGGCGCAAAAAATAGCCCTTGCCAGAGCACTTTACAAGGATGCACCATTTGTAATACTGGACGAACCCACAGCGGCACTTGACCCGATTGCAGAGGAGGAAATATATGCACGGTTCGGAGAAATTGTAACCGATAAAACTGCTGTGTATATAAGCCATAGATTATCATCCTGCCGTTTTTGTGATGAAATTATTGTATTTAAAAAAGGACAGATTGCAGAAATGGGAAGCCACGATGAGCTTCTGCAGGCAGAAGGGGAGTATGCTAAACTCTGGAACGCACAGGCGCAATACTATGCATAATAGAAAAAATGTTAACAGAAACAAAAAGGGAAACCTGACGGTTTCCCTTCGATTATATTTGATGGAAAAAGATTATTATAAATGATAAATTAATATAAATCTCTTACCTTTTG
Source organism: Clostridia bacterium (assembly GCA_045592225.1). Classification (GTDB taxonomy): domain Bacteria; phylum Bacillota; class Clostridia; order UMGS1883; family UMGS1540; genus JAZNUH01. The sequence goes on along the minus strand of JAZNUH010000052.1, from coordinate 6,658 downwards.
CGGTCTGGACTTTGAGTGTGAGAAGGAATAGGAAAAAATGTTCAGAATGGACAAACAGAACCTGAAAGGCGGAGCCCGAAGGCGTACAAAGGTACGTCGAGGGTTATGTTTGTGCATAGCAAAAGGTATAAAAAAGGGAAACCCTGCGGTTTCCCTTCAATTATGTTTGATGTAAAAAAGACTATTGTAGACAATAAATCATATAAATCTCATACCTTTTGCGGTCTGGACTTTTTTTATAATATAGGAAATTGCGCGCAAAGAGTGCGCAATTTTGCTTATTTCAAAAAAGTGTACCTTATTACCCCCAAGATTGGGGGCCAGGGGGCTGAAGGGTTAAAAACACTTTTTTACATTCCTTACGCTTTTGCAATTTTCAGCAGATCACAATGCTTACCAATATGCTTGTAAAGAGCATCTGTGTAAACGCTTTCGTTGTCTGCCCACAGCTTATAGAGCTTATCCTTAAACTCATAAGCGCCGTCAGCAGTCTTTTTATTTAAGATAAGACCGTATGTGATATGAATAAGCTGACGAGCATCGTTCTGGTTAAACAGCTCGGGAAGCTGTGCATCTGTAAGTGTATCAACATCTGCAATGTTATTAAGATTTGTTGTAACATGATAGTATGTTGAAGCTTCTGCAAATGCTTCAAGAGCGTATTTGTGAACTGCTCTGTAGAGTGTGGGGTCAACAATTGCAACAACACGCATAGCTTCGAGCCAGTTTGTGCCGGCAGTCTTAACGTGGAACACACCCTTTGTCTTTTCGCCGATAATGGGGAAAGCCGAGAACTTGTCAGAACCCGAATGGATGCTGAGCTTGTAGCCGAAATGTCTTGCAATTACACTGTGAACTGTCATTTCGGATTCAAACTGAACAAGGTCACCAATATAGTCAATACCCTTCTGGAACTCGCCGCAGAAACGGGGAGCAACTGTTGCACACTTAACGCCACGTGCGATAAGCTCGTTGGCAACAAAGAAGTGCTGAAGGGGAGTTGTGGGTGTTGCAGTTTCGTCGATGGAGATTTCAAAGTCTGCATCGTACTTGCCTGTTGCAAAGAATTTTTCATAAATGCTTACTGCAAAGTCAACTGCATCCTTGTATATAACAAGAATTTTCTTAAGCTCTGCTTCATCAAACTCGAGAGTAATACCTTCGCCAATATCAAACTTTTTGCCCAGATACTTGTCAGCAAATTCTGCGGGGATAACGTAGTCCTTGCAGCTTTCGTCTGTTACATTGTTTTTAATGTGGTCGGAGCAGTCAAGAGTAATCATTGTAAAGCCGAGGGAGAGAGCATACTCAACATCCTTTTCGGTTTTAAGATGGTCACCGTCTGCGCCAAAGCCTTTTTTAAATCCGTCACGGTATACTGCGTAGGAAGCAGCATCTAAAACATCCTCATATGTACGGTTTGTAAGGTTTAATTCTCTTATGGACTGTTGTGCAAAAACAGGATATGCATCATAGTCGCTGAAAACCTTAATGTGACCGGGAGTAGCAATACCAAGACGGTCACCAACACCAAAGCTGCGTTCTTTTCCCAATACTCTTACAGGAGCAGTAAAGGGGAAGTACTTTCTCAGTACATTTGCATTTTCGTGGTTTAAGGGAGCTTTTGTATAAGTCACGTCGCCCTCTGTAACCTTTTCGCCGGAAAATTCAATGTCTGCTGTGGAAACAAGATATGTTTCTCCGTCAAACTTTGCCATGCAAACGATACCGCCTGCAACTTCGTTAACCGATTTTTCAAAAATGTCAGCATTAATTTTTAAACTCATTTTATCAAATCCTCCTATTTAATATTTTCAAGTACACTGTATGGTATTTTTAAATTTCCAAGACCTGTGCCTATGGATATATGAGGCTTCATAGCACCGTGGAAGTCTGTGCCGCCTGAAATTTTAAGGTTCATATCCTTTGCAAGCTTCTGGTACTTGTCTTGCATTTCGGGTGTGTATTCGGAATAGTAGCCCTCAATGCCGTCAAGTCCTGCGTCGCGAAGCTCGGTTACAAACTTTTTGATTGCATCGTCATCAAGACGTGTCAGGTGCAGGTGAGCAAGGAAAGCCTTGCCGCCAATATCCTTTATAAGACGTACACATTCAACGGGAGTCAGAAGCTGCTGTGAACAGTAGCAGGGACGTCCGTTTGAAAGGTACTTGTCAAAGGCTTCTTTTACCGATGCTGTGTAGCCGCGTGTTGCCATAATTCTTGCAAAGTGCGCTCTGCCTACAATACCGTTGGGGGCAATTTCGAGTGCATCCTCATAAGTGATGGGGAAGCCTGCCTCCTGAAGCTTGCGCGCCGTTTCCTTGTTGCGGAAAAGACGTACCTCCAATATGCCCTTGAGCGCTTCTAAAAGCTTTTTGTTTTCAAGGTCAATGTAGTAGGCGAGAATGTGTGTTTCGGTAGCCGACTGAGCGGAAAACTCAATTCCGGGAACAACCTCAACACCGTACTTTTCACCTGCCGCCATAGCCTCGGCAACACCGCCGATGCCGTCATGGTCGGTAAGCGAAATTGCGGCAATGTTATTTTCAGCCGCGTGCTTTACAAGCTCTGTAGGTGTCATAGCACCGTCGGAAAATACCGAATGTGTGTGTAAGTCAATATATTTTTCCAAGAAATTCATCTCCTATTTACGAGCCCACAGTCCCAGCGCAGGGTTGCTGATATAGAATATACGCTCGCCGTTGGGAAGTGTGTTATACCCGTCAACAAGCTTTGCAGGGTCATAAAGCTTTATAGCTTCTTCATAGGGCATATAGTCAAATTTAACCTGGCGGATTTCTTCTTCGCTTACCTTTTCGGTAGCATAGGTTATGTTAAATCTGCCGTCGGAGGAGCCGTGAATAAGATGCGCCGCAACAGACAGATTTGCCTGCAGGTCTGCATTTGCATCGTCTGCAATATATTTAAGCACGTTTTCCCGGCCGGCATAGCCGTATTTTCTGATAAGGCGGTCATTTTCTTCGTCCTCACCGAATTTTCTTATACCGGGAGCAAGAATTATAAGCTCGCCGCCGTCAGCCATCGCCATACGTGTGCGGTAAACTGCTTTGTTACCAAGCCATGTGCTTTTGAATTCTCTCTCGTCGAGGTAAACAACAGCCTTTGTAAAGGGCTCGTCCACATATGTGAGGTTCTTTTCCTGGCTGAGCTTAACAGCCTCTTCAAACAGGGAACGTTCTCTGCCGATGAACAGACCGTGAATATAAACATCGTCACCCTTGTTTGTTGTAACTGTGAGGTTGTATATGATGGGCAGTGTGTTTATGAAATTCTCTTCCGCATAGTCAAAAACTCTGCGAACGGGGGAGAAGTCCTTGCCCATTATACGTTCCATACCGTAGAATGCACCCAGCATATGCGAGCTGTTAATCATGCTGCTGCCGCCGCAGCCTACAAATATGTTCTTTGAGTAGTTAGCCATACCAACAACTTCGTGAGGTACAACCTGACCCATGGAAATAATAAGGTCATATGAAGGGTCAAGCAAAAGCTTGTTTACTTCAACGTCAATTTTGTTGTTTACAAGGCCTTCTGAAACCTCGGAAACAAATTCCGCAGGAACTTCGCCAAGCTTTACAACATCTGTACGCCAGTTGTGAACCAGAATGTTTTCAAAGGGAACTTCTTCGCCAAAGAAAGCAGTACATTCTTCACGTGTCATAGCCTCGTGGGTACCCAGAGCAGGGAGAATATCAACCTGGCAGGTATCCTTTAAAAGGCTGTAGTACATTGCAGTAAGCTTGCCTGCGCCCGAGTACATACGAGTATAGTCGGGAGGGAGGAGGAGAACCTTTTTAAGGCTTCTTCCTTCGAGCATTTTTTTAAGGGCGGACAGAATTTCAGCATCTGTCAGTCCTGCTTCACTTCTGTATATCATTGTAAATCACTCTCTTTCGGTTAATTATACGCCTGAGTATGCTGAGAAACCGCCGTCAACGGGAACAACAATACCGTTTACAAAGCTGGACGCACCTTCATCAACCAGCCAGAGCAGAGTACCGACAAGCTCTTCTGCTTCGCCGAAACGGGACATGGGAGTCTGGGACAGAATTTTTTCGGATCTTTCTGTAAGACTTCCGTCTTCGTTAAAGAGCAGACCGCGGTTTTGGTTTGTTACAAAGAAACCGGGGGCGATTGCGTTAACGCGAATGCCAACCTTGGACATATGTACTGCGAGCCACTGTGTAAAGTTGCTGATAGCAGCCTTTGCGCCGCTGTATGCAGGAATCTTTGTCAGGGGGCAGAATGCGTTCATGGATGAAATGTTGATTATAACAGCACCCTTTTTGTCAATCATGTCGGGTGAGAAAATCTGTGTGGGAAGAAGTGTTCCAAGGAAGTTTAAGTTGAATACAAATTCAACACCCTTGGGGTCTAAATCAAAGAAGGTTTTAATGTCGGGGTTGCCGATGTCTTCTTTGTAGAGATATTCCTTTGTTGTTGTGCCCTTGGGGTTATTGCCGCCTGCACCGTTTAAAAGAATATCGCATGTGCCGTAAGCCTTGTTAACTGTTTCCTTTGCAGCCTTGAGGCTTTCGTAATCGAGAACGTTTGCTTCAACGCCCATTGCTGTGCCGCCTGCTTCGGTGATTTTCTTTGCAGCAGCCTGTGCCGCTTCAAGACGAAGGTCCAAAATTGCAACCTTTGCGCCCGAGAGTGCAAGAGCTTCTGCGAACATTGCGCACAGTACGCCACCGCCGCCTGTAACAACGGCTACTTTGTCCTTAAGATCAATATTAAAAGGCAGTTTCATAATAAATTCCTCCAAAAAAATATTTTGAGATTAGTATATCACCAGACACCCAAAAAGTAAAGCCTTTTGAGTGTTAAAGGTCAAAAAAATTAAGATTTTTTTCGGTCGAGTCGAATATAACCCACCACAATACTGCCGAGATTGAAAAGCTCGGTGATAACCCCCGCCCAAGAGCCGGAAATAAAATTATAAATTATCCAGCACAGAGAACTCGGAGAAGAAAATATTCGCACAAGCTTTGGGGATTTCAGGTTAAAGCTGATTGTCATGAAAATGCACCCCGCAAGCGGGAGAAGGCTTATAGCACCTTCCCAGGTAAATGCAGTTGACAGGGCAAATAAAATGCAGAATATGTAGGTCCATATTGGATGGCTTGCCCACTTTTTGTCTTTAAAATAAAATATGCCGCTGCGAAAGAGGGACAGCACATTTAAAATTGAGCCCGTGTAAGCCTTAAGCATAAAAAAGTGAACAGCAAAAAGAGATGATGCCATAACCTGAAAAAGCATAATCTTTTTGTGCTCTTTTTGCTGAAATGAGATCATTGCGCAGCAAAGGGCAATAATGCCGATTGCCTGCGCAATTATGAATTTTGTATCATTCATTTAAAAATGCCTCCCCAACCTTGAAAACATCACCTGCGCCCATGGTAAGTACGAGGTCGCCTTCTTTGGCGTTTTCGCGGAGATATTTTACGCAGGCTTCAAAGCTTTCTATATAAACTGCACCGTCAATAGCTTCTGCAAGCTGTGACGAGCTTACAAGCCCCGTATCCTTTTCTCTTGCAGCATAAATATCAAGTATCAGAGGTGTTATATTGCAGGAGAGGGCGGATACAAAATCGTCAAAAAGTGTGTGTGTACGTGTGTATGTGTGAGGCTGAAAAACGCACCATACTGTGCCCTTCGCAGCAGCACACGCGGTTGAAAGTGTTGCCTTTATCTCGGTGGGGTGGTGTGCATAATCGTCGATTACACGTATTTGGTCACGCTCGCCCTTAAATTCAAATCTGCGGTTTACTCCGCAAAAGTCTGCAAGACCCTTTTGTATAGCCGTAAAGTCAACAGACAGAAAACGTGCGGAGGCAATGGCGCAAAGGGCGTTTGATACGTTGTGCATACCTGCAACTCCAAGCTTTATATTGCCTAAAAGTGCACCCTTTTCATAAACGTCAAACTGTGCAAAGCCCAAATCATCGCAGATAATGTTCTTTGCGGTATAATCAGCATCTTCCTTCACCGAACAGGTTATAATTTGTTTATCAACACCCGAAATGGCTTTGCGTACATTTTCATCGTCATAGTTTACCGCAACAGCGCCGCCATTTGGTGTCAGCTTTGCCAGTGCGTTAAAGGTTTCGATAATATGGTCTAAATCCCTGAAATAGTCAAGGTGGTCAGCCTCTATGTTGAGTATAATATTAACAAATGGGAAAAAACGCAAAAAGCTCTGGTGATATTCACAGGCTTCGCAAACAAAAAAGTCACTCTGTCCAACTCGTATATTACCACCGATTGCAGGTAATTCACCACCAACCGAAACGGTGGGGTCAAGCTGTGCCGCAAGAAAAATGTGCGCCATCATACAGGTGGTTGTGGTTTTGCCGTGAGTTCCCGCAACTGCAACAGGGAATTTATATGACTTCATAACCGCGCCCAAAAGGGTTGCGCGGTCAATCATGGGTATGTTTTTTTGCTCTGCTGCCATAAATTCGGGGTTATCCGGCTTAATTGCCGCCGAATATACCACTAAATCGGGGTTTTGTATGTTTTGGGCAGACTGACCTATGTATACGGTAGCACCCATAGCGGCAAGACGGTCTGTAATATGTGTTTTGTTTGTATCTGAACCGCTTATGCGAAACCCTTGTCCTATAAGGATTTG
>JAZNUH010000051.1:0-22152 GCA_045592225.1 Clostridia bacterium | reverse complement strand
TGTACAATTTCAAATTCTATTTTACCTGCATCGGTTATTTCTCCGTCGATACAAAGACGCATTTTCCCTTCGCACGGTGTTACCGTTATCCTTTTGCATTTCGGGGACATAATTATCTTTTCTATGCCTTTCAGTTTTAAAAATGTCCCTTTCATATAATACGGCAACAGGCTTACAAATCTCATTCTTGAAATGTTTTTTATTATATTAACATTTATAAGACCATCGTTCAGTTCCGCCAGCGGATTACTCTTTATACCTCCTCCGCAGTAACTTCCGTTTGCGACAGAGGTCAGAAGAAGTCTGCCATTGTGCATTTCTTTTCCGTCAATATCTATTTTAAGGTTAGCACCCTTCTTTTTTATCAGCGTAACAAGTATTGAAATAAAATAAGCAAGCGACCCACGTGCAAAGGTTTTTTGTTTCACCCTTGCAGTAAGGTCTGCCACGTTACAGTCAAAGCCTATATTGAACATATTGGCACAATAGCCCTGTTTCTCTCTGCCGTCAATACAGGTACTGTACTTAATGGCATCACACTTGGCACTTTTTCCGCAAAGCTGACCGGTAATATCATCAAAGCAAATTTCGTCACCAAAGTTTCTGCAAAAGTCATTACCTGTGCCTATTGGTATTACTCCCACTTCGCATTCATCAGTCTCCGCCACACCGTTCAGCACCTCGTTTAAGGTTCCGTCACCGCCGCAGGCTATAAAACGCGCACCGCCATGTTTTGCCGCAAAATCCCGTACATATCTGCAGGCATCTCCCACCGCGCGCGTTACATAAATTTCCGCTTCGGCGCCGGTATCCTTTATTACCTTTTTTATTTTGCTTATCAGCGTGTTTGTATTGTTGCCTTTTCCCGCCATGGGATTTATCACAAAAACTGTTTTCATTTACTCTCCCCTATGCTTTATGACCGCCTATCTGACGGTTTCTGTCTTTTGTGGTTGCCCCTTCTTTTAAATTCATACCCTTTAACACTGCATTTTTTCCGAATTTATGTCTTAGCTTTATTGTAGCCTCCTGAATTTTGCGTTCTTTTTTCAGTTTTTCGTTTCTTATCTTTCTTCTTTGTTCCTGCTTTGTGTAATCAGTAAATAAGTCAAGCTGCTCACTCTCGTTTATAACAGGCTCATCTCCCTCAGGAATAATATGATTTGCCGCAATGGTCACTCGTCTTACAAGCAGCTTTTCGTCAACAATACTGTCAAAAAGTTTCAGCACCGCATCGGTAATAAGCATGGCCGATGCGGTAAACTCCCCTATATTTGCCGTCCCGTGTGCATGCTTTGGTATTCGTCTGCCATAAAAATCTGTTGTAATTTCACCTTTATAATACTCGCTTATTTCAGGGTCGGTAAGATTGTCTATGTCATACCCCACCGTAAGCACAATCTGGTCTGTAACCAGCTTTTTTTCCACAAGCTCAAGTGCCAAAAGCTCAAGCATTTCCTGAACTATCAGCCTTGCCTTATCGCTTTCATACGGACAATGGAGCACCTGACCCGCACCCAGGCTTTTACTTTCGGGACGGTAGCCTCTTATTTCCTTAAGTGTGCACGGCTCGTACCCCCACGCATGGTCTATAAGCAGCTCCGTGTTTTTGCCGAACATTTTATAAAGCCTTGTTTCACCGTATTCGGTAAGCGATGCCCTTGCAATATCCCCCATTGTAAAAATATATGCTGCTTCAAGCTTTTTGGCAATACCCTTGCCCACCCGCCAGAAATCAGTGATGGGTCTGTGTGTCCACAGTTCTCTGCGGTATGATATTTCATCAAGCTCGGCTATGCGCACTCCCTTTTCATCTGCCGGCATTTTCTTTGCCATAACATCCATAGCAATTTTGGCAAGGTAAAGGTTTGTTCCTATTCCCGCCGTTGCAGTTATTCCTGTTTGCTCTAAAACATCGTTTATAATCGTTCTGGCAAATTCGGTTGCGGTGGTTTTATACAGTTTAAGGTACTCGGTTATATCCATAAACACTTCGTCTATTGAATAATCAAGTATATCCGCCCTTGAAACATATTTAAGGTAAATTTCAAAAATTTTTGTACTGTACTGACTGTAATATGCCATTCTGGGCGGTGCCACAATGTAAGACACCGCAAGTTCAGAATTATTTTTGAGTTCTGTATCGTCAAAGGATTCACCGATCAGTTTATTTTCCGGAGCCCTTTTTCTGCGGCTGATGTTAATATCCTTTACTCTTTGCTCTACCTCAAAAAGCCTTGACCTGCCCGATATGCCGTAAGCCTTAAGCGATGGTGTTACTGCAAGGCATATCGTTTTTTGCGTGCGCGACGCATCTGCAACAACGAGATTGGTTTTAAGCGGGTCAAGCCCCCGCTTCACACATTCAACGGAAGCATAAAAGCTTTTTAAATCAATACACAGATATTTTTTATTACTCATTTTATGCCTCCTTTCTTTGCATATATTTTATCATTTCCTGCAGGTTTTATCAATAGATAAAAAAACAAAAAAGCGGTGTTAACCGCCTTTTCATTATTCCAGTTCAAATGCTCCGGTATAAAGTTGATAATAGGTACCCTTTTTAGCTATAAGGTCATCATGTGTACCTCTTTCAATTATTCTGCCCTTGTCAAGCACCATAATAACATCCGAATTTTTTACGGTAGAAAGTCTGTGTGCAATAACAAATACTGTTCTGCCGTGCATAAGCTTATCCATACCCGCCTGAACAATCAGCTCGGTTCTTGTATCAATTGAGGAGGTTGCTTCATCAAGTATCATTACAGGCGGATCAGCAACAGCTGCACGGGCAATAGCAATGAGCTGCCTCTGTCCCTGGGAAAGATTTTCTCCGTTGTTTTCAAGCTGTGTATCATATCCGTCAGGCAAACGGGTTATAAAGTCATCCGCCCCTGAAAGCTTTGCCGCCTCAATGCATTCCTCGTCTGTTGCGTCAAGCTTACCGTATCGTATGTTATCCATAACTGTGCCTGTAAACAGGTTGGTATCCTGTAAAACAAGTCCCAGAGAGCGCCTTAAATCCGCCTTTTTGATTTTATTTATGTTTATGCCGTCATACTGAATTTTTCCGTCCTCAACATCATAAAATCTGTTAAACAGGTTGGTAATGGTTGTTTTACCTGCACCTGTTGCGCCAACAAATGCCACCTTCTGCCCCGGTTCTGCATAAACACTTACAGAATGAAGAACCGTTTTATTTTCGTCATATCCAAAATCTACATCCAGCATACGCACATCACCTGCAAGGGGTGTATATATTGCCCCTTCGTCACAGGGTTGCTTCCATGCCCATTTGCCTGTATGTTCAGTGGTTTCAACAAGATTGCCGTTTACATCGGCTTTTACATTGACCAAAGTCACGCAGCCGTCATCCACTTCAGGCTTCTCATCAATAAGACTGAACACTCTCTCTGCACCGGCAAGTGCCATCGCTACAGAGTTTATCTGCTGTGCAACCTGGTTAACGTTACCTGTAAACTGTTTTGCCATATTAAGGAAAGGTATTACAAGGTCAATTGTAAGTACACCCAGTGTACCTGAAAAAAGCGCCGAAAGGCTTATATTGGGAACCTTTGCAAGCAACAGTACACCGCCAACACATGCAATTGTTACATAGAGAAGGTTACCTATATTCTGAACAATAGGGCCTAAAACATTGGCATAAGCGTGCGCCTTAAAACTATCGTCAAAAAGCTGTGTGTTAAGCTTGTCAAATGACTCACGGCAGTTTTCTTCTCTGTTAAACACCTTGACAACCTTTTGTCCGGTCATAATTTCCTGTACATAGCCCTCTGTTTCGCCCACAGATTTTTGCTGACGCATAAAATACTTTGCCGAGCCGCCGCCAACCTTTTTGCTGACAAATGAAATGGTGACAACGCCGAGAATAACAATAAGTGTCATCCACAGGCTATAATACATCATAATGGAGAACACACTTATAATTACCACCGACGCCTGTAAAACTGCCGGAAGTGACTGTGATATAAGCTGTCTGAGAGCATCAATATCATTTGTGTAATGGCTCATAATATCGCCGTGCTTGTTTGTGTCAAAATACTTTATAGGTAAATCCTGCATTTTGCGAAACATTTCACAGCGCATTTTATCAAGAAATCCTTGTGTAATATATACCATAAGCTGCGTGTGTGCGAGTATGGCACACAACGACACCACATAGAAGGATGCAAGGGTGATTATTTTAGGTACAATAACCTTTGCCGCACCCACCCAGTCACCGGTAAGGTACCATTCGCCAATATCGGCAAGTACCTTTTGCTGAACAATGGCAGGCATTGTAGCAGTTATTGCCGAAAAGATTATACATGCACAAGCCAGTGGAAACAGTACGGGATATGATTTAAACAGAAGCTTAATAATGCGGGCAAGATTTTTGGGGTCAACAGGCTTTACAGGTCTCATATTTTTCATATTATGCTTCATCGCCATCGCTTTTTCCCCCTTTCTGCTGCTCATAAATATCCTTGTACACGCTGCTGCTTTGCAGTAATTCCGAATGCGTGCCTGCATCAGATATTTTGCCGTTTTCCATAATTATAATCATATCAGCATCCTGCACCGACGAAATTCTCTGCGCAATTATAAGCTTTGTGGTTTCAGGTATATACTCTTTAAAGGCTTTACGGATGAGCGCGTCTGTTTTTGTATCAACCGCACTTGTAGAATCGTCCAGGATGAGTATTTTCGGTTTTTTAAGCAAGGCTCGTGCTATACAAAGTCTTTGTTTCTGTCCGCCCGATACATTTGTACCGCCCTGCTCTATATGTGTGTCATAACCATCAGGGAACGCCGATACAAAATCATGTGCCTGCGAAAGCTTGCAAACCTCTGTAATTTCTTCATCGGTTGCGGTTTCGTTACCCCAACGTATATTTTCCTTTACCGTGCCCGAGAAAAGCTGATTTTTTTGCAGTACCATTGCAACATTGTCACGAAGAACCTTAAGGTCATAGTCGCGCACATCAACACCGCCAACCTTAATGCTTCCTACACTGACATCGTAAAGACGCGGAATAAGCTGCACAAGTGTAGATTTACTCGAGCCTGTGCCACCTATAATACCAACCGTCATTCCCGATTTTATGTGCAAATCAACATCTGCAAGGGCATATTTTTTTGATTTTTCCGAATATTTAAAGCTTACATTTTCAAAGTCTATGCTACCGTCAGCTACATTCATCACGGGATTTTCAGGATTGTCAAGGGTCGGAGTTTCATCCAGCACCTCTGCAATTCTTTTTATCGACTCTATGGAAATGGTAATCATAACATATACCATTGAAAGCATCATAAGTGACATAAGTATCTGCATACCGTATGTAAGCATTGCAGAAATATGACCTACATCCAGGCTTACTCCCTTGCTTGTAATTACAAGGTAAGAGCCTACAGACAAAACAAATATCATAACAAAATACAGGCAAATCTGCATAATGGGGTGATTAAATGCCACAATGCGTTCCGCTTTTGTAAAGTTATCGCGTATTTCTTCTGCCGCTATGCCAAACTTTTCTTTTTCAAATTCCTGACGCGAAAAGCCTTTAACAACTCTTACTCCGCGCACATTTTCTTCTATTGACTGATTTAGCTTATCATATTTTTTGAACACACGTCTGAAAGCAGGCATTGCAAATTTTGCAACAAGCAAAAGTCCTGTTACGAGCACAGGTATTACTATAACAAATACACTTGATAAAAGTCCGCCCATTCTGTAGGACATTATAACCGAGAAAATGAGCATCAAGGGAGAGCGTACAGCCGATCTTATAATCATAAGATAAGACATCTGCACATTTGTAACATCTGTTGTAAGTCTTGTCACAAGCGATGAAGAGGAAAATTTATCAATATTTTCAAAAGAAAAGCTCTGCACCTTATCAAACACTGCACTTCTTATATTTTTTGCAAAGCCTGCCGAGGCTTTTGCACTGGTATATCCTGCCGCAACACCGCAAGCCAGTGAAACAAGTGCCATTATTATAAGAATTACGCCTGTTATAAGCACCGTTTTAATTTCCACGCCGTTTTTCAGGCTGTTTAAAAGGTCAACTGTCCTGAATGGTATAAGACATTCTATTACCGCCTCTCCTGCCAGAAAAAGAAAGGTTAAAAGCGTGGGTAATTTGTATTCTCTGACATAGCCTATCATTTTTTTAATCATGCTTTTTCTCCTTACAAATTATTGTATATTACTGTCAGCATACGTTTAAGATTTTCTGTTTCCTCATCCGTAAGTCCGCGCAGCATTGCTCTTTCGTTTTCTTCTATGGTCTGCACTATTTCCGCCCGTAAGTTTGCCGCCATATCGGTTGCCCTGACTATCTTTTTGCGTTTGTCTGTATTATCTGTGGAACAGGTAATATATCCGTTCCTCTCCATCCTTGTAATTATACCTACTACTGTCGGATGCGATATATCAAGAAAGGTTTCTATCTCCTTCTGAGTGGCCTCCCCACCGTTTCGACAAAGGTATGCAAGGACACGCCCCTGTGCCAGGGTAATATTACGGCTTTTCATATCCGCATCGGCTCTGCACTTTATTTTATCATTAATGCATTTTATCATATGCCCTACGTTCTGTTTCATATAAATCCTCCTAAAAATGTAGCACGCTACGTATTTTAGCATATGTTAGTTACAATGTCAATATACATACATAAACTTGCATCAAAAAACAAGTATTACATTTTATGACCACTCTGGGTTCGTTTAATCTATTTGCCAAACCAAAAAGACACCTTTACGGTGTCTTTCCTTCCCGCTCTGTTTCGTACAACTCCTATACGGAGGGATACTCTGCGAAGCTTGATTTTTCGACCGCTTCGGGCGGTTCCCGAAAAATCTTCGTTCTCGAGACTCCGCGGTTCGCATAAGCTGTCGCGCTTTTGCTCCCGCTCCGAAGAACCCTCTGCTCGGGTTCGTTTAATCTATTTGCCAAACCAAAAAGACACCTTTACGGTGTCTTTTTGGTTTGGCGGAGAAGGAGGGATTCGAACCCTCGCACCAGTTTCCCAGCCTACTCCCTTAGCAGGGGAGCCCCTTCGACCTACTTGGGTACTTCTCCATTTTATATATTAAATTGTAAATTCAATTCCCTTGTATGTGTGTAAGGGAAAATTGGCGGAGAAGGTGGGATGACGCATATGCTTCGCATCTGCACTGCTTGACGACCCAAATGCTTTGCATTTCGGTACCCGTCTGCGCACCTGCTCACTAAAAACAATTATCAATTGTTTTATTAACGCTCGCAGCCCTCTCAGGCTTCGAATCCCTTGTTTGTGTGTAAGGGAAAATTGGCGGAGAAGGTGGGATTCGAACCCACGGCTCTTTCGAGTCACTGGTTTTCAAGACCAGCTCCTTAAACCGCTCGGACACCTCTCCACGCAAGCAACGATATGAATTATAACAGAAATATAAAGCTTTGTCAATATATTTTTGCAAGTAAATTTCTTTTTTTATTTCAGCACGCATCTATTTAAAAGAAAAATCTTGACAAATCACTCTCAAAGTGTTATAATTTTTCGTGTTGTAACGGCAAATGCCGGCGTGATGGAATTGGCAGACGTGCCGGACTCAAAATCCGGTGGTAGCGATACCGTGTCGGTTCGACCCCGACCGCCGGTACCAAAAAGACAAGTTAAAGCTTGTCTTTTTTTATGCCTATAGCAAAGCACCTCGTTTAAAAACGAGGTGCTTTAATATGCTTTTAATTATTCAGCTTCGCTGTACTGTACAGACCAATCAGCAATTTTGCCTTCGTCGAGCATTTTCTGAATGCTTGCGTTGATCTTTTCAAGGAGTTCTGCGTTGCCCTTCTTAACAGCAATACCATATTCTTCTACAGGGAAAGCTTCTGTATCTTCTACAATCTTCAGACCTTCTGTTCCCTTTATGTAGGATTCAGCTGTTGCAGAGTCGATTACAACAACATCGCACTTGCCGTTAGCAAGTTCCATAACAGCTTCTGTACCCTTTTTGAAAGCTTCATATTCGTAGCCCATTTCCTGAACACAGATTTCGCCTGTGTAGCCCTGGATAGCAACAATCTTTTTGCCTTCCATATCAGCAGCCTTTGTTATGTCGGAATCTTCTTTAACTATCATAACCTGTGTTGCTCTGTAGTAAGGAATAGAGAAATCAACTGTTTCTTTTCTTTCTTCTGTGATTGTCATACCGGAGATGGATGCATCAATCTGACCGTTAGCAAGTGCCATGATAAGGGAGTCAAATTCCATGTTTTCGATAACGATTTCAGCGCCGATGTCTTCACCGATCTGCTTAACGATAGCCATATCAATACCATCGTATTCGCCGAGAACGCCGTTAGCTGTTACAAATTCAAAGGGAGGGAATTCAGCGTTTGTACCGAAAACAATTTTTTCTCCTGCAGGTTCGTTTGTTGCGCTCTGGCAACCTGCAAATGCAAACAGCATAGCCATAGCCAGAACAAGTGTAATAATTTTCTTCATAGTGGTTTTCTCCTTTTAAAAAAATATTTATAAAAATAGCTGTGCTATCTTTATTCTTAGATTATAATACCTTGCTTAAGAATGATTTTGTACGTTCGTGCTGAGGATTATCAAAGATCTCTTCAGGTGTTCCCTGCTCAACTATTACTCCTTCATCCATAAACAAAATTCTTGTACCCACTTCTCTTGCAAAGCCCATTTCGTGTGTAACAACTACCATTGTCATACCGCTTTTTGCAAGGTCTTTCATAACATCCAGAACCTCGCCAACCATTTCAGGGTCAAGAGCACTCGTAGGCTCGTCAAAGAGCATTATTTCAGGTTCCATTGCCAGAGAGCGTGCAATTGCAATTCTCTGCTTTTGTCCGCCTGAAAGCTGAATGGGATATGCTTTTGCTTTGTCGGAAAGACCAACAATATTCAAAAGCTCTTCTCCTTTTTTAACTGCCTGCTCCTTTGTCATCTTTTTAAGCTTCAAAGGTGCGAGTGTAATGTTTTTCATAACTGTAAGGTGCGGAAAAAGATTAAAGTGCTGAAAAACCATTCCCATTTTCTGACGCATTTTATTTACGTCTGTTCCGGGCTTGTTTATCTGCTCGCCGTCTATATAAATCTCGCCTTCATTAGGTATTTCAAGAAGGTTAAGACAGCGAAGAAATGTACTTTTACCCGAACCTGAAGGACCGATTACAACAACAACCTCTCCCTCTTTTATTTCCTCGTTGATTCCCTTAAGAACAACGTGGTCGCCAAAGCTTTTAACCAAATTTTTAACTGTAATCACTATCTATACCCCCTATCTTATATCTGACTTACGCAGCTGTTTTTCTACCAATCCGAGTAAGAGTGTAAGAAGCTTTATAAGTACAAAATATACAACTGCTATACCGATAAGAGGCATAAATGCTTCGTATGTAGCGCTCTTGATAAAGTCGCCCGCCTTCTGTATATCCATAAGGCCTACGTAACCTACAATTGCGGTTTCCTTTATAAGAGTAATAAACTCGTTTCCAAGTGTGGGGAAAATATTTTTTGCCGCCTGCGGAATGATTATATATGTCATTGTCTGTAATCCGCTGAGACCCAGGGATTTACCCGCTTCTGTCTGTCCCTTTTCAACCGACAGAATACCTGCACGCACAATCTCGGATACATATGCGCCCGAATTTATCGCGAATGCGATTGCAGCAATAATCCATTTTTCCAAAGACACCGTTGCAAACACAACAAAGTATATAATCATCAGCTGTGTAACCGAAGGTGTTCCACGGATAACATCGGTATATACCTTACCAATCACATTGAAAATTTTTATTTTAGTTAAATTGCACGCCGCAATTATAAGACCAATGACAAGACCCAGTATAGCTGCCACAAGAGAAACCTTTACAGTAACACCCAGACCTTCAACAAGAAGCATCCAACGGTCATCTCTTATGAAACATTTTGCAAAATCTTCAACTATTCCGGCCCACCAGGTTGTAAACCATGCCGCCATTTTTATCCCTCCGTATTATAAAATCTTGCATATTATACCACATAATGAAAATTTATGCAAGGATTATTTATTAAATTAACAACATAAATGCAGTAAGTATCAATAAAAAGCCAAAATTATACAGTGAAAACATACAAATATAGTATTTTGTTCTGCCCGGGTTATGCTTTACATACTCACGAAAAGTTATAAGACTGGCAAGGGATGAAATGAGAGTACCCACTCCCCCGATATTCACACCGACAAGTAAATCTGCATAATTACGAGTAAATTGTGACAACAAAATAGCCGTAGGCACGTTACTTATGCATTGACAGGATAAAACACTGACAAGCAGTGTGCTTTTTTCAAGCATCATAGAAAAAAGATTGCGCACAGCATCTATTCTTGCCATATTACCCGCAAATACAAAAAAGAATACAAAGGTTAAAAGCAGCGGATAATCCACTTTTTTCAAAGCATTCCGGTCAACAAAAATCAGCACCAAAGGGATGACAATAAGTCCTGTTACATACGGTATGCCACGAAAAACTATAAGTATAGACAGTGCAAAAAGCATTAAATAAAGCAGAGTTTTGACTGCGGGTAATGAGATTTTTTCGTCATCCAGCCTGAGCGGTTCAGCCTTTACAAACAAAATACAGCAAAGTGTTATAAGAACAACCGACAAAACAAATGGCGGTGCCATAATCTGCATAAACTCAAGATTAGGAATTTCAAAAAATGAGTACAGGTACAGATTTTGCGGATTACCAAAGGGGGTCAGCATACCACCAAGGTTTGCGGCAATGTTCTGCATTATAAATGTAAAAGCCATGTATTTTTCTTTACCTGTTGAGGTCAGAACAAAATACCCGAGGGGCAAAAAGGTCAGCAGCGCCATATCGTTTGCGATAAGCATAGATCCTATAAATGTTATGTAAACAAGAGCAAGTATGCTCATTCTCGCTGTTTTGAAAAGCTGTACGATCTTGCGGGCGAGCATATAAAAAAATCTTATATTCTTAAGCGCGCAAACCACAGCCAGCACACAAAAAAGGCATACAAGTGTTTTGTAATCAAAATAACCTGTATACTCTTTGTCGGGCGGAATTATAAAGCTTGTTATAACTGCCGCTGCCAATGCTACCAGCATTACTGTATTCTTTTTTGCAAACTCCTTAAGCTGTGTCATAGCTTCTCCTCTTTTGTGCTGTTATTATAAAAACCTTACGAATTATAACACATTAAACGTCTGTGGTCAAATTATTTTTTCAAAATTCTTGGCACAAGATTATAAAGCGGTAACAGCATCAGGAAAAAGGCTGTTATTCCTGAATGCATAGGCGCCCCCGAAGAAGCAAGTGTTACCGTGCAGGCAACTGTCCAGGGGACAAGCGGCGGAATTACAACCGCACTGTCTTCAAGGTACAGCGCTCTTTTTTCTTTGTCTTTTTCTATTTGACCGCAAAGCTGGTCGGTAAGCATAACGCAAAATGTCTGATTACATACAACCATTGCTGTTACTGCTGAAACAATAAGCATAACAGGATAAACCGATATTTTGTCACCGGCTTTTTCGGCCAGCCCTTTTATTTTGTCAAGGAGACCTGTTTTTTCAAATACTCCCGAGTAGCACGAGGAAATACACACTATCGCAATTACATTTAGCATGGAAACTATTCCGCCTCCGTTTACAAGAGGAGCAACCACTGTATCTGCTGTTTTAAATCCGGTCACGGCATATTTAAGTATTTCAGCAATTGAAAGATTCTGATACACAACACACAAAACTACAGATATAAGAATACTGACAACCATTGTAAGCCATGTTTTTACTTTGCAAGCCGCCATAACAAGTATTGTTACTGCGGGAATAAGCATAAAAGGATTCATTACAAACACTCTTGCAAAAGTTCCGTACACGTCCGGCACGGTAACATTGTTTGCCTTTGTGCACATACTGTATACAAAATATATAGCACACGCAATTATAAATGGTATTGCTGCAGATTTGAGCATATTTTTTATGTTTTTATATAAATCTGTTCCGGTTATTCCTGCCACAAGGCTGGCAGTTGTAGACACAGGCGAGCATCTGTCACCAAAATATACACCCGATAAAACTGCCCCGCCTATCATAACAGGGTTTGCCCCTACCGCATAACCAATGGTTACACAAACCGAGCCCATGGTTGCCGCTGTACCGAATGCAGTGCCTGTAAGAAATGACATACCACAACACAGCAAAAAGGTTGCAAGCACAAATATGTCCGGACGTATTATTTTCATGGAATAGCTTACAATTGCGGGTATTACTCCCCCTGCGCGCCACATAGCTGTTAAAACACCTATCAGCACAAATACAAACAGTATGCTTTTTGTTGTTTTAAGTCCCTTTGCCGACATTTGAATTATTTCTTTAATCTTATATCCTTTAATAAAAGCATAGCCCGCAAACAAAATGTATCCCGCCAAAAGTGCAATCCATATGGGGACATTAACAAGTATGCAGGCAAATAATATACATATAAACAACGCTAAAACAATGGTTTCCATAGTCTTCTCCCGATCAAAAATTTAAATGTCGGGCATATTCTACCATACAAACATAAAAAAGGCAACCCCAAATCCTTCGGGGTTGCCTTTGAGTTTAAAAACAATTAATCATCAATGGAGTTATCAGTTGCCTTTTCAAATATTGCTTCAACTTCCTTGGAGGGAGCCTTATCAATAAGAGTAACTACAACTGCTGCTATTGCACCGATAATGAAGCCGGGAATAATTTCGTAAATGCCTGTTATAGCGGTAAGTGTTAAGCCACCCGAAACAGGGAGCCACAGCCACAGCATATCTACCAGCGCACCAACAATGATACCTGCCACAGCGCCCTTGTATGTAAATCTCTTCCAAAACAGCGAGAACAATACCGCCGGACCAAATGCAGCACCGAAAATACCCCATGCATTGGAAACAAGATCCATAATAGCCTGTGCAGCCTTACCCTTGCTACCTGCAATAAAGAAAGCAACAACTGCAATAATAAGAACGATTATACGGCTTACCCACAGCATTTCCTTGTTGCTTGCATTCTTTCTGATAATGGGCTTATACAGATCACTTGCAAATGATGACGCTGCAACCAGAAGCTGAGAGTCTGCAGTTGACATACTTGCCGCAATAATTGCCGCAAGAAGAAGTCCTGCGATAAATGCCGGGAATACGTCACGTGCCAGTTCTACAAATATCAGCGACTGTTTACCTTCTGCCAGTAAAACAGCAGAGAGGTCTGTGCCGTTAGAATATACAAACATTCTGCCGAGGTATGCAATTATAATAGTTGCCGCCAGAGAAAGTACAACCCATATAATTGCAACAGTTGCAGACTTTTTAACCATAGAGGGCTTTTCAATAGCCATAAAACGTACGATAATGTGGGGCATACCAAAGTATCCGAGGCCCCAGCCAAGACCGGAGAGAATATCTTTCCAGCTTGCATTGAAGAAGTTTGCAACAAATTCAAACTGCTCACCGTTAGGACCGGAATAAATTGTGGTTAAAGCCGCAGGCTCCAGTTCTCTTGTAAATCCTACAACAACAGGAACTATGAGGAGTGCCGCAAGCATAAGCAGTCCCTGGAAAAAGTCTGTCCAGCATACTGCATTGAAACCACCGAGGAAGGTATAAACAACTACAATTGCTGCAAAAATCAGCATTGCTGTTTCCCTATTCAGTTCCGGAATAAGTGTTGTAAATACGTCTGCACCTGCAACAAATGCCGATGCAACATAAATTGTAAAGCAAACCAGGAACACAACTGCACAGATAATACTTACTGTATGGCTCTTTGTCGCGAAACGGTTTGACAGATACTGCGGAAGAGTAATAGAATCGTTAGCCGCCTTCGAGAACTTACGAAGTCTCTTTGCAACTAAAATCCAGTTAGCCGCTGTACCTATTGCAAGACCAATACCTATCCATGCCTGACCAAATCCAAATGCGAGAATGCTTCCGGGAAGTCCCATCAAGAGCCACGCACTCATGTCAGATGCCTGAGCACTCATTGCTGTTACCCAGGGACCCATAGCACGTCCACCCAGGAAGTAATCCTTCTCTGTTACGCTTTTGGACTTAATGAAAAAGAATACGCCAATGGCAATCATTGCCACAAAATAAAGCGCAAATGCAAAAATATCCATTTTTTCTGTCTCCTTTGTTCATTTTTAATCTTATATTTTGGTATTATAACACATATTTTTACAAAAATCAATAGAGAACTGCGTATAGACTATATTCTATACGCAGTTTAAATTTTATTGTTTATTCTTCATGTTTCTCAAGGATTTTATCGGCAGACTAAATCAAGAACAAATTTTCGATAAAAACATAGGCATAACATTTTTTGCATAAGACGACAGAGAATATTCACCGTTACATATGCACCAGTCATATATAAGGGCACGTTCACACACGGCATAAAGCTTTACAATTTCGCTCACTGTCATTTCGCGTGTCAGTTCTCCCCTTTCCTGTCCTTCCATTACAATCTTTTTAAGCAGCTTATAATAAATGCGCTTATTATCAAGCAGATGCTTTTCACCCTTTGTTATAAGCTGTGTGGAATAAAGACGTGTAAGAAGTTCTATGTCTATTCTGTCCTCTATAACCGCAAAAAGACGTGAGTTAAGATACAAAAGCTTTTCGTAGCTTGTCATATTTTCGTCCATTGATTCGGAAAGCTTAAGGTATTCCTCGTCAAATATGTATGACAAGGAGCCCAGCAATGCATCCTTTCCCTCAAAATAATGATAAAACGAGCCTTTGGATGTACCTGATTTATCTATTATTTCTTCAACGGTTGTGTTTTCGTAGCCCTGCTCATAAAACAGGTCCCATGCCGCATTAATTATTTTGCCCTTTGTATTTCTGTCATATTTTTTTGACATATCCTTACCTCTTTTAATCCATTATAATCATTTTTAAAATTGCAATACTCTCTCTTAAATAGCTTGGAATAACATTGTACCATTGCAGTCCCGCATGCAGGTGCGAAACATGCTCCAGCCCGTTTCGTCCGGCTATTGTTACAGCACGAAAAATATGAAAATTGTTTGTTATCACAGCCACCGAATAATCCTTATCAAAATGCCCATCCAGTATTTCTTTTGAAAATCTCATATTCTCGGCTGTGGAGGTTGCTTTTTCTTCTTTTATAATTTTGCTTTTATCAACACCCGCTTCAACAAGGTATTTTTCCATGGCATAAGCCTCTGTAACCGTTTCCTGAAAGCCCTGTCCACCCGTGACAATTATAATTGCATCAGGGTTTTTGCTATGGTACTCTATTGCCTTGTCAAGACGATGCTTAAGGGTTACCGTAACCTTGTCTCCCTTTATGCCCGCACCAAGAACAACAACCGCATCTTCCCGGTAGTCCACGGTATCTGTTACACCGTATATTGCCAAAAATGATACAAGTATCAGTTCCACGCACAAGCCAATAATCACTATGATTTTGCATATGCGGAAAAACCCGGACTTTGTCAATTGCGCTAATTGTTTGTAAAATATCCCCGCTGCAAGCATAAACAATCCTAACAAAAGCACAAGCACAACACCGGTATTAATATTTGTAGCGATACAAAGTGCAATGCCATACACTGAAAAAATAGCACCGACTATAGTCATTAATATTGATAATTTCCTGTTCCTGTTCATTTTGTCACTCCGGTTAAGCAGTTTCTCAGTTCATTATGCCACATTACACCCCCATTGTCAATTGCTTCAATTATCAGTCACAGCAAAAAAATGTAATAATATATATAAATAGGTATAAAATATTGTTGACAAACAAACTGCGTTTTGCTATAATATTTTGCGGAGACTCGGCTTTTGTGGAAAGTCTGACAGAGAGAATGCGTCGTGGGCTGAAAGCGCATTTCAGATAAGTAGTAAGTTTGGGAACACTCCGCTTTGATAAACTTAATACTTTAAAAGAGGATACCTTCGGTATCAATGCGGGTGGCACCGCGGGTTAAATATTTTTGTTTACTCGTCCCGGAAATATATTTTCGTATATTTCCGGGACTTTTAATTTTATCCAAAACAGGAGGAGATTATTATGTACAGAACACTAATGTGTAATGACATACGCGATGAGCACATCGGCAAAACCGTTCAGCTTGCCGGCTGGGTTGATGTTGTGCGTGATCACGGCGGTGTTATTTTCATTGATCTTCGTGACTATACCGGTGTAACACAGGTAGTAATCCACGACGAGGCACTTGTTAAGGAAGTTAACCGCGAAACAGTTATTTCGGTAAGCGGTATTGTTGAAAAGCGTGCCGAGGAAACTGTTAATGACAAAATAGAAACAGGTAAGGTTGAGCTTGTGGCTGACAGTCTGCAGATTTTAGGCAAAAGCCTTAACATGCTTCCCTTTGATGTTCGTGCTTCACGTTCAAGCAAGGATGAGCTTCGCCTTAAATACCGTTATCTCGACCTTCGTAATCCCAAAAACCACGATAATCTTGTAAAACGTTCACAGATTATACGTCACTTAAGAAATAAAATGGAAGACAAGGGCTTTCTTGATATGCAGACACCTATTCTTACTGCATCGTCCCCCGAAGGCGCAAGAGACTTCCTTGTTCCCAGCCGTAAGCATCCCGGAAAGTTTTATGCTCTGCCCCAGGCACCTCAGCAGTTTAAACAGCTTCTTATGGTGTCCGGCTTTGACAGATATTTTCAGGTAGCGCCCTGCTTCCGTGACGAGGATGCACGTGCTGACCGTTCTCCCGGTGAGTTCTATCAGCTGGACTTTGAAATGGCTTTTGCCACACAGGAAGAAGTTTTAGATGTTTGTGAAGATGTTATTTATGACACCTTCAAAACCTTCTCTGACAAGAGAATTTCTCCCAAGCCCTTCCGCCGTATAACATATGCAGATGCTATGATGTACTACGGCTCGGATAAGCCTGACCTTCGAAACCCCCTTATAATCTGCGACCTTACCGACTTTTTCGCAGGTGTAAGTTTCCCTGCATTCAAGGGTAAGCCTGTTCGCGGTATTGTTGCAAACTGTCAGGGCAAATCCAAGAAATTCTTTGAAGATTCGCTTAAATTTGCAACCTCTCCCGAGGTAGGTCTTGGCGGTCTTGGTTACATCACTCTCAAAGAGGGTGTGTTCGCAGGTCCAATTGCCAAGTTCTTGACCGATGAACAGAAGGCAGAAATCACAAAGCTCACAGGCGTAAAAGAAGGTGAAACCCTCTTCTTTATCTGTGACGACAAGAAAAATGATACAGAAAAGAAAGCCGGTATGATTCGTACATGGCTTGCAAAGCCCGAACAGCTCGACCTTGTAAAGGACGATGCTTTTGAGTTCTGCTTTGTTGTTGACTTCCCCATGTACGAAATTGACGAAGAAACAGGCGAAACAATATTTACACATAACCCCTTCTCAATGCCCCAGGGCGGAATGGATTCACTTTTAAACAAGGTTCCCACCGACATTTTAGCATACCAGTATGACCTGGTAGGTAACGGTATTGAGCTTGCATCGGGTGCAGTTCGTAACCACGACATTGAAATTATGAGAAAAGCCTTTGAAATAGCAGGCTATCCCGAAGAAGAACTCAAAAAACGTTTCAATGCGCTTTATACTGCATTCCAATATGGTGCTCCTCCCCACGCCGGCATGGCACCGGGCATTGACCGTATGGTAATGCTTTTGACAGATGAAGAAAAAATTCTTGACGTAATTGCATTCCCCTTAAACGGTAATGCACAGGATTTACTGCTTGGTGCTCCCAGCGAGGTTACAAACCAGCAGCTTGAAGATGTTCACCTTTTAGGCAGTGGCAGTGCACTTGCACAACGTGCGGCAGGTACTTCCGCAGCAAAGCAGACATCTGCAGGCAAGCGCTCGACCTTCTCCAACGCACAGCAGCTCAACCAGATTGCTCTTACCGAAGAGGAAGAAAAAACAATGGAAGGTATTTTCGCCGCAATGAGCGAAAAGGAAAAAATCCTTGGTGAAACAGACACCCAAAACGTTGATCCCATGGTACACGTTATGCCCATGACCAATGTTTTACGCGAAGATGTACGCAGTCAGCCATTTACAAGAGAAAGCCTTTTAGAAGGCGCTCCCGAACGTAGCGAAGACAGCTGGCAGGTACCCAGACTTGTAAAGTGAGGTGTGTGAAATGAAATATTATATGGTAAAATGCGACAACGGAAATATTGCCGTTGACGATACAATACTTGTAAAAGATATGACAGCTGCTGCCGGTTCAAAAATGCTTGAAGGCTTTAAGCCCCTGTTCAGCGCAGAAGCGGTTGTACGCCTTGAAAATAAAGGCTATAAGGTTGCAGGCAAGGCTCACGTTGGTGAATTCGGTCTTGACCTTGTTGGTGAATTTTCAAACTACGCAGAAAAAGATGATAAACTTGCGGGCGCATCGGCACAGCTTGTTGCCGCCGGCGAAGTAAAGGCAGCTCTTGGTGTTGATATGACAGGCGCTCCCCGTCGTGCTGCTGCACTTTCGGGCGTTGACTTCTTAAAACCCACATACGGTACAGTTTCCCGCTATGGTGTTATATCCTGCGCCGCTTCAGGCGAACAGCTTGGCGTATATGCCCCTGCTGCTTCAGGTGTCGGTGAGATAATGAGTATAATTGCCGGTCACGATGAGAAGGACGGTACAAGCCTTAAAGATGAAAGCTATGATTACTCCATTTCTGAAACAACAGGCAAAAAAGTTGCCATTATCAAGGAACTGCTTGACAAAGCAGATGCTGAAACAAAGGCGCGCGTAAAAACATTTGCAGATTCTCTCCGTGCATCAGGTGTAGAGGTTACCGAAATATCCTTTGATATTTTTGACACAGCAAACACAGCATGGCAGATTCTTATGACTGCCGAAACCTGTAACAACATATCCCGCTATGACGGTGTTAAATACGGTCACCGCGCAGAGCAGTACAGAAACATTGACGAGCTTTATGTAAACTCCAGAACAGAAGGCTTTAACTTCCTTACAAAGGCTGTTATTCTTTACGGTTCGGATGTTCTGTCCAAAAACAGATACGAGGCTTGCTATGATAAATCCCTTAAGGTTCGTCGTGTTATTGCAGACAAGTTTGCAAAGCTTATGAAAAGCTATGATGCAATTCTCACTCCTGTTTGCAGTAAAACAGTTTATGAAAAATATGATATAAGTGAGGCTTTCACAAAGGTATATGAAGAAAGCGTGTTTACATCACTTGCCAATCTCATAGGTGTTCCTGCCCTTGTTTCGGGTGGTGTTCAGCTTATGGGTGCTCACTTTAGCGAAAAAACACTTTTAAGCCTCGCAGACTGCGTTGAAAGGAAGGGTGAATAATATGAATTACGAACTGGTTATCGGCCTTGAAACTCACGTAGAGCTTAGCACAGAATCTAAAATATTCTGTTCCTGTGGCGGTCATTCCTCCCCCAAAGAGCCCAATGACTGTGTGTGCCCCGCCTGCAGCGGCATGCCGGGTATGCTCCCCATAATGAACAAGCGTGTTGTTGAGCTTGCGGTTACGGCAGGTCTTATGCTGAACTGTGACATTAACAAATACACAACATTTGATAAGAAGAACTATTATTATCCCGACCTCCCCTGCGCTTATCAGATAACACAGCTTAATCACCCCATCTGCACAAACGGTTGTGTTACATTAAAAACATCCGCAGGCAGCCGTGATATCCGCATTAAGCAGATTCACATGGAAGAGGATGCAGGTAAGCTTGTTCATGGCGGCAAGGTTTCTTACGTTGACTTTAACAGAACAAGCGTGCCCCTTATTGAAATTGTTACACAGCCCGACTTCCGCAGCGCTGAAGAGGTTGTAACATACCTCAATAAATTAAAGTCTATGTTCCGCTTGGGCGGTATTTCCGAATGCGAAGAAGGCGCAATGAGATGCGACGTAAACATTTCTGTTCGTCCCGAAGGCAGTGAGGAATTTGGTGTTCGTACAGAAATTAAAAACATGGCTTCCTTTGAAGCTATTGAAAAGGCTATCCGCTACGAGGCACAAAGACACATTGATGCCCTTGAATTCGAAACAGAAGAGCTTGTTCAGGAAACACGCCGTTTTGACGATGCAAGCGGTAAAACCTTTGCAATGCGTAACAAGGAAACAGAAGCAGATTACCGCTACTTCCCCGACGCAAACCTTATGCCTATTATAATCGATGATGAATGGCTTGAAGAAATCCGTGCAAACAAGCCCGCCGCAGTTGACGAAAAGGCTGAGGATTACCGCGCGGCAGGTATTTCCGACAAGGAAATAGATATGCTTATTTCAAACCACAAGGTAAGCAAGCTTCTCGACGATGTTGTTGCAATGGGTTGCAACGCAAAGGACGCAGCAGCATGGATTCTTACCGACTGTGCAGGTATTCTGCGTAAAGACGGTAAAACCTTAAATGACCTTGAAATCACACCCGAAAAGCTGTACGCAGTTACAAGTATGGTTGACAAGGGCGATATAAACCGCGGTGCCGGCAAAAAGATTCTTATTGCAGTTATCGAAAATGATGTTGACCCTGTTGCCTACTGCAAGGAACAGGGCCTTGACAGAAAGTTTGACGCAAGTGCAGTTGAAGCGGTTATAGAAAAGGTAATCGCAGAAAACACACAGGCTGTTGAGGACTTTAAAAACGGCAAGGTCAAAGCTCTCCAGGCACTCTTTGGTGCTTGTATGAAGGAGCTTCGCGGTGCAGGTGACCCCGCAGTAATCAAAACATTGCTCGAACAAAAGTTAAGCTAAATTTTAAAGCGGTGCATTTGCACCGCTTTTTTATTTCTTTGCAACCCTTATTCCGTATATAACACTTATTATCGCATAGGGTATCATCAGGAAAATACACACCAATGTTGCTATTGGCGGAAGGAATATGCTTATAATAAACAGCAACGCGAGTATTATTGTTTCGTAGCCTATAAACCTGTTTATTTTTCTTGCCTTTTCCGTATTCAGATCATAATTTTTAACATAGTCAAACTTTGGCAGATAATTGCCTATGACGAGAAGTATTCCGCCTACCAGTAGACCTGCAAGCTTGCGCACTTCGTAATTCCAGCCCAAACCATACCCCAGTGTTGCAATTTGCAAAATTATTGTCATAACCGGTATAATCCACTTCGTTACACGTTCAAACTTTTTTCTTTCCCCGTGCTTATGTGCATTAATATCGTTTATAAAGCAACAGAAAATCTGCAAAGCTACCATTAACACCGGCATACCAAAAACAACAAAGCCTTTGGATGCAAAATTGTCCGGGTTATTGTTTATGTCAAAGTGAATCGCCATTGTGCCAGGCAGCTTATCCCAAAGCGCAACACCCAGCAAAATCGGCAACAAGCACACCACGCAGGTTATGATAAGGCTTTTCCATTTAATAAATTTCATTACTTACTACCTCCCAACGTCGCTATCCATGTTATTATATCTTCAAACACGGATGTATTAAGTTCATAATAAATAAAGTTTTTGTATTTTTCCTCGGCAATCAAGTCTGCACTTTTAAGCTTTGCCAGATGATATGAAACAGTTGCACCTGTAAGATTAAAGTGCTCGGCTATCTCCCCTGCCGACTTTTTTCCGTCCTTGAGCATTGACAATATGTCGCGCCTTACCGGGTCGGAAATGGCTTTAAAGGTTTCGTTCATTCCCATATTCATCACCTCTTAAAAGTTATTTAGAAATATTTCTAAATAGATTATAGTACCACCTTATATAAATGTCAAGAGCTATTTAGAAAAAAATCTAAATAGCTCTTGACTATTGACTTAAAGTTATTTTTAGTGTATTATATAAACAATATTTTTACTGCCACCGGGTAGTTAATGCGTTTGCATTCGTAAACACAGCGTTAGGTCTTTGAAGTTGTGTTAGCGGGTGCTTATTTTTTTTTGGAGGAACAAATGACAAAACACTTTACAAAATACGAGCTTACACTTTGGTTTTCATCGCTTTTTCTGGCAATTACATCCTTTATATTTTTTGACCGTCAAAATTATATGTACCTCGCTGCGTCTATTATCGGCATAACATCACTTATTTTCAATTCCAAGGGCAATCCCTTCGGACAGTTTCTTATGGTTATATTCAGTATTCTTTACGGAATTATATCTTATACCT